>JAGYID010000164.1 GCA_018606725.1 Acidobacteriota bacterium
GCCGCGAGCAGGACGAACGGCCCGAACGCCATCGCCCACTCCAGCGGGTCGCTGCGCACCGGCACCCAGCCGAGCCCCCGCCCGTGCTGCCGGAAGCCGCGCAGCGCGAAGGCAAACGGCAGCGGCGCGAGAGCAAACGACGCAAACCCGAGCACGATGGTTCGCGGCACCGAACCGGAGACCATCCAGACGAGCACCGCCACGGCGACGAGAACCGGCGCGTCCCAGGGGTGGACGGCGAGGCAGGCCCCAGCGATGAAGGCGAGCGCGCCCGCGCGGCCGATCGCCACCGTCACGTGATCGACGGGCGGACAGGCGCCTGGCGACAATCGGCCGGGGCTGGCGAGGACGACGTTCAGCGCCACGAGAAACAGCGGCAACGCCACGACGTAAGGATGCAGGTCGCCCCAGAGAAGGCTGAAGAACGGGAACTCGCAGATGGCATTCCGAAGAACGCGCGAGGCGGAAAACCAGTCGAACCCGGCGAGGGAACCACGCGTCACCCATTGCCGGACCCATTCGAAATTGCCGGCCACCAGCACCGCCGCCGCGGCGGCGATCGCCGGCCGCCGGCGGCCGTACAGCGCCAGGCCGACGCCGAAGGCGCTGCACCACGTCAGGGCATGCACCAGCGCCAGGGCCGGCACGAACAGCCGTGCCGGCCCGCCGCCGGCGGCGCGCATCAGGAACCCCACAACCGCGTAGCCGAAGTGATAGTAGTTGAGCGGCGCGCCGCCGAACCATGGATCGCCCGCCGGCAGCCCGGGACTGCGCAACGTCGAGCGCAGCAGGGCGTAGTCCATGAATCGCTCGCTGTCGGGATCGATCGCCGGGTTGTGCTCGGAAAGCCACCCCAGCAGGAGGGTGGCGCCGCAGAACAGCGCCTCGACCAGCGCGACGGTCCCGGCGCATCGCCGGGCGAAGGCGGACAGCGACTCGTCAGCGTCGGCACCCGATCGCCGCGCCAGGGCGTCGATGAGCGCGCGCCCCGCGAGGCTGAGGACCGCCGCGACGACCAGGGCGGCGCGCGCGCCGCCGCCCGACAACGGGCGCCCCGTCACGGTCGCGCCGGCGTAGCCGATCCAGGCTGCCAGGACGAGGCCGAATGCCCGGCTGGCCGCGTAGCCCCGATCCGGCAGGGACGGGAGCAGCCGGTGCAGGAGCGGGAAGGCGGCCCAGCCGCACAGGCTGACGATCGCGTAGCCGCGCAGCAGATCGCCCAACGACCGGCTCCTCAGGAGCCTGGCCGATTACTCGGACAGGCTCCTAGTCCCCCAGGAAGGTCATGGTCACGGTGCGGGTGCGCGGTCCGTCCATCTCGAGGAGGAACACGCTCTGCCAGGTCCCCAGCGCCAGCTCGCCGTCCACGATCGGGACGGTCGCGGACGAACCGACGAGAACCGCGGTCAGGTGGGCGCGTGCATTGTTGTCGATGCGGTCGTGGCGGAAGCCGCCCTGCGGCTCGACCGCGGCGGTCAGCAGCGCCGCCATGCGGGTCAGGTCGTCCTTGAGCCCCGCCTCGTCCTCGTTGACGCACACGCTGCAGGTGGTGTGCGGTGCGCTCACCACCGCGATCCCCTGGCGCAGCGCCGCGGCGCGCAACGCGCGACGGACCTCATCGGTGATGTTGACCGCCACGACCTTGGCCGAGGTGTTGACGGAGGCGCTGGCCCGGGCCGTCGCCATGGCGGGAGCCCTACTTCTTGCCGCCGAACGCGTACGACATACCGAGGACCGCGTCGTACGCGTACATCCCGGAGGGGCTCATCCCGAGCGCGGCCGGGCCGGGCACGGCGGGTCGGTAGCCGATGTCCTCGATGCCGTGGAACCGGAAGATCCGCAGGTCGAAACGGAACGACAGGTGCGGCGTGAAGTCGTAGGTGAAGCCGCCACCCGCGCGGTAGGTGTTGGACCTGCCGGTGTTTTCCCCGTCATCGAAAAAGATCGTGCCGATGCCGGCGGCGAAAAACGGGGTGACCTTGTCGTGCCCCTTCAGGAAGAAGGGGTGCCGGTAGCAGACGCCGAACTTCCGGATGTCGATGGTGATGTCGTCCGCATCCTGGTGGGGGGCGCTGCCGGAGTCGACATCGAAGTCGATGATCCCCGTGGCGCGGACGGCGTACGAGCCGCGCACACCGAGGGCGTTCTCAGCCCCGAAGTTGCTGTTGTTGGAGAATCGGCTGTAGGCGTAGTAGCCGCCGACCTCCCACGACCCTTGTGTCATGCGGGCGTAGGCGCTTCCGCCGCTCAAGGCCAGCATCCCGAGAAACGCCATCGGCAGGATCCGAACGAACCGCACGACTCGCAGCATGTCCCCTCTCCTCCGTCTCGTCCCGGCGCTCCGCCGGGGCCACGCGCCTCGCCCCGCAGTCATCCACCGCGCCCGGCCGGCACGATGGCCGGTGGAGTATCATCCGGGTGCGGCGCCGGGATCAACAGGAAAGTGGCCGCGGCCGGCCGCGGCGCTGCTTGACAGGGACGCCGCGCCGGGTTAGACAGTCGCCCCGATGCGCCATCCCGCCCGCCTGTTTCTCGCTCCGATCGTCGTGGCGCTTGTCAGCCCTCCGTGCGCCGCCGCGGTCACGACGGTGACGATCATCGCTCCGGCCGACCAGCCGTCCTACCGGCCGGTGTTCAGCGAGCGGCGGGTACGGGACATCGTCGATCCCGCCCTGAAGGACGGCTGCGATCCGGCGGCGGTCGCGGCGCGCCTCGAGCCGCGCTACCGGTTCCTCGGCTACGTCCCTTCCATCGCTACGGTCTGCGGAGCCGACGGCGCGTCGATCACCGTCCGGGAGAGCAGCCACGTCATTGCGCTCGTCACGTTCGACCCGGTCGATCTGACCGGCATCGGCGTGACCGCCTCTGATCTCGTCGAGGAGCGGGTCCGTCTCTACCCGGTGCCCCCTGACGCGCCGCGCGCCGCCCTGCGCGGCCTGCTCAAGACCAGGCCCGGCGATCTGTACAATTTCGAGCGCTACCGCGGCGACCGCGATGCGTTGCTGCGTGCCGGCTACACCGTCGCATTCATCCCCGGCGCGCCGCAGGACGGCCCCTTCCCCGCCGGCGCGTATCTCATCCAGGGTGTCGCGCCGCAGGCCTCCGAGGAGGTCCGCGACCGGCGCGAGACCAATTACCTCGGCGGCACCGCCTCGTACGGACCGCAGCGCGGCGGCGCCGTCGGCGCGGTCTACCAGAAGGACGAGGTGTTCGGGGCCCTCGACCGGCTGAACCTGTCGGCCACCTGGAACTCGGCGATCGGCGCCGACATCGTCTACCGCTCGCCGTTTCTGGCGTCCCGCCACGATCCCCGGAACCTGTATGACTTCGAAGTGCGCGGCTTCTCCAGCTACTTCAACAACCGGGTGCTGGCGGGCGTCAACACCGACGAGCGCAATTCCGGCGGCGCCGTGGCCTTCGGTCTGCGGCCGCTCCGGGTGCCGGCGCCGCACGACCTGCACCTGCAGTTCGGCGTCCGCTACCAGCGCACCGATCTCAGCGAGCCGGTGCCCGGCACACCCGAGGAAGCGCTGACCCTGCTGCAGATCGGGGCCGACTACGCCTGGCGGCATACCTGGCGGCATCCCAGCCTGTCGCTCCATCTCGCGCCGCTGCTCGAGCATGCCATCGGCTCGTCGTCCGGCACGAGCGACTTCATCCGGCTGGGGCTCGACGCCACGCTGCACGGCCGGCTGCGCTCGGGGGTCGAGTTCGACCTGCACACGCTGGCCGGCGCCATCGATCGCGAGGTCCCGGCGTTCGAGCTGTGGAGCCTCGGCGGCCCCAACACGGTGCGCGGCTTTCGCGACGATTCCTTCCTCGGTCGGGACATGGCGTCGCTGCAATCGGAGCTGTGGCTGCCGTTCGCCAGGCCGCCGCTGGCCTGGACGCCCGGCCAGGAGGATGAGTTGCCGCCGCACCGCCCGCGACTGCTGCAGGCGCTCAAGGCGGCGGTGTTCGTCGACAGCGGCCTGGTCTCCGGGACGCTCGACGGCCGCAGCCCGGCCATCGCGGGCGCCGGCGTCGGGCTGCGTTTCGCCATCCCGCGCAATCCGCTGGTCATCCGTCTGGACTACGGCTGGGGTCTGGGGCCCTACGGGGGCGCCTCGTTCCCGTACGTGTCGCTCCGCTACGCGTTCTGAACCCGGGACCGGCGCGCGTCCAGGCCCAATACCCGGACACAGGCTCCTAACCCGGACAGGCTCCTAGGTTGCGCCTGGGGTGCAGGCCATGCCGACGAGGATGGCGGCGATGCAGGCGGCCTGCCAGGCGCTGACCCGCTCACCGAGAACCAGCCAGGCGAAGCCGTACGCGCCGAGGGTGGCCATCGCGCCGATGGTGTTGAACACCATGACATTGACCTCGTCCGCCCCCGGCAGGCGATACGACGCCTTGACCATGGTCGACGAGCAGCCCCAGATCAGCAGCGCCATGAACGACAGCGCGATCCAGCGGTTGCTCTTGGCCCCGCCGCCCGGGGGCGCGGGCGCGTACGACAACCCGACGCAGCCGGAAATCACCAGCGCCACGCCGGCATATTGCAGGCCATTCAACGCTTCGCCCAGGAAGACGCGGGCGAACAGGATGGTCAGGGCAGGATAGGCGGCGGAGAGCGTACCGACGATGGCGATCGGGCCGTGGACGATCGCCTCGAAATACAGCACCCAGCCGAGTCCGTCGAGGACGTAGGCCACCAGGCAGGTCGCGGCAAACTGGCCCCCGCCCAGCAGTGGCTGCCGGTGAAACAGCGCGAAGTAGGACAGATTCAGGATGGTCTTGGCGACGACGAAGAAAAGACAGAACCGGGCCGGCGGGACTTCTGCGATATATTTCTTCACCAGCCCCTGACCGATGCCGTACAGGAACAGGCTCGCCAGGGTGGGGATGAGCCAGACCGCCATGGTGGCGGCATCTTAGATGACGGCAGCGCAGCGCCGCAAGCGATCCCCAGGAGCCGTTCCCGGTCATGGGACCACCCGACAACCCGGAAGCCCGCCGCGCCGAACTGAACGCGCTGCTGATGACGCGGCGGCGCGAGACCGAGAGCCGCTACCGGCAGGCGCTCGAGCAGCAGCAGTCCGGGGCGGCCGCCGGCGACAGCGAGGGGGTGCACGGCTGGAAGGCGAGCCGCGAGGGCGGCGCCGAGGTGGCCGTCCTCGAAGCCCTCGATCAGACGCTGCGGCAGATCGACGCCGCGCTGGCGCGACTGCACGCCGGGCGCTACGGCCTGTGCGCCGCCTGCGGCGAGCCGATCCCCCTGCCGCGGCTGCGCGCCGTGCCGTTCGCCACCCACTGCGTCGCCTGCCAGACCGGCCAGGAAAACCGCGGAGCCAAACGTTGAGCCGGCGGACGGCGGCGGCGCTCCTGATCGCCTGCGTCGCGACCGCCACCGCCCGGGCAGGGGCGCCGTCCGCGCCGCCGGGCGCCGACCCGGCGGGCTTCGCCGAGCAGCTGCGGCGGATTCAGACGATTTGCTTCGCGGCCTACCCGCCCGCCCTGCTGGAGCGCATGTCGGGACGCAGCGGCCCGCCGCCGACCGACGTGGCGCTCGATCCGCGCCTGCAGATCAAGTATCTCAAGACCGAGGAGGTGGTGAAGAAGGGGCTGTTCTACCCGTCGCTCCTCGAGGAGCTGGCCCCCGCCTTCGTGGCCGCCGTCAAGCCCGGGGTCCGCTTCCTCGACCTCGGCAGCGGCGACGGGCGGGTGGTGTTCCTGGCGGCGCTTCTCGGCGCGGACGCGACCGGCATCGAGTACGACCGCGAGCTGCACTCCATCGCGCTGGCCGCCCGCGGCCGACTGCGTGACCTGATCGATCCGGCACGGGCGGTCCTGCGCCGGGGCGATTTCTTCCGCGAGGATCTGTCGCGCTACGACGTCATTTTTTATTATGGCTCCGGCAGCCTCGGCGAGGATCGGATGGTCGACAAGCTGCAGCGCGAAATGCATGACGGGGCGGTCGTCCTGGCCTCCTACACCAAGGCGGATCTCCTGGCCGACCTGGACCTCGAGGGCGAGTACGGACCGGTGCGCATCCTGCGCAAGGGAACCGCGCCGTGAGCGGCCCCGGCGGGGACGCGCCGCCGTCCGGAGCAGCGCCGCCGTCCGAAGGCGCCCCCGGCGTCCGTTTCGACGGCCGCTTCCAGGCGCGCGCCGGCCTGCTCGCCGTCGTCGGCATCATCTACGCCGCCGCGTGCGGCGGGCCTTATGGCAACGAGGACTACGTCGCCTCGACCGGCCCCGGCCTGATGATCCTGCTGCTGTTCGCGGCGCCGTGGCTGTACGGCGTGCCGGTGGCGTTCGCCACCGCCGAGCTGTCGTCGCTGATGCCGATCGAAGGCGGCTACTACCGCTGGTCGCGGGTGATCCTCGGCGAGTTCTGGGGCTTCCAGTCCGGCGCCCTGAGCCTGACCTCGTCGTTCCTCGACAACGCTTTGTACCCGGTCCTGTTCGCCAAGTCCCTGCCGATCATTCTCCACGCCGTCTTCGGCATCACCTTCCTCGACACCGGCCTTTCACGCTGGCTGGCGGCGGTGGGGTTCATCGCCTTCCTGACCTATCTCAATCTGCGCGGCATCCGGATCGTCGGCGGGGCGGCGGTGGCGCTCAACGTCTTCCTGATCGCGCCCCTGGTGTGGCTGGTGGTCGCCGCCGCCTTCAACATCCGCCACAACCCGTTCGTGCCGTTCGCCCTGCCGGGGACGCAGCCGCTGGAGGGGCTGGGCGCCGGCCTGGCGCTGGCGATCTGGTTCTATTCCGGCTACACGGAGATCAGCGCCGCCGCCGAGGAGATCAAGAACCCGTCGCGGACCATTCCGCTGGGGCTCTTGATCGCCTCGCCGCTCGTCGTCCTCAGCTACGCCCTGCCGACCATCGCCGGGCTGGCGGCGTACGGCCAATGGGAGACCTGGGCCTCCGGGCAGTTCGCGATCATCGGCGGGGCGCTCGGCGGCCCGGTGCTGCAGCTGTGGCTGTCGCTTTCCAGCGTCGCCAGCTTCACGGTCATCTTCATGTCGTACCTGCTCCTGTGGTCGCGGCTCGGCTGGGCGTTCGCCGCCGACGGCAAGCTGCCGAAACTCTTCTCACGTCTGCACCCTCAGTTCGGCACGCCATACCGGATCCTGGTCCTCTACGCGGTGGCGTACTCGGCCCTGGCGGCGGTGTCGTTCGAGCGCCTGCTGGAGATGAACGTCTGGGCATTCGGGGCGTACGACGTGCTGTTGCTGGCCACCGTCATCGTCGGCCGCCGCAAGTTCCCGGACCGCCCGGGATGCTTCCGGCTGCCGGGCGGGACCGTCGGCGTCTGGATCAACTTCCTGGTGCCGACGGCCACCTGGCTGGTGGTCCTGGTGACGACCGCGAAGGACGACGTTTTGGTCGCCACGATCGGCGGCGCGGCCCTGCTTCTGCCGTCGCTGATCTACCTCTTCATGAAGCGGGGCCGCCCGCCGGCGGCTCCTGCTCCATAGCCTGGAGCGCCGCGCCCGCCGCCTCCAGCAGCGGCCCGGCCGACAACGGGCCGCCGACCGCCTGGCGCATCCACGCGTCGGGCGTCAGGTTCCCGAGCTTGGTGATCCGCTCGAACTCCGCCCCGAGTTTTCCCGACTGGCGGAAGTGCGCGTCCACCTGGAAGGCGATCAGGTGGCCCAGCGGATAGTCGCACACGTACAGCGGGAACTCGACGATGTGCGAGTAGATGGCGAGCAGGGTCACGTCGCGCACCCCGAAGATCGGCGCGTAGTACCTGTTCCACACGTCCCGGGCGATGCCGACGACGGCGTCCCGGAAGCGGGCCGGGGTGGCGTCGGGGTGCGCGTACAGCCAGCGCCAGGCGGCGATGTCCACCAGCCCGACGCCGGCGATCTCCCGCGTCGCCCAGAAGTCCTCAAGGGCGCGCAGGTGTTCCGCCTCGGCGCCCGGCCCCTGCAGGCCGAGCAGCTCCAGGTCGCGCGCCTGGAACACGAACGCCAACGCCTCGGTGAAGGCGTTGTTCGGCACGCCGTCGAGCAGCGTATGGTCGATGCCGGTCATCGAGAACACCTGCTCGACGTTGTGCCCCATTTCGTGCACCGCGATGTTGTAGCCCTTGTAGTCCATGCCGTCGGCGCCGACCCGCGTGCGCAGGTGCGCCTTGTCGTCGCGCATCTGCGCCCCGAGCGCGTGACCGGGGCCGCGCGACGGCTCGACGACGATCCGCTCCGACACGAAACGCGCCTGCTGCTTCGAGAATCCGAGGTCGCGCAGCAGCCGCGGAATGTCGGCGGCGTACGCCTGCACCGTCGGGTAGCGCGCCTTGGTGATGGCGTCGAGCTCCGCCTCGGCGTACTTGCTGCGCGGCTTGAAGCCGGCGTACCAGATGTCGAACGGCTCCAGCCGGCGGCCGAGGCGCTTTTCGATCAGCCGCCCGGCGCGCTGGCCGAGGGGCGAGGTCAGCACCGACTCCAGCAGCGCCTTGACTTCGGGCTCGGGGATCTCGCGCTGCAGGTTGAAGCTGCGATCGATGTATGTCGGTTCCTCCGGCTCGTAGGGGTCGGCCTTCCTGAGGGCCCGGTGAATGCCGAGCCAGGCGGCGTACCGCCTGTCCGGATTTCGCTCGGCGCTCGGCGACGCGGCGGCCCCGGCCGGCGGGTCGGCGTCCTTGACCTTCGCGACGGTCACGGCGTTGGTGACCGGGTCCCAGTCCAGCAGCGGGTTGTTGATCACCGCGCGCGGGATCTCTTCCGTGACGATCCGGTCCATCACCACGGCGATCAGCCGCTGGGCTTCCAAACCGTCCGGGTCGGCGTAATGCGCCTTCAGCTCGTCGCGCAGGTTCCAGTGGGTGATCAGCCGCATCCCGGCCGGGAACGGCCGCCGACCGTCGGCCGTCGTCAGGTGATGCATGAAGATGTTGTAGGCGTTCATGTACGTCTCGGCGTCCGCCTCGGCGGCGGTGATCGCCTGCCCGACCTCGGCCGGCACCCGCGAGGTGAACCGCCCGGCCAGCCGGGTCTCCGCCCATTGCCGCCGCGACCAGCCCATCCCCTGGTCCAGCTTCTCCTTGAGGCTCGTGACCGGGAAGTTGAGCAGCGCCACGAACGCCAGCTTGCTCGAGAACATGTCGTCGCTGAAGTGCGCCGTCGGGTCGAACAGCGGCAGCCGCTCGTCGAGCGGCGTCATCGGCGCCACACCTGCTCGACACCGCGCTCGATGCGCGCCGTCTCCGCGTCGCCGTGCTTCGCCTTGAGCGCCTTCTTCGCGTCGGCCGCCGCCTCGGTCAGCGCCGCGCCGGCCGGCGCCGCCAGAACCGCCGTCAGCCCTGCGACTGCCGCCAGAAGACAGCCCGCCGTCACCGCGCGGAGCCCGGCCCGCCTCTTCATCGTCAAACGCGCGACTTCCATCTCGGTTCCCTCCACTCCCGCCGATACCGGTTGCGACAGAGCGGGGCCGCGCTCCGTCAGATCCTGTCCAGGTCTTCCTTGCCGATGCTCACGTTCCACGCCCAGATCTCGTACTGCGCGACGCCGGCCCGCGTGAACGGGTCCTCGTCGCGGATCCGGTCGAGCGCCGCGTTGACGTCGCCGTCGGGCACGCGCAGGAGCAGCGCCCCGCCGTAGCGCGGGTCGAGCGCCCCCGAGCCGAGCAGGACACCCTTGGCCTTGAGGCCGCGCAGGAACGCGCGGTGGGCGTCGATGTGGACGAGGACTTCCTCGAGTGGCTTGCGGTACCGGACCACGGCGATGGCGTACATGGCGACCTCGCTCCGGCACCCGGCCGGCGGGCGGGATTCTACCCGTTATGGCGGGGCGCGGAGCGGGTCACTTGAGACAGCGGGGGGGCCCTCTCTGGACCGACGGCGCCGGATCGATCGGGCCTCAGCAGGCGGTGAGCTGGCAGCCGCCGGCGACGTTCCTGCAGTTGTAGGGCGAACCGGAGCTCTTGCAGCTCGCCCCCCCACCCGGTCCTTTGGCGCACCCCTTGAAATTGCAAGCGGGCGCCGCCAGCGTCTGGGTTGCGCTCAGGTCGGCCAGCGCCGACAGGTAGGGCGTCGTCGCCTTTGGCGACAGGCCGCCGATGATCGTCAAGCCCGCGACGACAGCCGCGAGGACGAGAACGCGAACCGCGAATCGTGATGCGCGCTTCATGGATCCTCCTCCCACCGGGTGGCCGCCGGCGCGGAGACGCCCGCCGGCGAAGATGGCGGAATCTGAAGCCGTTCTTTTACCACAAGGTGGCGTCCCCAACGGGATTTGAACCCGTGTTACCGCCTTGAAAGGGCGGTGTCCTGGGCCAGGCTAGACGATGGGGACGCGGCTCGCCGAAGCGCGGATTCTAGACGTTCCGGAGGCCTCGCACAACCGGCGACTGCACGTGACTCACGCCGGGACGGCCCGGCGGCGGGCCCGCACCGCGATCAGATAGGCGATCGGGCCGATGGCCAGCGCGGCGATGCGCAGCAGGATCGTCTTCGGGTCCCTGTCCCAGACCGCCAGGAGCGCGACCGCGCAGGGCGGCAGCACGATCAACGTCAGGCCGATGGCGCCGCCTCCGACGCGGAACGGTCGTTTGGCATCGGGCATGGAGCGGCGCAGCTTGAGGAGCGAGGCGTAGATCATCACGTAATTGGCCGCCTGCAGGAAGGCGAAGATCGCGATCAGGCTG
>JAGYID010000070.1 GCA_018606725.1 Acidobacteriota bacterium
GCGGGGCTATCTCGGACCGCGACCGAAGCCGCGCGCAGTGTGCGCGGCCGGTCGCGGGAGAGAGAAGCGGCGTTGCGCCTGTCGGCGTTCTCCAGCCGATCCGGGCGCAACGACCGCGTGCCCCGCCAGCCCCGCTCCGGGCCGCCCCCCGGTGCCCACGGCAGAACTTTTTGAGCTGGCTTACGGCCCCTGGCGGATGACGAGGAACTGCCGGGCCGGGACGTCGCGGCGGACGGTGCGGCTGCCGTCCGGCCAGCGCACCTCGACCTCCTCGGCCCGCGTCGCGTCGCCGAGCCCGAAGTGCAGCCGCGGGTCGTGGCTGCTCATGAACGAGTCGCCGGCGGCGATGTCGCGCAGCAGCGTCCGGCCGGCGCTCTTCACCGTGACGACGGTGCCGATCGGTCCGGGGCCGCCGCGGCGGCTCACGCAGGCGATCGTCAGCCAGGCGCCGCCGGGGGTGTCATTGCGCAGCAGCGTCGGCGGCGCGTCGAGGTTGGTGATCAGGAGATCGACGTCGCCGTCATTGTCGTAGTCGCCCGCCGCCAGCCCGCGGCTCGACTCGGCAATTTCGAAACCGGGCCCGGCGCGCGCGGTGACGTCGCGGAATCTTCCGCCGGCGTTCTCCAACAGCATATTTGTCTGTCGGTACGTGCCGATGATCTCCGGATGGCGATCGATCTGCGGATAGATGTGCCCGGCGGCGATCGCCAGGTCGAGGTCGCCGTCGGCGTCCAGGTCGGCGAGCGCGGCGCCCCACGACATCATTCGCCAGGTCGCCGGTCCGACGCCGGTCTCTTCGCTGGCGTCCTCGAACAGCCCGCCGCCCAGGTTGCGGTACAGGGTCGAGTTGTCCTCGGAGAAATTGGTGACGACGATGTCGAGCCTGCCGGTGCCGGCGGTATCGCCGACCGCGACCCCCATGCCGGCCTGCGCCGCCCCGGCGGCGCTGAGGGCGCTGCCGGCCCACAAGCCGATCTCCCTGAACGTGCCGTTCCCCTCGTTGCGATACAGGTAATTGGCGTCCGAGTCGTTGGCGACGTAGAGATCGATGTCGCCGTCGCCGTCGAAATCGGCGGCGCGCACGGCGAAGCCGTAGGCCAGCCCCCTGTCCTCGAGACCCGCCTCGACCGTGGCGTCGACGAACCGCCCGCTCTCCTGCCGGAAGAAATGGTCGCGCGCGCCGGTCATGCCGAACGGGCCGGCGGCGACCTTCTCCAGCCCCTTCCACGACAGGGTCGGCCGGGCGGCGAGCACGTCCTCGACCGTGACGTCGATGTAGGCGGCGATGTAAAGGTCGAGATCGCCGTCGCCGTCGGCGTCGAAGAATGCGGCGCCGGTGTTCCAGCCGGGCGATTCGATGCCGAGCCGCGGCGCCACGTTCTCGAACCGCCCGTTGCCGAAGTTCCGGTACAGGGTGTTGGGGCCGAAATTGGTGACCAGCAGATCGACCCAGCCGTCGTCGTCGTAATCCGCCGCCACGACCGCCGCGCCCCAGCGCCCGCCGCCGTCGACGCCGGCAGCATCGGTCACGTCCTCGAACCGGCCGCCCGGCCGGCCGCGGTAAAGGGCGTTGCGCCCCCGCTCGACGATCCGGTTGCCGTCGATGCGCCAGTCGTTGACCAGGTAGACGTCGAGGATGCCGTCGCGGTCATAGTCGAGGAACGCCGCGCCCGCGCCGGCCGAGTCGAGCAGATGATCCTTCCCCGGCCGGCCGGCGAGCAGGGCCCGCGTCAACCCCGCCGGCGCCGCGGCGTCGACGAATCGGAAGCCGACCGCGGCGGACGCCGCGGGCGCGGCGACCGGCGGGGCGGCAGAATGCACGCAGGCGATGGCGGCAAGGAGCAGCAGGACGGACGCGGCAGCCGCGATCGCGGCGCGCGCGTGCGCGCCGCCCCGCGCCCTCGCGCGGTCCGGTCCGCCGCCCGGACCGGCTCCTATTTCATCAGCCCGGCGTAGGTCGTCTGCACCTTCTTCCACTCGGCCTCCAGGGCGTCGGCCTTCGGTGCGCGCGCGAGCTGGCCGATCGCCCGGGACGCGTCGAGAAGAGCCGTCTTCGCCGCCCGGGTCACGACGACGAACCCCTGGTCGTAGATCCCCTGCGCCTCGCCGTCGGCATTGTGATGGTGACCGCCCTCGAGCAGCCGCTTGCGGACCGCCGCCACCGCCGCGTCCCCCTCGGAGGCGATCCCCGCCACGTCGGCCGCGAGATTCTCGAGCGCCGCCTGGCTCGCCTTGGCGTCGTTCGCCTTGATCGCCGCGCGGGCGCGGCCGAGCTCGACCTGGGCGTGGGCGTAACCGGCGCTCAGGATCGAGCGCACCAGCCCCGCCTCGGTCTTCTTCACCGCCAGGATGGCGTCGGCCAGGCTGTTATAGGTTGCCACCATCTCGACCGGCGTTCCGCCCGGAGCCGTGCCGCCCTGCGGCTTCTCGCCCTGCGCCGCCGCCGGCGCCAAAGTTATTGCCAGGATCGCCGCTCCGGCTCCAACCATCGCGAACAGACGTTTCGTGCCGTGCATGGTCATCGGGGGACCTCCTTCGGCGCTCAACCTACCACAGGCGGATCGGGGCCGCTACTGCCGCGCCGTGCGCCGGCTGGGCGGAGGGCCCTCGCCGGCGTTGGTGCGGAACGGGTTGATGTCGAGCCCGCCGCGGCGCGTGTAGCGCGCGTACATCGTCAACTTCTCGGGCCGGCAGCGGGCCAGGAGATCGACGAACATCCGCTCGACGCACTGCTCGTGAAACTCCTGGTGCCGGCGGAACGACACGATGTAGCGCAGCAGTCCCGCCCGGTCAATCCGCGGGCCGCGATAGCGGACCTGGACGCTGCCCCAGTCGGGCTGGCCGGTGATCGGGCAGTTCGATTTCAGGAGATTGGAGACCAGGCTCTCGTCGATCGTCCGTCCCGCCGACGACAGCAGCGCCGGGTTGGGGACGTACTCGGCGACGTCGACCTCGAGATCATCGAGCGACTCGCCGTCGAGCTCCGTCACCCCTTCGCGTCCGAACTCCGAGGGCGGCGTCAGGCGCACCTCGACCGGGGCGCCGCTCGCGGCCGCCAGGTCGGTCGCGATCGCCGCCCGCACCGCCCCGGCGCCGTCGAGCCGCTCGTGGCTGAACGAGTTCAGGTACAGCTTCAGCGACTTGGATTCGATCAAGTTTGCCGAGTCGGCCGGGAACGCCAGGCTCGCCAGCGCGATCTGCGGCTTGCCGCGCCGGTCGAGCCAGGACAGCTCGTAGGCGGTCCATCGATCGACCCCGGTGAACGGGAGCGGGCCGGTGATCCCGACGGCGGCCCGCCCCGGGGCCCGGGGCACCGGGTGCAGCAACCCCGGGTCGTACCGATCCACGTAGGGAACCGGTCGCCCGAGCGGAGAGGATTCCGTGCGATCCATCGAGGTTCCAGCCGGTGACGCGCGCATGGTAGCACGCCGCGCCGGGCCGCCCCGCGGAGCGAAGGGGGTACGCGGGCGGCTCGGGGCTGCCGCGGCGCTGTGCTAGCATCCGCGACCCGGGACACCGATGATTGACTCTCCGAGGCTCCGATCGGCCGCTCGAGGCGGCCGGCTCACCCGCGCGCTGGCCCTGGTCATGCTCCTCCAGTCCCTCGGGTTCAACGACGCCGCGCGTGCCGGCGATGGGCCGATCCAGGACAACTCGTTCCTGCTCGAGGAGGCCTACAACCAGGAGAGCGGGGTCGTGCAGCACATCAGCGCCTGGGGCCGCACGCGCGACACCGGCGGCTGGGCCTATTCGTTCACGCAGGAGTGGCCGGTCGGCGGCGTCAGGCACCAGTTCAGCTGGACGTTTCTGTGGCTGCAGCCGGAGGGCATCCGCGAAGCCGGCGACGGCGTCGGCGACCTGGCGCTGAACTACCGCTACCAGCTGGTGGGCGACGGAACTGCGCCGGTGGCCATGTCGCCGCGCCTGTCCCTGCTGCTGCCGACGGGCGACCCCGGGCTCGGACGCAGCTCCGGCGCCTGGGGAGCGCAGGCCAACATCCCCCTTAGCGTGGTGCTGGGGCCGCGGGTCGTGTCGCACATCAACCTCGGCGGGACCTATCTGCGGGGCGCCGAGGACGCATTCGGGAATCGCGGCAACCTGTCGCTGTGGAACATCGGCCAGAGCTTCATCTGGCTGGCGACGCCGCGCGTCAACGCCATGCTCGAGTTCGTCTATCTCTCCGGCGAGGAGATCACCGGCTCCGGCGCCTCGGGGCGGGTCGAATCGCTGCTCATCAACCCCGGCATCCGCTGGGCGCACAATTTCCGCAACGGTCTGCAGATCGTGCCGGGGGTGTCGCTGCCGATCGGCGCCGGACCGAGCAGCGGCACGCAGGCGCTGTTCCTCTACCTGAGCTTCGAGCACCCGTTCACGCAGGCCGCCCGCAGCGCGACGCCGTGACGTCGCTCCGCCCGACTCCCCACTGGCTTCAGCCGCCGCCTCTGCCCCACGAGCACGGCGCGTGGGCCATGCTGGTGATCCCGCTCGTCCTTGGATTGTGCGCCGCCTGGCCGCCGGGGGCGTCCTCGGTCCTGCTGGCGGCGGCGATGGTGCTGCTGTTCTTCTCGCGTTACGCGGCGTTGCCGGCGGCGCTCCGCCTCGCCGCCGGCAGGACGCCGCCCGAGGGTTTCGTCCGGCGCCGCGTCCTGTGGACGGCGATCGAGCTGGCGGGCAGCCTCGCCTGCTTCGCCGCCGCCCTGCGTCTGGCGGCGCCCGCCGCCCGCCCGGCCACCATCGCCGCGACCCTGGCCACCGTCGCTCTCGGCGGCGCGCACACGGTCCTGGTCTTCGCCGGCCGCGACCGGACCTGGTGGGGCGAGGTCATCGGCATGGCCGGCCTGGCGTCGGCCGCGCCGCTGCTGCAGGCCGCCGCCGGCCGCCCGCTCGACGGCCGCGCCGCCGGAGTCGGGCTTCTGGCCCTGGCCTACTTCGCATCGAGCCTGGCATGGGTGCGGGCCTTCCGGATGATCAGCAAAGGGAATGGCGGGGCGGCCGCCGCCTGCGTCGCCGCGCATGGCGCGATCGCTCTCGGGGTCGTCGTCCTGTGGCGGTTGGAGTGGATCCCGGCGCTCGCCGCCGCGGCGATGCTGCCGCCCTTGGCGCGCACCGCCTGGGGACTGCGGTTCCCGCCGCGCAACCTGCTCGCCCTCGGCTGGCGCGAGATGACGGTGGCGGTCCTGTTCGCGACCATCGCCGGCGCTGCGCTCGTGTCCTGAGGGGCTGCCCGGAGCCCTGCGCCGGGTGCCCTTCCTAGGACCCGGGCGGCTTCTCCTCGTGACCGCCGAATCCGAAGCGCATGGCGGAGAGGACCTTGTCCTGGAACTCCGCTTCGCCGCGCGACGCGAAGCGCTCGTACAGCGCCGCCGTCAGCACGTGCGCCGGTACGCCGGTGTCGATCGCCGCGTCGATCGTCCAGCGCCCCTCCCCGGAATCGGAGACCCGTCCGGAGAATTCCCTCAGATCGGGGCTCTTCAGCAGGGCCGTCGCGGTGAGATCGAGGAGCCACGAGGCGATGACGCTGCCGCGCCGCCACAGCTCGGTGATGTCCGCCAGGTTGAGGTCGTAGCGGTAACGCTCCGGGTGGGGCAGCGGCGCCGTCTCGGCGTCGACGGCGTGGCCGGCCGCGCCGATGCCGGCGTGCTTCAGGATGTTCAACCCTTCGGCGTAAGCGGCCATGATCCCGTACTCGATGCCGTTGTGCACCATCTTCACGAAGTGCCCGGCGCCGTGCGGACCACAGTGCAGGTAGCCGCGCTCCGCCGTGCCGCCGCTCTTCTCCCGGCCCGGCGTCCGCGGGATCGTCCCGGGGCCGGGCGCCAGGGTCGCGAACAGCGGCTCGAGCCGCCGCACCACCTCCGCCTCGCCGCCGATCATCAGGCAGTAGCCGCGCTCGAGTCCCCAGGTGCCTCCGCTGGTGCCGCAATCGACGTAGTGCAACCCCTTGCCGCGCAGCCGGGCGGCCCGCTCGATGTCGTCGCCGTAGAACGAGTTGCCGCCGTCGACCACGATGTCCCCCGGCGCCAGCAGCCCGGTCACGCGCTCGATCGTCGCGTCGACGGAGGCGGCCGGCACCATCAGCCAGACCACCCGCGGCGGGGCGAGCAGCGCGACGAACTCGTCGATCGCCGTCGAGCCGCGGGCTCCATCCTTGACCAGTGGCTCGACCGAACCGGCCGAGCGCGCGTGCACGACGCACGCGTGTCCGCCCCGCATCCAGCGTCGCGCCATGTTGGCGCCCATCCGACCCAGACCGATGATCCCGACCTGCATCCGTCGCTCCTTCTCCCGATTCAGTCCGCGCGCCGCCCGATCCCCGCCAACGCTTCGTCCACCATCTCCCCGAGCGCCCGCAGGCCCGACTCGACATCCGCGCCCAGATGCACCCGCAGGGCGCGACGACCACGATCCGCCAGCACCCGGAAGTCGCCACGCGCCTGGGCCGCCTTGACGACGCCGAAACTGTACCGCCGGCCGGGCACCGGCAGATCGACGGCGTCGTCGCAGGTCACCTGCAGGAACACGCCGCTGTCCGGCCCGCCCTTGTATGCCTGGCCGGTCGAGTGCAGGAAGCGCGGGCCGAAGCCGAGACAGGTCGCCACGCGCGCGCCGTCCCGCACGCGGTGCCGGATCGCGCTCAGGAGGTCTTCGTGGCGCGCCGTCATCGGCAGATAGGCGAGCAGGGCGAAGTAGTCCCCCGGTCGCAGGCGTCGCAGATGGGCACCCAGCGGTCCGGCCGCGCCCGGCCGTAACGGCCCGGCCGGCGCGCCCCGAAGCGCGGCGGCGTTGGCGGCGTCGGTGTACAGCCGCAGGCCGCCCTGCGTGGCGAACGGCGTCTCCGCCGGCAGCGCCCCGCTCGCTTCGTACTCCTCCGTCAGGGCGCGGGTGGCGATCTTGCTCGCCTCGACGTCCGGCTGGTCGAACGGGTTGATGCCGAGAATGGCCCCGGCGACGGCGGTGGCGAACTCCCAGCGGAAGAACTCGGCGCCCAGCGCCCAGGTGTCCGCGACCGCCAGCCGGATCACCGGCAGGCCGGCCCGCTCGATCGTCTCGACGGCCCGGTCCTGCGCCGGGTCGGGAGCTGATTCCAATCGCAGGTACGCGAACAGCCGGTCGCCGCCGTAGATTTCCGGCGATCCCGGGCGCTCGCGATCGACCGGGATGATCGCCACCCCGTTCTTGCCGGTCGACTCGGCGATCAGCTGCTCGAGCCAGGCGCCGAGATCGCGCAGACCCGGCGAGGCGACCAGCGTCAGCTTGTCCCGGCCGCGGCGCGCCGCCGTCCCGAGGACCGCGCCGAGGGCCACGCCCGGGTTGTCCGCCGCACGGGCGCCGGGGCCGCAGGCTGCCGCCATGCGCGCCGCCCCGTCGAGCAACCGCTCGACGTCGAGCCCCATGACGGCGGCCGGCACCATCCCGAAATGCGACAGGGCCGAGTACCGGCCGCCGACGCTCGGCTCGCCGGCATAGACGGCGCGGAACCGGTCGCGGGCCGCCTCGATCTCGAGCTTCGATCCGGGGTCGGTGATGGCGACGAACCGCCGGCCGGCCCGCTCCGCACCGAGCGCCGTTGTCGTCCGGTCGAAGAAGTGCGCCTTGAAGATGGCCGGCTCGAGGGTGGTGCCCGACTTGCTCGACACGATGAACAGGGTGCGGCCGGGATCGAGCCGCTTCTCCAGCGCCGCGATCTGCGACGGGTCGGTCGAGTCGAGCACGTGCAGCTCCGGCCGGCCGGGGACGACGCCGAAGGTCTCCCGCAGGACCTCGGGGCAGAGACTCGAGCCGCCCATCCCGAGGACCACGGCGTGGGCGATCCCCTCGGAGGCAACGGCATCGGCGAAGCCGCGGAGCGCGCCGCTCTCGCGGCGCTGCCGTTCGACGATCCGCAGCCAGCCGAGCCAGCGCGATTCGTCGCCGCCGGTCCACAGCGACGCGTCGCCGTCCCACAGGCGGCGGCTGCCGTCGCGCGCGTCCCAGTCCTTCAGGCAGCGCTCGACCTCGTCGGCGAGATCGGCGGGCAGACGTTGCGTCAAAGTTTGGCTGGCCATGTACGATGTGCGGCGATCGATCGGGCCGGCGTAGTATTCCGCATCACCCGGGTGCTTGCAAGGGGCGGCGCCGCCCGCCCGGTTGGATGTCACGATGCCACCAACGATTCTCATCGACGCGGTCGAGGCGCTGGCCGCCGGGTTCGCGGCCCGTCTCGCGCGGGGCGTGCGGCGCGCGCAGCGGGCGGGTCGCCGCTTCGCCCTGGCGATCCCCGGCGGCTCGGTCGCCGCCGCCTTCTTGCCGCGGCTCGCCGATGCCGCGATCGACTGGACGAACGTCGACCTCTTCTGGTGCGACGAGCGGGCCGTGCCCCCGGACCATCCGGATTCCAACTACGGGGCTGCACGGCGGCTGTGGCTCGACCTGGTCGCGCGGCCGGGGCCGCGCCTTCACCGGATGGAGACCGGCGGCGGCCACGTCACCGGCGATCGCGATCCCGGCGGCAGCGCCGACCTCGACGCCGCCGCGGCCGCGTACGCCCGCGCCCTGCGCAACTCCCTGGGCGATCCGCCGCGGCTCGACCTGGTCCTGCTCGGCGTCGGGCCGGACGGGCACATCGCCTCGCTGTTCCCGGGACATGCCGCGCTGCAGGAGCGGGACCGGCCGGTGCTGGCGATCGTCGACGCGCCGAAGCCGCCGGCGCGCCGCCTGACTCTGACCCTGCCGGTCCTGGCCGCCGCCCGGGAGGTCGTCATCGCCGCGTTCGGGGCCGAGAAGGCGGCGGCGATCCGCACCGCCATCGGGGACGACCGCCGCGCCGATCTCCCCGTGGCGCGGGTCGTGCGTGCCGCCCGGCGCCCGCTGCTCCTGCTCGACCCGGCGGCCGCCGGCGGGCTGCGGCGCCCGCCGGGTACAATGGCGCCACCGGACGCGCCCGGTGCGGCGCCGGAACCGGGGGATCGGTAGGAGCCGGTCCGAGTATTCGGCCGGGCCGCGCGCATGGGGCTTGCGGGTCGCAGACAAGGAGCGAGGAGGACAGTGACCTTGGTCGGTCATCGACGACAGGGTGAGATTCGAGCGCAGCGCCGGGATCCTTCTCCACCCGACCAGCCTGCCCGGTCCGCACGGCATCGGCGACCTCGGGCCCGAGGCGCATCGCTTCGTCGATTTCCTCGCCGACGCCGGCTGCGGTTTGTGGCAGGTGCTGCCCCTCGGTCCGACCGGCTTCCGCGGCTCGCCGTACCAGCCGTTCTCGGCGTTCGCCGGGAACCAGTACCTGGTCAGCCCCGACGCGCTGATCGAGGAGGGGCTCCTGCGCCGGGACGACATCCCCGCCGCCGGATTCCCGCCGGACCGCGTCGATTTTGGCCTGCTGCTGAACTGGAAGCTGGCGCTGCTCGATCGCGCCTGGCACCGCTTCGGCGAGTCGGCGAAGCCCGCCCTGGGTGAGGAGTTCGCCGCCTTCAGGGCCGCCAACGCCGCCTGGCTGGAGGATTACTCACTGTTCATGGCGCTCAAGGCAGCGCACGGCCGGCGTGCCTGGAACGAGTGGCCCGACCCGCTCCGCCGGCGCTGGCGGGAGGCGATCGGCGAGGCCCGCCGCGCGCACGCCGGGGCGCAGGAGCAGGTGGCATTCCGCCAGTTCCTGTTCTTCCGGCAATGGGCGGCGCTGCGGGCCCACGCCGCCGCCCGCGGCGTGAAGATCGTCGGCGACCTGCCGATCTTCGTCGCCTTCGACAGCGCCGACGTCTGGTCCCGCCCCGAGCTGTTCCTGCTCGACGACGACGGCCGGCCGACGTCGGTGGCAGGTGTGCCGCCGGACTACTTCGCGCCGACCGGCCAGCTGTGGGGCAATCCGCTGTATCGCTGGGAGGCGCACGCGCGGACCGGCTATGCCTGGTGGATGGAACGGGTCGAGATCATCTTGAAGTTGTGCGATATCGTCCGGCTCGATCACTTCCGCGGTTACGCCGCCTACTGGGCCGTGCCCGCCGGCGACCCGACCGCCGAGCGCGGCCGCTGGGTCGAGGGACCGGGCGCCGCCTTCATGCAGGCGCTGAAGGATCGGTTCGGCGACCTGCCGTTCATCGCCGAGGACCTCGGCCACATCACGCCCGATGTCGTGGCGCTGCGCGAGCGCTTCGTTCTGCCGGGAATGAAAGTCCTGCAATTCGCCTTCAGCGGCCCGGACAATCCGTTCCTGCCGCACCACTATGCGCGCGACTGCGCGGTCTACACCGGCACGCACGACAACGACACCTCAGCCGGCTGGTACGCGTCGGCGCCGCCGGCGGTGCGCGCCTTCTGCGACCGTTACCTGGGCCGCGACGGCCGCGGTCGCCGGGCCGGCGGGGGCGCGGCCCACGGTGACATCGCCCACGACATGATGCGGGCCGCCTGGGCCTCGGTGGCGGCGCTGGCCATCGCGCCGATCCAGGATCTCCTCGGTCTCGACAGCAGCGCCCGGATGAATCATCCCGGCGCCGAGGCCGGCAGCTGGACCTGGCGGATGAGCGCCGGTCTGCTGACGGATGATCGGAAGACGCGCCTGCTGGAGTTGAACGAGTTGTACGGCCGCGCCGTCAGCCGGGGCGGGGGCCCGGGTTCCGCCGCCGTTCCATGATCAGGTGGTTTTCGCCGTCGGTGCGGGTGTAGTCGACCCGATCCATCACGCGCTTCAACAGGAAGATGCCGAGGCCGCCGGCGGTGCGCTCCTTGATGTCACGGGCGAGGTTCGGCTCCGGGGCGGTCAGCGGATTGAAGGGGCCGGCCCGATCGCTGATCTCCAGGCGGACGGTCTGCGGCCCGATCTGCGCCCGCACGGTGATCGTCCCGGGCGCGCCGTCACCGTAGCCGTGCTTGATGATGTTGGCCAGCGCCTCGTCGAGCCCCAGGCGCAGGTCATAGGCCGCCTCGTCCGGCACGCCGCCGGCACGGAGGAGATCGAGCAGCCATTCGTCCGCGCGGGCGACGGCGCGGACGTCGCTGCGCAGCCGCAGGGACGCATCGAATCGGTCTCCCGCCGGGCGACCGAGCGTCCGGCGGAGCGCCGTCGCCAGACGGCGGAGAACGCTCATGCAGCCGGCATTGTGCCACGGATCGCAGGACGGGTTAGAATCCGGGTTCCGGAGGACAACGATGAAAAAGGTCCTGCTGACTCTCGCCGTGCTCCAATGCTCGTGGCTGTGCGCCCCCGCCGCGCACGCCGAAGGTTTCTACCTCGCGGCCGAAGCAGGCCAGACGAGCTTCGAAGTCCCGGGCACGAGCGGTGACTTCCAGGTCGACCAGACGTCGTACAGGGGGATCATCGGCCTGCGGAACGACTACGGCGCCTTCGAGATCGGCTACACCGATCTCGGCAGCATCGAGGAGACCGACGGGAGCCAGACGCTGAACGCCGACGGCAACGCCTGGACCGCGATGTTCGTCGGCATCCTGCCGGTCGCCAAGTATTTCGAGGTCAACGTCAAGGCAGGTTACGCCCAGTGGAGCAGCGGTGCGACGGTCGAGGACATGATCACCACCGTCAAGTCGGACGACGGCGGCGGCAATTTCGTCTATGGACTCGGCTTCGCCTTCCCGCTCGGCAAGCGCTTCGGACTGCGTCTCGACTATGACAACTTCGGCGACTTCGGCCAGATCGAGGGCGTCAAGTTCCTGTCGGCCGGCGTGCAGTTCAACTTCTGATCAAAGAAGGAACTTGAGCTTCGGGCCGGCGAAACGGTGATCGTCATGCCGCCGGCTCCCGTCCCGCGGGCCCGGACCCCGCGGGCCCGTCCCTGCGGCGGGCGAGCCGGTAACCGACCGCGGCGCCCGCCGCCGCGAGGCTGCTCCAGGTCGCGACCGGGCGCCAGGAGGGTCGCATCTCGATGACGATGCTCTCCTGCATGTCGCGGAACTTGACCTCACCGGCCGTCGGCTCGTAGCGTTGCAGGCCCCCGCCCGGCGCGGGTATCTCGAAGCGCTCGCCGGTGTCCACGAACACGCCCGAGGCGTAGAGCTTCCAGACCGCGTCGCGGTGCTGCGGCGGCACCTTGCCGGACTGCAAACCTTCCCGAAGGCGCTCATGGACGGTGGCGCCCGACTGCTTCGAGCGCGCCATGAAGCGCGACACCCAGCCGTAGATGACCACCGGCTTGCCGACGGCGTAAACGAGGAGAACGACGGCCAGGGCGGCCAGACCGAGCGTCCTCCTCGTCCGGCCCCGCCGCCGCCACCGGTGCGCGGCGGCGCCGGCGGTCACGGTCACTGCCAGCATCAACGCCAGAACGCTCGCCAGGGATGCGACCGGTTGCAGCGCCAGCAGAGTCCGGCCGGGATTCGAATCCAGACAGCGGACGGCCAGCGCGCGCAGGGACTCGCCCGGGCCGCCCTCCAGCTCCACCGACAGCAGCCAGGGCGGCACGGCGGTGAGAATGCTGACGCCTTCGGTCACCAGGAACAGACCGACGCAGAGGGTGACGAGCGCGCGCAGACCGGGCTTCCCGGCCGCAGCCCCGCCTTCGTCGGGCCTCATGGCGACAGCAGCATGGTCAGGACCATCTTGAACCGGACGACCGCCTTCAGGGCGTGCGGCTGGTTCGCCGGCATGACGATCATGTCGCCCTGTTTCAGAAGGTGGGTCCGCCCGGCGATGGTGATGTCCGCCTCGCCGTCCAGGAGCTCGACCAGGGCGTCGTACGGGGTCGTATGCTCGCTCAGCCCCTGCCCCGCATCGAAGGCGAACACCGTGACCGACCCCGAGTCCTTTTTGACGATCATCCTGCTGACGACCGATCCGTCCTGGTACCGGACCAGGTCGGCCATCCTCTGCACCTGCGCCGGCGGGGCCGGGCCGCCGCTACGCTCGCTCGTTCCCATCGGGCTTCACCTCTCCGACCCGGTACCAGCGCCGCAGTCGGGCGCTCGAGAACGTCAACGCCGCGAGGCCGGTCACGGCGGCCACGCCCGCCAGGATCACCGCGAGCCTCACAACCGGCTCCCCGGCCCGCATCCGCTCGGCCGCCAGGCCGATCAGCGTCCGCACCCATTCCAGGACACCCACCGCCAGGGCCGCCTGCAGCGTGCGCGCCGCCCAGGGACGTCGGACCGCGATCAGAGCGATGAGCGCCAGGATCGCCGCCACCAGCGGCAGGTTGCCGGCCCGCAGCCAATGCGCCCCGAGCACAAGGAAGCTGAGGATCGCCGGCAGCAGCATCACGAAGGTCATGGTGTCGTTTGCCGCATCCGCTTCTGCAGCAGACGCGTCAGGTGCTTCAGGCCGAGATGCGCCTGCAGCCACGCGGCGCGATCGGCCTGGGCGCGCGGGTCGAGCAGCTCGTGCCCGGTGTCGTACCAGAGGATCGACTTCGGTCCCTTCGCAGCGTCGAAGTACCGGGTCATGTCGGCTTCGCTCATGATTCGCTCGCGGCGGGCGAACTGGAACAGCAGCGGGATCGGGTTCGCCTCGGGCACGAAGCGGATCGCATCGAGCCGGCTGAAGACCTCGACGAACTTCTCCATCTGCCCCGGCGGGAAGGTCTTCCGCCACTCGACCAGGCCCGGCTCCTGGGCATCGAGATACAGGGTCGCCGCGTCCGGCACGCCGGCCATGAGCACCGCGGTTTTCATGCGCCGATCGACCGCCGCGAGCACGGCGCCCCATTGCGCTCCGTAGCTGTGGCCGACGTAGGCGATCTTCCGAGCCTCGACGTCCGGCCGGGCCAGCAGCACGTCGAAGGCGCGCCGCAGATCGACGATCGCCTGCACGTAGGCCTGGAACGATTTCTCCGGCTCGGCGATGATCGGCGCCTCGCGCCGCCACGGGGCCGGTCGCTCCCACGGATAGTCGATCAGGATCGAGACCGCTCCCGCCTCCGCCAGGAGCTCCGCCTCGGCCAGGAATTCGGTGCGGTTGCCGAAGCCCCAGTGGCCGAACACGACCCCGGGATGCAGCCCCCCACCTACGGGGGCGACCAGATACGCCGGCACCCGGCCGCCCTTGGGGCTGGCGAAGGTCAGGTCCTGAATGGTGATTCCGTCGTGCTCCGACGACGAAACCACCTGAAGGTCGAGCGGCGCGGCGGCGGCGTAGGCGAGCAGCCGCCGGGCGCCGGCCATGTCGCCCAGCTCGGCCTGCGCGACCCGGGCGCCGGACAGACAGAGCGCCAGCACGGCCAGCCGTCTCCACCGCCAGCTCCTGCCCCGATGCCCGGCGCCGGGTGATGCCGTACGCCCGCGGCTCAACGGCGAGCCACGCAGCTCATCGGCCACGTTGACGATCAGGGGCGTCGCGCGCCTCATCGGCGTCCTCTTCGGCGAGCTCGAGATGGAATCGGTGCAGGAAGTGATGCAGGGCGGGGGCCAGCAGGACGCCGATGCAGGTGATGAAGGCGACGCCGCTGAACAGGGCGTACGCCGACGCGAACAGCTTGCCGCCGGGCGTGGTGATCGGGTCGACCGGACCCATGCCGGCCAGGATCATCGAGGCGTTCAGCAGGGCATCGATCCAGGCCAGCCCGACGGCGGCGTGATAACCGACCACCCCGATCGCCAGGCACGCGCCGATGATGCCGCCGGCGAGCGCGACGTTGCGCAGCAGGTGGCGCAGGAATGCCCTTCTCGGCGGGAGGGGTCTCATCGGATCGCTCTAGTCGTCCTGTGTCGTCACGGTCAACCGCAGGCGCGTCATCGGGTCGGTCTTCAGGAGGTCGGCCGGCAGGGTCAGGGTCACCGACTTGTTGACGTGATTGTTATTGTCCTCGGCGACGACCGGGCCGATGACGGCGTTCTCGACCACCTGCTCGCCGTTCAGGATCTGCAGCATCACCGCCACGATCTTGTCGTGGTTACGAGGCGGATTGGTGATCGACGCCTTGATCCTGACCTCGACCTTCCCCTCGGTCGTATTGCGGGCCGTCATCTGCAGCCCGGCGTCCCAGGCGCTGCCGTCCTTCCTGTTGTTGGCGCGCAGCCACACGCCGTCGCAGGAGTACTCGCCCAGATCGCGATACTCCTTGACCGAGAACCAGGTGCGGCCATCCCCCCACAGCGAGCGATCGGCGGCGGCGAACACCGTCTCCAGGGCCATCGGTGAGTGCCGCGTCAGGGAGGAGGTCTCCGCCGGCGGGGCCTCCGGTGGCGCCGGCTCCTCCGCCGCGAACGCCGGCCCGCCCGCGGCGATGACGGCGCATATCGTCCAGCGACACGCGACCCGAAGCATCATCGCCACCCTCCTACCGCGCCTCGTGACACACCGCTTCGATGTTGTTGCCGTCCGGATCGAGCGCGAACGCCCCGTAATAGTTCGCATGATAATGCTTCCGGATCCCCGGTGCACCGTTGTCGCGGCCGCCCGCCCCGAGCGCGGCCGCATGGAAGGCGTTCACCGCCTGGCGCGTCGCCGCCGCGATGGCGACGTGCACGCCTGCCGTCAACGGCTCGCCGCGACCGATCCAGAAGTCGGGCTTGGTCCCGGTGCTCAGACCGACGAAATCGCCGAGCTCCTTGACGACCCGATAGCCGAGGGGCGAGAGCGCCTCGACATAGAACCGCCGGCTGGCGGCGAAATCACGGACGCGAACCACGACGTGATCGATCATCGCGAGTCTCCTCGTGAGGGGCGGGGGCCGCTCTCATCGCCGGACCCCGCGGCCGGCCCCTTCAGGGCGATGGTGACGAACTCCGCGGGCGCCCGCCCCAGGTTGCGGGCCGCATGAACCGCCCCCTTCGGGATCAGGCCGACGTCCCCCGGGGCGCGCCGGACCCGGACCGTCTCCGTGCCGCGGACGACCTCGAGGTCCGCGGGGGTCAGCGCCACCGTAATCAAATCCCAGTCGTGCGTATGCGGAGTCTCCCCTCCGCCAGGTTCGAAGACGACGCGGGAGGCTCGAAACCGGGCATTGTCGAGGACGACCGTGACGGTCACCCCGCCTTCGGAAGGCAGCGGAGTTTCAGTCGCCGCACCGGCGTCCGCCCAGAGGGCCGGCGCCGTCGCGAAGACCGCGCCAAGGGTCTTCAGGGCCGTGCGTCTGGTCTCCATCCTACCTCCCGTTGCGGTCACCGCCATGATCGCGCCGGGGCTGGCGATCGATGGCACCGCGAGACGAGAATGATCGCGGAGTAAACGACCGCCCGGACGGCGATGCGCCGCCGCTCCAGGGCGCCCAGCCCGGAGGCCAGCTCCGCGAACAGCGCGACCGTCCCGACCGGATCGATCGTCGTCCAGAACAGCAGGGCATCCCGGGTGATCTTTCCGCCCATCGGCCGCTAGCCTCCGTCACCCACGAGGCGCATTGCGTCGCCACCGGCATAGGAGCGCGGGTGCGAACTCACGAGTGCCCGACCACGTCGTAGTGGACCACGTTCGGCTCGAACTCGAGGAGGAACTCGCGGTCCTCCGGGTAATACTTGGCGGCCTCGACGTCCGCCCCCGCGAACAGCCGGATGGCCTCCATGCTTTTCCAAAAGGTCATCGTCACGAAATGCGTCACCTCGCCCTCGGCCCGTTCGAGGATGTGGACGCTGATGTTTCCCGGGACGGAGCGATAGTCGGGGATCGCCCGCGCCTTGAGGAACTCCCGATACGACGCCGCCTTGTCGCTGGCGACGCGTCCATGCCACAGCCGCACGACCATCGGTCCCTCCCCCGCCCCCCACCAACGATGCCGGGCTCGATCGCCCCGCGTTCCGTCTCACTCGGGCGGGACGATCACCTCGTAGTGGGCCAGGGTCGATGCGCCCTCCACCACGCACTCCAAATCGTACGAGTAGTAACGCGCCTGCTCGATGTCGGGCCCCACGTAGGCCTCGATCGCCGCACGCGACTCCCACAGCGAGACGAACAGGAAGCGCACGCGATCGCCCTCGACGCGCCGCAGCAGGGAGACACCGCGATTCCCGGGAACGGACTTGTAGTCGCGGACACCGAAATCCGCCAGGTAGCGGGCGTACGCATCGGCCTTGTCGATCGGCACCACCCCATTCCAGACGCGCGCGATCATCCGGTCACCCTCCTCACGCCACCCGCTCGCCCACCAGCAGCGGCTGGAAGAACCGTCCATCGAGCCGCCGGACGGCCGCATATCCCGCCTCGACCATCAACTCCTGAAGCCGCTCGATCGACACCGCGTAGTACGCGCCCCGCATCGCCCGGGTTCGGCACTCGGCGCCGCCGCGATCCTCGACGACGTACATGCGCAGATCATAGGTCGGGCCGTGCACGTCCCAGACCTGGAACACCAGATATCGGACCGGCCCGTCCTGTCGGACCCCGAACGGGACGACTCTCGTTTCCGTCTCGGCGCGCTTCATCGAGGCGTAGTCCCGCACCGAGATGAGGCAGCCGCCACCCGGTCTCGTGCACCGGTACATCTCCCGGAATGCCTGGAGAATCTCCGCATCCGAGAGCAGGTGCGGGACCGCGTTGTCGCAGGCGATCACCAGATCGAAGATGGTGGAAGGGAGAAAGGTCGTCGTAGAAGTCGCTGATCATCGCAAGGCGCCCGTCTCATCGTGCGCGCCACCCTTCATGCGCCGCGCGCGAAGGACCGCATCCACGCTTCGATCTCGCGGCGGTGACTCGCATCGTGCTCGGCCATCATCGCCGGCAGGTCGCACAGCGCCACCCTGCCGACCCCTTCCTGCGTCCCGGCCCGCGTCCACTCCGCGTCCGCAATACCGCGCAGCCTCTCGATGTTCGCCGCGCGCGCCGCCCGGAAGGCCTCGACCCCATCCTGGAGCGACAACGACCGATAGTTCCGTTCCTTCGCGATCCGATCGCCGTCGAAGTCGGGGAGCACCGGATCGTCTTCCTCCGCGAGCCGTCGGATCCTGGCGCCGAAACCCTCGCGCTCGAGATCCGCGAGGTGCCAGCATTGTTCTGCCGGGGAGAACAGGTGTTCCGGCCCCGGCGTCGCGGCCGCCGCGCGCGACAGACCCGCGAAAATCTGTCCCACGAAGCCCGGCATCTCACCGATCCGGTTCAGCAGCGACTCCCGGTCCGTCGGCGTGAGATTCATATATCGCATCTGCTCTGACCTCCTCTCCACCCTATCGTCCGATGCGCAGCACGCCCAGGGCCGCCCCCACGAGCAGGACGCCGCCGAGCCGGCTCGTGGCCATCGCGAAGCGCGGCTGCATCAGGGTCCGCGCCGATCGGGCCGCGGCGGCGCCATACCCGGCCAGCACCGCGAATTCCAGCACGATCGAGGTGATCCCGAGAATCAGGATTTGCAGGACGACCGGCCGGCTCCTGTCGATGAACTGGGGCAGGATCGCCACGAAGAACAGCAGCGCCTTCGGATTCGAAAGCTGCAGGAGAAGGCCGCGGAGGAAGGTGGCCCGACGTCCTGCGTCGGCGCCGTCCGCGCCGACGCGAGCGCCGGGCGGGAGCGGCGGCCGGAGCAGCGCCACTGCACCCAGATAGAGAAGGTATCCGGCACCGGCCCACTTGATCGCCATGAACAGAGGTCCGGAGGCAACCAGCAGCGCGCCGACGCCGGTCCCCGACACCGCGAAGTAGCAGGTGTTGGCCACCAGGATGCCCGTCGCCGACCAGAGCGCGCCGGCCGAACCGCTGCGCAGCCCCTGCGAGACGACGAACAGGACCGCGGGGCCAGGGGCCACGGTCAAGGCGCCCTCCGTCAGCACGAACATGAACCAGAGGCTCCAGGTCACGCCCGACTCCGCGCGCTCCCTCAGGCCCGCCGCCGCGCGGGGCGCAGCGGCAGCCTGCCGGTTTCCTTGATCGTCTCGAGCACGATCGTCGTCCGCGTCGACCGCACCGATCCGATCGACCCCACCTTCTCCCTCAGAAGGCGCCCTAGCTCCGCCGTGTCGGCCACCCGGACCTTCACGAGGTAGCAATCCTCGCCGGCGACGTGGTGCACCTCCTGCACCTCGGGCAGCTTGGCGAGGCGGAGGGCCGCCCCGAGGTTCCCGACCCGCTCGTCCGCCTTCACGAAGACGAAGGCTGCCAGGCCCAGGCCGACGGTGCGCGGGTCGATCCGGGCTTCGCAGCCCTGGATGACGCCCATCACCTGCAGCTTGCGAAGGCGCTGAAAGATCGCCGAGGCCACCAGCCCGAGGCGCCGGCCGACCTCCGCATTCGGCATCCGGGCGTCCTCCTGGAGCAGGGCGATGATCCGGAGGTCGATCGGGTCGAGCGACGCTGCGGCGGTCTTCTTCACCTCGTCCGCTCCGCCCGCCCACCGAGGGCGTCCGCCAGGCCGCGGACCAGGCGCGCGGCATGGGTGTTGTCGGGATCCCGCTCCGCGTTGTGCTCCGTCACCACAACGCCGGCGCAGCCGGGAGCGGCGACCACGACCCGGAGCGCGGCGAAGGCCGCGTCCGAGTCGAGAGCGCGGGGATGGGGCACGTCGGCGGCGGGATAGTCCATGACGTCGACGTCGAAGTGGACCAGGAACCCATCCGACCGCCTGTCCAGGTGAGTCAGGGCGTCCCTCGCGGCCGCGACTGCATCCGCTCGAAGCCGCGACACGGGATACTTCCACATGCGCGACCGCTCCAGGGCATCGAGCTCGGGGGGGTCGATCCAGCCGGAGTCCACGTTGTACCCGAAGAGCACGATGTCCTCCTCGGCCAGCAGCGGGCGCCGCGGACCGATCCCGGCGAGCTGCGGCGCGCCCCGACCGAGGATGTGCGCCATCACCATCCCGTCAAAGACTCCTGACGGCGTCGTCTCGGGCGTCTCGAGGTCCACGTCCCCGTCGAAGTAAAAGAGGCCGAGGCGCGGGCGATGACGGAGCAGCCCCGCGATGACGCCGAGGCTCAGGCTGCAGTCGCCCCCCAGCACGAGCGGCAGGCGGTGGCCCGCAACAGCCAGGTCAACGGCATCGGCGACCCGGCGCGCCACGTCCACGACCAAATCGAGATTCTGCTGTCGCGGGTGCTCGGGGTCCGGACGGTAGGAGACCGAGGGCAGGTCACCGCGATCGGCGACATCGAGACCTCTCGCCCGCAGTTCCTCCAGCAGGCCGGCGGCCCGCATCGCGGCGGGCGCCCCTTCCTGCCCCGTTCGACGCGCTCCGGCGCTCGATGGGACACCGATCAGCGCCAAGTCTCGGGCGGTCATGAACGTTTCGTCTCTAAATCAAGTTAAGAGACGACAATACGTCATCATCGTACCCATGTCAAGCGATGATATGTTCCCAACTTCGCCTCTTCGATGGGTCACCCGGCCACGGCTCACTCCCGATTCGTCGAGTCCTCAACGATATCGCCGGAGTCGATTTGGCCCCGGGAGACGGCGAGCGACCGGCCGCCGGCCAGTCGAACAAAATGATCGAAGTACGAGGGGAGTCCCTCGGCATCGGTGTTCGCCGCCGTCTGCAGCTGAAAATGCAAGTGCGGCATCAGGGAACTGCCGCTGGCGCCGATGGCGGCGACCCGCTGGCCCTGCCGGACGGCCCCACCGGCCTTCACCGTGGCGCTGCCGTTCTTGATGTGCCCGTAGAGGGCGAACTCCCCGCCGCCGTGGTCGACGATGATGTAGTTGCCATAGTCGGCCAGCTTGTCCTTCTCGAATCGCGCCTCGTCGACCTCCCGATTGTCGGGCCCGTCGTCCTCCACCGCCACGACCCGGCCTCCGCCCGCGGCATAGATCGGCTGACCGAAGCCGAACCAACTGGCGTTGGCGTTCGGATCTCCTTTGCGCATGTCGCCGGCCGGGTTGACCGGCACGAGGTCAAAGCCGTAGCGGTCGGGGTTCGAGTGCGCGCCGCTCGCCTGTGACTGCGGGCTCATGTAATCGAAGCGGCGGTGATGCGCATAGTAATCGTGGCCGTCCCAGACGATGATCCGGCCCCCCAGGGGCAGCCGCAGCGAGGTTTTCGGAGCGTAGCGCTCGGGCACCAGCCGGAGCGTGGTGGAGACTTCCCGTTTCGCATCCCCGGAGACCCACGCGAACCGATACACCAGCTCGGCGAGCTGAATCTCATTGTCGAAGCTGAACAGAGGGTTGAAGATGAGGATGCGCTGCCCCGGGCGCACCTCCCGTCGGTTCAGCGTTGCGATGCTCGGGCTGTTGCCGTTGTCGTTGACGAATCTCCGGCTCGCCAGCGCGCCGGACGCGTCATGAGCCGACACTTCGATCGCGCGGATGGTCCACGTCTCGCTGGAGCGATTCTCCACGATGAAGTCGCAGTTGACCGACTGTCCCGTGGTCGTGCGTTCAATGTAGGCCCGGGCCGGGCGCGCCGTGACCTGGAGCGGCAGCTCCTGAGCGCAGGCCGGGGCCGCGAGCAGGACCACGAGCGAGAACATGCCTCTCAGGTCAACAGTCATATCCGATACCCCGCCCTGCCGCGCGGTCAACCGCGGCGCGTCAGCGCCGCGTCGATCCAGCGCTTCCATTGGTGCATCTTCTCCTCGTACGCCGCCGCGTCCATGCGGACCAGCTCGGCATTGCCGTCGTCTGAAAGGCCCACATAGGCATAGGATGTCCGAACTTCCGTCGCCTCGTCCCCGGCCGCCAGACAGTGAACCCGCAAGCGCGCCACGTAGTGGGCCGGCTCGAGCCGGTGGTACTCCACCCGGTGTGCGGAAGGATCGAGTTATGTGACCACCCACACGACCTCGCGCAGATCGCCCCGGGTCCGGAAGATGAGGCCGCGCTCCCAGACCGCGCCGGCCGGATGCAGCAATTCCGGGGACCAGCCGGGGACCCAGCTCTTCTCGCCAAGGGGCGAGAAGAGCTGGAACGCTTCGCCGACCGGCCGGTTCACGCGAAAGCTGCCCTGCAACTCGACCGAACGCGGCTCGAAGTCGCTCATCGTCTTCTTCTCTCGATGCTTCCTAGAGTGCGCTTGACGCCGGGGTTCAGCGACGGGCGCAGCCCGCCCTCTGCAACCCGCCTTCAGGCGGCATCCGGCGCACCGTCGAAGAAATCAACGACCCCGGTTTCCAGCGAATACTCGGCACCCACGACGAGCAGCCCGTCCGTCTGGATCAGCTGCTCGAGGACTGGCGATCCGCACCTCAAATGGCCTGCAGAGACGCGGATGTTGGCCCGAACGGCCTGCCGCACGAGGGCCTTCGGGTCGCTTCTGAGCTCCGTCGTCAGCAGTGCCTCGACGGATGGCCGTACGCGGTCGACGATTGAGCGCAAGTTCTTCGACTGGCTGTCCGTGGGCTGCTGGAGCTCCTCCAAGGTTGCCAGGATAGCCCCGCACCTGGAATGTCCAAGGACCACGACCAACCGTGTCCGGAATCGCGCCGCGGCGAACTCGACACTGCCGACCTGGGAGGACGCGACGATGTTACCTGCGACGCGAATCACAAACAGGTCGCCGAAGCCCTGGTCGAAGATGATCTCCACCGGCACACGCGAGTCAGAACATCCGAGAACGATGGCGAACGGCTCCTGATTGTCCGCCACCTCGTTGCGACCCATCCTGCTGCTGGGCGACGCCCGGCCTCGCACGTCAGAGACGAAGCGAGCGTTCCCCTCTCGCAGCCGTGCGAGTGCCTCGCGCGCTGAGATCATCGGCGTTTCATCCCCATCCGGCTGCCGCACTGCCGTCAGACAGCAGGCCCCGTATTAAGTCGCCACAGCGCAAAGTTCAGGCATGCTGCGTACCCGACCCAGGCAAGGTACGGCATCATCAGCGCCCCTGCGCGCCAGTTCACGCGCCAGAACAGCACCAACAGGACCAATGCTCCTCCTGCTGTCTAACATGCGCGTACAGTGGCGTCCGTCTTGTCACACCACCGTTCCGAACAGGGCCCCGATGCCAGCCGTCAGGGCCATGGCAAGTGCGCCCCAGAACGTGACGCGCATGGCGCCCACCGCCATACCTGCGCCGCCTACGCGGGCGGCCAACCCGCCCAGGATCGCCAGGAACACCAGCGAAGTTCCGGAGACGACCGGGATCAGACTCGACACGGAGACTGCGGCAGCAGCCAGCAGCGGCATGGCAGCGCCAACGGCAAAACTGGCCGCCGAGGTGAACGCAGCCTGAATCGGCCGCGCGCTGAGCGTCTCGGTGATGCCGAGTTCGTCGCGTGCATGCGCGCCCAGCGCATCATGGGCCATGAGCTGCTCGGCAACCTGCTTCGCGAGCGCGGGGTCGAGACCGCGGCCAACGTAGATCGCCGTCAGTTCTCGTTGCTCTCCCTGGTCGTCTGCTTTGAGTTCCGCGCGTTCCAGGTTGAGCGCGGCCCGCTCGGAATCCGATTGCGAGCAGACCGACACGTACTCACCCGCAGCCATCGACATCGCCCCCGCAACCAGGCCGGCGATCCCCGCGACCATCACGTTGCCGTGCGTCGCATGCGCGGCCGCGACACCGAGCACCAAACTCGCTGTCGAAACGATGCCGTCGTTGGCACCCAAGACCGCCGCCCGTAACCAACCGATGCGGTCGGTGCGGTGCTGTTCCATGTGGCGTGTTGCCATTCTCGTGCCTCGCTTCTCTGGATCAATCGGCTAACGAGTGGTCAAGCCCAGCTCCGCGGAGACTCACGGGCGCGTGTTTCCGTTGTCCATGTCGGACATGATGAGCCACCGACCCTCTGGACCCTTGCGCAGCGTGAGCGTGAACTTCCCTGTGTCTGGCTGGCCCCTCTGCCGCGCAAATCCGCCGATGATGTAGCCGAGCGAATCTTCGGTCGCGAAGGCGAGTGCGGTGGCATCCTTGTTCTGCCACGCAACTTCATAGTCCGCAAGCACCCGCGCCAGTGGTGCCGGCAGCGTGACCGTCGGCTGCTGCAGCTGCTCTGCGGGCGACCCGGGAAAGGCCCCCGTCACGACAACCAGCACGCTGAGTAGCAGGATCAAAGTACGCATCACCCGCTCGCCGTCGCGCCTATGCGGTTGTCAGGCCGGGCCGCTGCATCTCTGAAAGCGTGACGTACATTGTCGCGTCGACTTTAGAAATCTTCAGGACGAAGGCCGGTGCGCTTTGCGATTCGCGCCAGCATGCGGGGACCGATTTCTTCGCGATCGTGAAAAGCGAAGACAACATCGGGCCAGCCTTCTCGGGACAGGATGCGGTGGGATCCGGTTTGTCTCTTGAGCTGCCAGCCGGTCTTGAGGAGAGCTGCCAGCACCCTGCGTGCCCTGGTGCCAGGCCACTCGCTCATGCGGCCTTGAAGGAGATGTCCCGAAGCTCCGGACCCGCTTCCCCATTCTCGAGGCGGTCGGCAACAACACGAAGAGCGAGGGCCTTGGCCTTCGCGATAGCCTCCTGCGCTGACGGGCCGTACGCCATAACACCCGGCAATTCAAGAACTTCCGCGATCCAACGTCCGTCGTCTTCCTGTTCAAGCTCGACCGTGAGAACCATCTCAACCCCGATCCATGGATTCGTTGACGAGAATTCTACGTCACGGGCGCCCTAGTGGCTATCTGAAATTTCGAGCCCGGCCTGCTAGACAGTATGACTTCCGCGAAAGACAGAGGAGGCTGACCTCCGGGTGCACCGCGGGTTAGCCTCGAGAGGCCAGAGCCGCATGCTGGACGAGCCAGC
>JAGYID010000165.1 GCA_018606725.1 Acidobacteriota bacterium
ATGGCATCGCGCAGGTTCTTCGCCCCCCAGGTGATGGCGTACTGGTTGACGTCGCCGGCGATCGCCTGCTGCGCCGCCCGCTTGATCTCGTCCGGGGCCTCGAAATCGGGAAACCCCTGCGCCAGGTTGATCGCCCCGTGGAGCATCGCCTGCCGGGTCATCTCGCGGATGACCGACTCGGTGAAGCGCTCCGCCTTGTCGCTGACGAATCGCTTGTCCTGCACCCCGCGGGGTTTCACGAGATCGTCAGCCTAGCACAACCGCGATCCCGCCCGGCCCGCCTGAATCCGGGTGGCCGCCGTCGGCATCCAAACGGCATAATGGAGGCCGGATTGAGGAGACCGATGACGAAGAGATGGATGTCTCGCGGACCGGCCGGGTTCATCGCCCTGGTCGCGCTCCTGGCGGTTCCGGCGTGCGGCGGCGGGGCGCAGGGAGAGACGGTGGCAGGCGGAGCGCAGGGAACGAGCGGGTCCGGCCCGGAGCCGGCGGTACGGACGGATGGAGGAGAGATGAAGGAATTCACCAAGCCAGCGGACGAAACCCTCAAGAAGCGGCTGACACCGCTGCAATATGAGGTTACGCAGAAGGAAGGGACCGAGCCGGCGTTCCGGAACGAGTACTGGGACAACAAGAAGCCCGGCATCTATGTCGATGTGGTGTCCGGCGAGCCGCTGTTCTCCTCGCTCGACAAGTACGACTCGGGCACCGGCTGGCCGAGTTTCACCCGCCCCCTCGAGCCGGAGAATGTGACGACGCGCCAGGACCGGAAGCTCTGGATGACGCGCGTCGAAGTGCAGTCCAGTCATGCCGGCTCCCACCTCGGCCACGTCTTCGACGACGGCCCCAGGCCGACCGGCCAGCGCTACTGCATGAACTCGGCGGCGCTGCGATTCGTGCCGGTCGAGCGCCTCGCCGAAGAGGGATACGGCAAGTACCTGCCGTTGTTCGCGGCGGCAGGGGGCGGTGCGAAGAGCGGCGGCTCGACCTCCGCCGGCCCGAAGGGCGCCGGCGGCACATCGGACCGGCGCGAGACGGCGTTGCTCGCGGGCGGCTGCTTCTGGGGCATGGAGGAAATCATCCGCGGCATCCCGGGGGTGTTGGAGACGGAGGTCGGCTACACCGGCGGGACCACGCCGAATGCCACCTATGAGCAGGTGAAGACCGGGAAGACCGGCCATGCCGAGTCGATCCGGGTGGTGTTCGATCCGGAGCGGCTGTCGTACGAGGAGCTGCTCGGCTGGTTCTTCCGGATGCACGACCCGACCACACAAAACCGGCAGGGGAACGACACCGGCACCCAGTACCGCTCGGCAATCTTCTACCTCAACGACCAGCAGAAGCGGACCGCCGAGGCGGTGAAGGCGCGCGTCGATGCATCGGGGAAGTGGAAGCGTCCGATCGTCACCGAGATCGTGCCCGCCGGCGACTTCTGGACCGCGGAGGGCTACCACCAGGATTATCTGGAGAAGAACCCCGGCGGCTATACCTGCCACTTCCTGCGCGACTGAGCCCTGCGCTCGAGGGCGGAACGAGCGCCATGCCTCCGCGGCAGGACGGCGAAACGGGCCCGGGTGACCGCGCCGGCGATCCTGAAACTGTCCACCAGCGGGCGGTAGTGGCTGGTGCCCCGTCCATCCACCACGTCCAGTCCGACCGGCACCGTGGCGATGGTGAAACCGGCGCGCGCGGCGCGGACCAGGACGGCGCTCTCGGCTTCGAAGCGCGGTTCGGGAAAACCGGTGGTCTCGAACAACCGGCGCGTGTAAACCCGGAAGCCGGTCTGCGCGTCGGCGACATCGACTCCGGCGATCTTGGAGATCGCCCAGGAGGACAGCGTGTTGCTCGTCCGGCGCACCCGGCTCATGCCGCCGAACAGGTGTCGCCGGGTGCCGAGCACCAGCCCCGCGCCGCCCCGCGCCGCCTCCAGGAGCGTGGGGATCGCCTCGGGGGAGTGCTGGCCGTCGGCATCCAGCGTGATCACCGCGTCGTAGCCGCCGCCGAACAGATCCTCGAAGGCGGTGTGCAGGGCGCGTCCCTTCCCGAGATTCCGGGGATGGCTGACGACGCGCGCCCCGGCGGCCCGCGCCGCCTGGGCGGTGCCGTCGGTGGAGCCATCGTCCACCACCAGGACCGAAAAACCGGTCGCGAGCGCGCGGCGCACGACATCGCCGACCGCGAAGGCGGCGTCATACGCCGGAATCGCCACCGCCACCCGCATCGTCCCGCTCACGACGCCTCCTCCGCGGCCCCGCCGCGCCGGCGTGAGTATACCGGCGATCCCCCCTGTCAGACTCGAGGTGCTTGACCCTGCCGGGCGCTTATCGCTACGCTCCGCAGCCGGTTTCCATGAACAGTCATCGAGGTCATCCCGCCATCGCCGCCCGCCGGTGGAAACCCACCGCGCTGCTCCGCGCTTCGGCGGGCCTGCACGCCGGCGGCGCCGCGACGCTGCTCCTCGCGCCTCGTCTCTGGCCGATCGTGGTCGGAGCGGTTGTCGCCGATCACCTGACCCTGGCCGCGGCGAGCCTGTGGCCGCGCTGCGCATTGCTGGGACCGACACTGGTCCGCCTTCCGTCCGCGGCCCGGGCGCGGCGCGAGATCGCGCTGACCTTCGACGACGGGCCCGATCCGGCGGTCACCCCCCGGGTCCTCGCCATCCTCGAGAGCCGCGGGGTGCGCGCCACCTTCTTCTGCGTCGGGAGCCGGGTGGAGGCGCACCGCGAGCTGGCGGCGGAGATCGCCCGGCGCGGTCACGTCGTCGAGAACCACTCCCACCGCCACCTCCACGCGTTCTTCTTCCTGCCGCCGGCGTCGCTGCGCGACGAGATCGAGCGCGCCCAGGACGCGATCGCGGCGGCGACCGGGCGCGCGCCCCGGTTGTTCCGCGCCCCCGCCGGGATCCGGAGCCCGCTCCTGGAGCCCGCCCTGGCGCGGGCCGGTCTCGGGTTGGCGGCCTGGACGCGGCGCGGCTTCGATACGGTGAGCGGCGATCCCGCCCGGGTCATGGCGCGCCTCGTCCGCGGACTGGCTCCCGGCGACATCCTCCTCCTGCACGACGGCTCGAGCGCGCGGGCCGCCTCGGGGGAACCGGTCGTTCTGGAGGTCCTGCCCCGTCTTCTCGACGCGGTCGAGGCGGCGGGCCTCAAGCCGGTGCCATTGGAGCCGGCCGGGGCGGACGGGGACAGCTAGGAGCCGCTCCGGGAGCCGGCCCCGGCGTCCGGATTCTCCGCCTTCCAGCGCATCGCCATCTCGATGCGGGCCCGACCGCTCGGGTGATCGAAGAACAGGATCTCCTCCAGCGGGCCCGGATCCAGCTTGCGGTACTCTCCGAGCTTGAGGGCGATCGCCGCCTCACCGTCCGGTTGCCGCGCGGCATTCAGACCGAACAGATCCGCTTCGGCTTCTTCCATGCGCGTGTAGGAGTTGGTGATCGGCGTCAGCACGAAGAACCAGGCTGACAGCAGCAGCATCAGGATCGGCAGGCCCGCCGGGTCGCCGATGCCGCTCACCCGCCATCGTCCCCCACAGCGCCGCACCACCCGATCGAACGAGACCTGCACGAAGGCGAACCCCGCGACGATGAGCAAACCCAGGAACGCGACCCCCTTGTCCACGTGGTGCAGGACGTAGTGACCGATCTCGTGCCCCATCACCGCTTCGAGTTCCGGCAGGCTGGCGCGCTCGAGCAGGTTGTCATTGAGCGTGATCCTGGTGGTGCCGAGGATGCCGCTGACGTTGGCGCTGACCCGCGTCGTCTGACGCGAGGCATCCATGACGTAGACATCACGGGCGGCGATGCCGTTGGCCCGCGCCAGGCCCAGGATCGGTTCGCGGATCGCCGGGTCCTCGAGCCTGGTGAATGTATTGAAGAGGGGGAAGAGATAGACGGGCGCGATCAGCGCGCCGAACACCAGGAACAGGATCGACACGGCGGATCCCCACAGCCACCAGTGGCGCGACCGGCGCAGCACCGCATAAAGAAACGTCAGGAGGATGCCGAACACCACCAGGCTGACGGCGAACCCCTTCAGCTGGTCGCCGAGCCACGGGCCGAACGTCTGGGTGGCCAGCCCGTACGCGTGCTCGCGGATGTACCCCTCGTAGACAAGCAGCGGGAACAGCAGGAGGCTGAGCGCGGTGCACAGCTGCACCCAGTAAAAGGCGGGACTCAGCCCGCCGGGCAACCGGAAGCTGGCGGCCAGCCGATCCGCCCGGTCGCGCATCGCCGCCGACCAGCCCAGGTGCAGGATCAGCCAGAGCGCGGCGCCGCCGGCCAGGAAATCCCACAGCAGGAGCCAGGTGCCCCCTTCGAAGTAGGCGTCGGAGCGCTGTCGCTGCACGGGAGGGACCGTGGCCAGCCAGGCGGCGGTGACGGCCGCCGGGTCGAGACTGCCGCCACCGATCCTGGGCCGGCCGTCCGGAGGCGGCGCGGGCCCGGCCGCCGCCGGCGCCAGGACCGCGATGGCGCAGATCAACAGGAGAGCTGCCCGGAACCCCGGACGGAACCGGCGCATCGTTTCCCCCCCCCGCGAATCCCCTCAGCGATAGGCGAACAGCATCGCGTAGATGATCCACAGGACGATCCCGAAGCCGATCGACAGGGCGGCCCATCCGAAGATGCGCACCGCCCGGATCACGATCGGCGGGTAGGCGGGGACCAGATACTTGTCGAGCTCCCCGCTCTTGACCAGCGCATCATACTCGGCCGGCTTGTCGGCCTTGAACTCTTCGAGCGGCATCCTCCCCGTGAAGATCACGATGTCCATGGGGAACTTCTCGGGTCGCAGATGGGTGTTGAAGAAGTGCACCGTGAAGATGAATCCCACCGCGAGGAGCGCCTCGTCGCTGTGGATGATGGTCGCGACATTGAGGAACCAGCCGGGGACGACGCGGGTGAACAGCACCGGAAACCACAGCATGAGGCCGGTCGAGCCGATGATCGCCATGCCCCAGAAGACCGCGAAGTAATCGAACTTCTCCCAATAGGTCCACCGTCCGTACCGCGGCCGTTCGCCCATGTTGAGAAACCACTTGATGCTGCCGATGAATTCACGGAGATCCCGCCGCGTGAACAGCATCGTGTCCGGGCCGAG
>JAGYID010000015.1 GCA_018606725.1 Acidobacteriota bacterium
TGTCCTGGTGCTGACGTCGCTGTGGGAGGGGCTGCCGCGGGTCATCCCGGAGGCGTTCGCCGCCGGCGTTCCGGTGGTCGCGACCTCGGTGGACGGATCGGCCGACTTGGTGAACGACGGGGTCAACGGCTTCCGCTGTCCGCCGCGCGACGTCGAGTCGCTCGCCGATCGGGTGACGAGGCTCCTCGACGACGCGGCGCTGCGCCGCTCGCTGGCCGACCGTGCGCGCGCCGTCCTGCCGGAGTTCGACATCGACGCCATGGTGCGGGCGCAGGAGGCGCTGTACCTGGAGCTGGTCGGCGCCCGCGGGGGCGTCATGAGCCATCCCGGGGGCGTGCGCGACATTAATAATGATGCGGCGGAGGCGGGCGGGCGCCCGACCGCGCCCGTAACTCCTTGGACCCCATAGGCTTGACTCGAACATGCGGGCGGGTATATTGAGCGGCGGGTCGTGACCATGGCAGTCCTCGAGCTGTCCGGTGTCTTCAAGAGCTTCCGCACCCACCTGTCGATCCGGCGGATCCAGGTGCTGCGCGACCTGTCCCTGTCGGTGCAGCAGGGGGAGATCTTCGGCTTCATCGGCACCAATGGCGCCGGCAAGACGACGACCATCAAGCTGGCGCTGTCATTCATCTTCCCCGACCGCGGCGCGGTCCGGCTGTTCGGCGAGGACGCCTCGCGCACGGCCCTGCGCCGGCGCATCGGCTACCTGCCCGAGAATCCCTATTTCTACGATTACCTCACCGGCGAGGAGTTCCTCGACTTCCACGCCCGCCTGTTCGGTCTGGGCGTTTCTTTACGCCGGCACCGGGTGCGCGAGCTGCTCGACCGCGTCGGCCTCGGCAAGCGCGGCGATCGGCAGTTGCGCACCTACTCGAAGGGGATGCTGCAGCGCATCGGCCTGGCGCAGGCGCTGGTCAACGATCCGGAGCTGGTGATCCTCGACGAGCCGATGTCCGGCCTCGATCCGATCGGCCGCCGGGAGGTGCGCGACATCATCCTCGATCTGAAGGCGCGCGGCCGCACGGTGTTCTTCTCGACCCACATCCTGTCGGACACCGAGATGATCTGCGACCGCGTCGGCATCCTGGTGCGCGGCTCGCTGAAGGCGGTCGGGACGATCGACGATCTGCTCGCCGGCGGCGACGTGCCGTTCTGGGAGGTGACGCTGCGGGGGGCGCCCGAGGACCGGCTGCCGTGCGGCCGCGTCGTGTCGCGGCGCCTGGACCAGCTGCTGATCCGGGTCGACACGCAGGCCGACGTGCACCGCCTGCTGGCGTCGCTCGACGGGACCGCCTCGGTGATTTCGGTCGTCCCGGCGCGCCAGTCGCTCGAGGACCTGTTCATCCGGGAGTCGCGCCATGATTGAGCGGGTCGGCGCCATCGCGCTCAACACCTTCCGCGAGGCGATCCGCAACCGGATCCTCTACCTGCTGCTGGTCTTCGCGGTGACGATGATCACCTTCGCGCAGGTCCTGTCGCTGCTGACGGTCGGCAGCGAGGAGAAGATCATCAAGGATTTCGGCCTGGCCTCGATCGACGTCTTCGGGGTGCTGACCGCGGTGTTCATCGGCATCGGCCTGGTCAGCCGGGAGATCGAGCGGCGCACGGTGTACACGATTCTCGCCAAGCCGATCCACCGATTCGAGTTCGTGCTCGGCAAGTTCGCCGGGCTGGCGCTGACGCTTTTGGTCAACACCGCCGTGATGGCGGCCTGGTTTTTCCTGGTCCTGCTGCTCAAGGGGATGTTCGACCCGCGGCTCGGCCTGGCGATCCTGCTGCTGGTCTTCCAGTTCCTGCTGGTGACTGCGATCGCCGTGCTGTTCTCCTGCCTGTCGACGCCGATCCTGTCGAGTGTTTTGACCCTGGCGCTGTACGTCGTCGGCCACCTGCTGTGGAGCTTCGATCTGCTGCAGCGCCGCCTGCACAGTGTCGCGGCGACGGCGGTCTGCCAGACCCTATACTACCTGCTGCCGAACCTCGGCAACTTCGACATCAAGGGGGAGGTGGTGCACGGCCTGGCGATCGAGCCGTCGCGGATCGCCTGGGCGGCGGCGTATCTGCTGCTCTACGGCGCGGCGATCCTGGCGGCCGCCTGCGCCGCTTTCGAGCGCAAGGAGCTGCAGTGAGGATCATCCGGGGCGCGCTCGCCGGCCGCCGCGGCCAGGCGCTCCTGGTCGTGGTGGCGCTGCTGCTGGCGGTGGCCGTCCAGGGCCGCATCGAGGCGGGCGCCGACCGGCGCCCGGCGGTGCACCCGCTGCTGTACCTGCCGTCCGGCAAGTATCTTCGGGTGGTCTCCCTCGGTTTCGACGGCCTGCTGGCCGACGTCCTCTATCTCTGGTCGATCCAGTACTACGGCAATTACGCGATCGCCGACCGCTATGACTACCTGGAGCATATCTACGACACGGTGATCACCGAGCTCGACCCGCGCTACCTCGACCCGTACCTGGTGGGGGCGATGATCATGGATTTCGAGGCGCGCCGGCCGGAGGCGGCCCTGCGGTTGCTCGACAAGGGGATCGCCCGGAACCCGGACAAGTGGATCCTGGCGTTCGAGGCCGGCTTCACCTGCTACAACGAGCTGCGCGACTACCGGCGCGCCGCCGCCTACTTCGAGATGGCGCTGCGGGCGCCGGATGTCCACCCGGTGGTGCGGCGGCTGTACGCCAACATGCATGAGCGCGCCGGCGACCCGCGGACGTCCCTGCGGGAGTGGGCGGAAATCTACGACACGGCGGCGGACGAATACGTCAAGAGCGTCGCCTGGAATCACGTCCACGACCTCAAGGTGCGCGTCGATCTGCTGGATCTCGACGACGGTGTTGTGCGCTTTCGCGCCCTCCGGGGGCGGGCGCCGCGCGACCTGCGCGAGCTGGTCGCGGCCGGCATCCTGCCGGCGATCCCGCTCGACCCGGAGGAGCGGGAGTACCGCTACGCGCCGCGCGACGGGCGGGTGACCTACAGCGGTGGGCTGATCCTGGCCCGCTAGGGGCCGGTTCGGGTATTCGGCCGGGCCGCGTCCGGGAGCGCGGGCGGCGTCCCGGGCCGCGTCGCGACTTGGAAGGGAGTTGCCGTGCCGGAGATGTTCGCCTGGATCCTGGTCGGCCTGGTCGGCGCCTGCGTCGGCTCGTTCCTCAACGTCTGCATCCACCGCCTGCCGCTGCACCGTTCGATCGTGACGCCGCGCTCCGCCTGTCCGGGATGCGGCTCGCTGATCGCCTGGTACGACAACCTGCCGATCGTCAGCTACCTCCTCCTGCGGGCGCGTTGCCGCCGTTGCCGGGCGCCGATCTCGGCGCAGTACCCGGCGGTCGAGGCGGCGACGGCGGGACTTTTCATGATGTTGTTCGCGGCGCGCGGTCCGTCGGTCGCCTTCCTGCTGGACGCCTCCTTCGCGGCGGCGCTCGTCGCCCTGATGCTGATCGACGCCCGGCACCAGATTTTGCCGAACGCCATCACCCTGCCGGGGATCGCCGCCGGCCTGCTCACCAGCCCGTTGCGCGCCGACGCGCCGCTGCGCGGGGTGGCGGACGCCTGCCTCGGCGCCCTGCTCGGCTTCGCGATCCTGTGGGGGGTCAACGCGGCGTATCTGGTCTGGCAGGCGGCGCGGCGGGTGCCGGTGGCGGAGCGCCAGGACGGCATCGGGCAGGGCGATTTCAAGCTGCTGGCGATGATCGGCGCCTTCCAGGGCGTGCGGATGGTGCTGTTTACCCTGTTCGTCGGCGCCCTGACCGGCGCCGTCTTCGGCCTGGTCATGATGAAGACGCGCGGCTACGGCTGGAAGTCGAAGCTGCCGTACGGCGTGTTCCTCGGCGGCGCGGCGATCCTGGGGCTGTTCGTCGGGGAGCCGGCGATCCGCCTGTACCTCCGGGCCGCCGGGATCGAGCCGTGAGCGGCGGCGGCCTGCTGAAGAGCTACGAGGGGCAGATCAAGGTCTTCCTGCTGCTGCTGGTGCTGTTCCTGGCGGTCGCCATCTACCTGAATTTCCACCTGCTGGTCGTGGCGCGGGACGCCATCCAGGACGAGACCTCGGCCGGCCTGCTGGCGCAGGCCGACGTGGTACGCGCCTCGCTCGAGCGCGACCAGATGCTGCGCGGCCTGCGCGGCGATCCGGGCGGCGTGCCGTACATCCCGCCCGCCTTCCTCGATCGCCTGACGCGCATCGAGGGTCTGCTGTCGATCGAGATCATCGGGCTCGACGGGCGGGTGATCTCGTCGTCGGACCCGGAGCGGGTCGGCGGCCCGGACGGTTTCCTGAACGAGGACGAAGAAGCGCGCAACCGCCTCGCCGGCGGCGGGCGGGTCGTGTCGCCGCTCGATCGCGCCGGACGCTCGGCCTGGGCCAGCCTGACCGCCTACCGCCCGATCCAGGACAGGACCCGCCGGGCGATCGCCGTCATCAGCGTGCGCCGCGAGGTGCCGGCGCTGGCGTCCGTCGACCTGAATCTCAAGCTGATCGCCGCCATCCAGACCGGCGGCCTGAGCTTCGTGCTGGTGCTGGTGGTCATCTTCGCCCGTTGGCTCCTGCAGCCGTATCGGCGTTTGCTGGCGGCGGCCGGCACGGCGCCCGGGGCGGTGACCGGCCTGGCCGCCGAAGCGGCCCGCGACGAGCCCGACTACCTGGTCGGCGCCTTCCAGGGGGTGCTCGACAAGCTGCGCGCCCAGGAGCAGGAGGTGCATCGTCTGAGGGAGGAGCGCGGCGCCGTCCTGCCGGGCGAGGCGCTGGTGCGCGGCATGACCAGCGCCGTGCTGGTGTTCGACCGTGACGGACGGCTGACCGTTCTCAACCCGTCCGCCGAGCGGCTGCTCGGCGCCGGGCGCGCCGAGGCGGTCGGCCGGAAATACGGCGACCTCCTCGGCGACTCGCCGCGCCTGGTCGAGCTGATCGAGCGCGGCCTGCGGTTCGGCGAGAGCGTGTCGCGCGAGGTGGTGCCGCTGGCGCCGGGCGGCGGCGCGGCGACGCATCTCGGGGCGATGATCGCGCCGATCCGTCCGCCGGGGTCCGGCCCGGGCGGCGAAGCGGTCGAGGGGGTCCTCTGCCTGCTCGCCGACCTGACCGAGATCAAGTCGCTGCGGGAGCGGGTCGGGCTTAAAGAGAATCTCGCGGCGCTGGGGGAGATGTCGGCCGGCATCGCCCATGAGTTCAGGAACGCCCTGGCGACCATCCAGGGGCTGGCGCGCCTGATCGTCCGGACCGGCGACGGCGGCGGCAGGTCGCTGGGCTCGGCGCGCGACCATGCCGAGGTGATCCTCCGCGAGGTCGGCGGGGTGCGCAAGATCGTCGACGACTTCCTGCGCTACGCCCGGCCGGCGGCGCTCGACCTCGCCGAGGTCGATCTCGAGGCGCTGCTCGCCGACCTGGTGCGCGAGTTCGGCGACGACCCGGCGCACCGCGGCATCCGGGTGACGCTCGAGGGGCGCTTCCCGCCGCTGGTGGCGGACGAAACGCTGCTCCGGCAGGCGCTGCACAACTTGCTGGCGAACGCCGCCGAGTCGTTCCAGGATGATGATGTCGATCGCCCCATCGAGGCGCGCGCCGATCGACGCATCGTCCTGCGCGGTGTGGCGGAGGACGGCGGCATCCGGCTGGTCGTCGAGGACAACGGCGGCGGCATCCGGGACGAGGATCTGCCGCGCATTTTCACGCCGTTCTTCACCACCAAGGAGCGCGGCAGCGGTCTCGGCCTGGCGCTGGTCCAGAAGACCGCGGTCGTGCACGACGGCCGGGTCGAGGTGGAGAACGTCCCCGGCGGCGGCACGCGCTTCACCCTCGTCCTGCCGGCCCGCCCCGGCGGCGCCGCCTCCTCCCCGGCGGCCGCCGGCGGCGCGCTCTGAGTCGTTCGCGCCGGCACGTTTTCGAAATCCCCCGGTGTTACATCTCGTAACAGCGACCGCCCCGATCACGATCGCGTGATCGCCGCCTCCGCAGCGACACCGACTCCGGCCCCTTCGTTTTCATATGGTTCCGCACCAGTGCCAACCCCGGGCGAGGCGTGGCACATCGGTTGCTGTCTCGAGGGAGCGTCACTCGAACCCGGCGGGCGGAGGGCTCGCGGGGCGACGGGGCGAGATGGAGAGGAAGACGAACATGAAGACCGGCGTGTTGATCGCGATGCGGGGACGGCAGGAGGCGCGCGGCTTCTCGGTGGCGGAGCTCGCCGTCGTCATCGCCATCATGGGCATCTTTGCAACCTTCGGGTTTCCGATCCTGTCCGAAGCGTTCCGTTCCTACCACGCCCGCGCCGCCGCGGACGACATCGTCAACTCGCTGCGGGCGGTGCGCTACAACGCCGTCGCCAACCGGATCCCGGCGACGCTCACGTTGAACGACGAGAACAACACCACCGCCCCGAACCAATACTCGTTCGTCAACATCAAGGGACGGACGATCACCATCCAGCTCGACGGGGTCAAGATCGAGTCGGGCACTCCCGCGACCATCACCTTCAACAACAACGGAGCGACCGGCACCGGCAGCCAGACGGTCCGGGTCAGCGCCCGGATCCACGATACCCGGAGCGATCGCTACACCATCACGGTGACGCCGACCGGCACGGTGTCGTCGGCGTACAGCACCTTCTAGGACGGGATGACGACGATGCAGATCATGGCGCAGGGCAACGGAGCGGTGGCGGTCGGGGTGGTGGCAGGCGCGGCGGACGCCGGCGTGGCGGGGCCGGGCCGGGAAGGCGAAAAGGAGCAGCACGGCTTCAGCCTGGTCGAGGTGATCATCGCCATGGGCATGCTCGCCGGCGTGCTCATCTCGATCGCCGGGATGTACATCCTGGGCGGGCGGCAGGTGAAGGCCGGCAAGACGATGACCGTCGCCACCAGCATGTGCCACGACATCATGGAGTCGTTCGACAACCAGTCGTTCGTCAGCCTGTACACCAACCTCGGGGCGACGACCAGCGACACGACCAAGACCAGGTTGAGCACCGACAGCACGAGCCCGATCTACCCGTGGAACACCGAGATCAGGCAGAAGCTGCAGAACGGCGCGGCGTCGGTGACCATCGTGCCGCTGGGGTCCGGCACGCCGAACTTCGGCTCGGCGACCGCCATCCGAATGACCGTGACATTGACCTGGAACGAGCTGGGGCGGCCGCAGACCGTCTCGCTCTCGACGGTGAGGTTATGAGTCTCAGGGGGGAGAAAGACCGGCCGACCCCGCAGGGCGGCGGACTGGAGGACAAGGTGACCGCACTTCCGAAGTCGACGCACGAGCACCGGGGGTTCAGCCTGATCGAAATGATGGTCGCCTCGGCCATCTTCGCCATCGCGGCGGCGATCGCGTTCATCATGTACAGCGCCGCGCAGAAGTCGTACAAGTCGGGGGAGAACCTCTCCGGCCAGCAGCAGTCGACCCGCGTCGCCTTCGACCGGATGATCTCCGACCTCCGGCTGGCCGGGTTCAACACCAACCCGGACGGCGACACCAGCCGCGTCGACGAGCAGGTGGAAGGCGCCTGGGACACGGCGGTCAGCATCCGCGGCGACTTCGACTTCGAGGACGCCGCCGCCAACGCGACGCCCGAGGCGGCCCTGCCCGGCTCGGTCTACAGCGTCGTGTCGACCGGCAACGACGAGATCGTCACCTACGTTCTGGCCAAGCCCGGCCCCACCGGGACGGCGTCGCTGGTCGTCACTCTCGACGCCAGCAAGCCGCGCACCAAGGCCAACTCCACGGTGACCATCCCCAACATCGTGCTGGTCCAGGACAACCCGCCGTACACGCTGTACCGGGTGACCCTGGCCGACGTCACCGGCGCCTTCCCGACCTCGCCCCAGGCGTCCAGCAACTTCGTCTACGAGCCGGTGGCCGACAACATCAAGTCGATGACTTTCCGGTATTTCGATGACGGCGGGGCGGAGCGGGGCCCCAACACCCCCGCCAGCAGCGGCGACGACATCGGCGGCGCCGACAGCGCGTCGGTCACCCGCGCCAGCGTGCGCAAGATCCACGTCGACCTGGTCGGCATGACGGAAGACCCCGACCTCGACTACGTCGACACCACCGACGCCTCGGCGACGACCCACTACCGCAAGTTCAGCCTCGACTCCGACGTCAACATGGAGAACATGGGCAAGGCCGGCATCCGCGACCTCGACGTCACGCCGCCGCCCGCGCCGACCGGCGTGACTCCGGTCCCCGGCCACGCCAAGGGGATGCTGGTCAAGTGGACCGCCCCGGCCTCGACCGACGGCGTGTCGGGGTATGCCATCCGCTACTGGCCGAACGGCTCGCCCGGCTCGATCACCACGGTCAGCGTCGCCTATCCGCACATCGAGTACGGCACCATCGACTACGAGGGGCACGGCTACGTCCCCAACCTCAACAACGCGGCGGCGTACTGCTTCCAGGTGCAGTCCAAGGACGCCGCCGGCAACCAGAGCGGCTGGTCCCCCACGACGGCGCCGTGCGCCACCACCAGCAACACCACCACGCCGGCGACGCCCCTGAACGTGACCGCGACCGGCAACGGCACGCTGGCACCGCTGGAGAGCTCCGTCAAGATCGACTGGGCCGACGTGCAGACCAACACCTCGGTCCTGACCGGCGACCCGGACACGATCGGCGGCAACACCATCCTGCGTGATGCGCTGCAGCACGACATCAAGCGGTGCGATGACTCGGCGATGAGCCTGAACTGCACCACCGTCACCCAGTCGCCCAGCACGTCCGAGTACACCGACACGACGGTGCAGAACTGCAAGACCTACTACTTCAAGGTCTGGATCGAGGACCAGTTGAACCTGGCCAGCGCCCAGAGCGCGATGGTTTACGGGCAGTCGACGACCACCGTGCCGCCGGCGGCGCCGGCGAACCTGCAGGGGACCGCCACCAGCCCGACCTCGATCACCCTGACCTGGAACGCCGTGACGACGGACGCCATGAGCCGCCCCACGACGATCACCACCTACAAGGTCTACCGCGCCCAGGTGGCCGCGACGACCAACCCGACCGACGTCCCGTCCGGGAGCTACGCCCTCCGAAGCAGCGCCACCGGACCGGCGACCGGCACGGTGACCTTCGTGGATTCGCTCACCAGCACCGATCACCAGGCGATCAACAGCGGCCAGATCTTCGTCTACGTGGTGACCGCCACCGACCTGTGCAACAACGAGGGCGCCCGGTCGCTGCCGGTCGGGGTCGACTGTCCGACCAACGTGACGTCAATCAGCACCAATCCGGCCGACTACACCAGCAACGGCGGCGTCGTGCCGATGTCGATGACGATCGTCGGCAGCGGCACCTACGTGCGCGGCAAGGTGCGGGTCGTCCGCGACAGCAACCTGCAGGAGGTCTACAACCAGGAGGTCTTCACCACCGGCACGACCTACAGCTTCCCGGCGTGGGACACCACGTCGGCGGGGGCGGCCAACTACACGCTCTACTGGGAGGTCGAGAACGCCAAGGGTTGCGTCAAGACGTATCTGTCGCACTTCACGGCCACCGCCAACCTGGCCTGCCAGATAAGCCCGACCAACCCGAACCTGTCGCCGACGTCCGGCAAGCCGAGCAACCTGAACAAGAACATGGCCTGGGACATCATCAACAACTCCGGCAAGGATCTCGACATCACCCGGATCGACGTCAGCTGGACGCAGAACGTCCTCGGCAACCACAAGCTGACGCTCATCCAGTACCCGACCGGCACGACGGTCAGCAACTTCGGAACCGGCGCGCAGTCGGTGGTGGCGCCGTCGACTTCCACCGTGGCGGCCGACTACTCGTTCTTCCCGCAGCTTCTGCCGATGACGGCCAACGGCCTCTGCGGCAACGCCTCGTGCAAGATCAACATGGCTCTGTCGTGGGACACGCAGATCGTCAACACCAGCAACATCGGCGAAACGATCACCATCAAGTACTACTTCCAGGACACCACCAGCGCCACCGGCACCTGCCAGTTCAGCATCAGGCCGGACCTGACGATCCCCTGAGGACGGTGACGCGATGAACGAGGACAGGACCATGAACGACACGAGAGACACCAACCGAAACGAGCGAGGCTCGGCCCTGATCATCGCCATCCTGATCACGGTGATCATGAGCCTCCTGGGCATCTCGTATCTGCTGATGGCGCAGACCGAGAGCACCATCGCCGAGAACGAGCGCAACGGGGCGATGGCGCTGTACGTCGCCGAGGCGGGGGCGCGGGTGGCGGTCAACTGGTTCAACGATCCGTCGACGACCACCGGCTACCTGGTGCCGACGACGGGGCAGGTGACCCGGACGGTCCGCCTGCTCGATACGGACAACAACCCGGCGACGGCGCGCGTCCTGGGGACCTCGGGCGACCTGACCAAGCCGCTCTACAAGGACGCCGCCGCCACCCTCAGCCCGCTGTTCGACCGGCCGTACCGGTCGGCGCTCGGCGAGACCTTCCTCGGGATCGAGACCGGCACCGACCCCGACTCGGCCAACGCCACCAAGGGGCCGGACATCGTGGTCAACCAGTCGCACCTCGACACGATCAACGCCGCCCTGTTCGGCGTATTCCCGGCCCCGACGCTGCGGGCCCGCATCCAGCGGATCGAGATCTATGCCCCGCCGATCGTCAGCATCGGCGGCGCCGCCACCCGCATGGGGATCGCCACCGTCAAGGTCATCGGCGGCGTGGTCCTCTACCCCGGCACCGCCGAGGAGCGCCAGATCGCCACGCGCGTCGTCAAGGCCGTCGTCAACGAGCTGCCGCTCCCCGGCCCGAGCGGCCCGCTGCAGTCGTGCGGCAGCGTCGACATCGGCGGGTCGCTCGACATCTACTGGGGAACCGCGACCTCCGCGGCTGGCTTCTCGTACAACACCGGCGCTCTCAACAACAAGGCCCCGACGGGGATCCCCTACGCCAACAACGACCCGTATTCCTACTACAACAGCGGGGGCAACACCCTGGCCACCTGGGCGGCGGCACACCCGGGTGAGTCCATGGAGGACCCGTGGTACCGGGCCATCGCCGGCGGGGCGGTCGATGTCGGCGGCGCCAGCGAGCCGCAGCCGCTCAAGTTCCTGACCGGCCCGCCGTCCGTTCCGTGGCCCGGAGAAATCGACAAGGATCATTCGAATATATTCCAGAACACCCCGTCGAACTGCCCGATCTTCGACTACAACCAGTGGAAGGCGATCGCCCAGAGCGGCGTCAAGAACACTTACTACTTCAAGCACTCCAGCGGGGTGAATTTCCTGCTGGACGGGGTCGGCACGGCGCAATCGTTCGAGACCTGGACGACCGGGCGGACCGGCGTCATGTTCTTCGACACCGCCAACGGTCGGGACCCGAACAACGGCGGCGGCGGCTCCCTGTCGCCGGCCATCAGCGCGGGGTCCAGCTGGAATTCGGAAGGGGTCATGTACCTGAACGCGGTCGATTTCTCCACCACCGGCAACAACGGCAGCGGCACCTCGAAATTCATCGTGCCGCCGGGCGAGCCGGGCGACGCCACCGGATTCGTGAACATCGACTATCCGAACGGCTTCGGACCCGGCTACCAGATCTCGAGCGTGGCCGAGTCGTACAGGGTCCTGAACACGACAACCGGGGAGTGGTGGTGCACCGATTACACCAATAACGCCGATTGCCAGACTGGAGCGGGCGCCAATACCATCGTCAAGGACACCTACGGCCGGCCGTTCTACGCCGACGTCGCCTGGAGCGGGGTCTTCTATACCAACGGCACCGTGCAGTTCCACGGGAACGCCCAGTACTACGGCTCGTTGGTCGCCCAGGGGAACGTGTCTGCTTCGGCCGGTACGCCGCAGTTCTTTTTCGACGAGCGAATCATCAAGGGGAACTGGCCGCCCAAGGAGATGAAGCTGCCGAGGGTGGTGATCTCCTCCTGGCAGACCGACCTGTGATCCCAGCGGGCCCGGCGGCCCGCCGCCCCCGGTCAATCTCAAAGAGGCACGGGGCCCCGCCGGGGCCCCGTGCCGCTTGCCCCGCGCCCCGGCGGGACCTACATTTCTGTCATCGGAGAGGGTGCCCGGAGGGCGCATGAGACCGGTGCCGGAGATCGGTTCAAGAGGGTCGGGTTCCCACGGCCGCCGGGCGGCGGCATCGACGACGATCGCGGTCGCCGCTCTCGGCCTGTTCATGGCGGCGTTGCTCGCGGGAGCGCCGGCTGCCGGCGAACCAGCCGCGCAGTCGTCGGAGGAGAGCGCCACGGCGCCGGCGAAGCGCCCGCCCGCGAGCAACGCCGCCGCAGCCCCTTTACCCTCCAGCGCCCCCCGACCCGCCGCCTTGCCGGCGACCGGCCCGGCGCGCTCCGTAGCCGCCACCGCGCCTGCCTCTGCGCCGGCCGAGCCCATCCGCGCGACGGCCCCGCGAGCGGCGCCGACACCAACCCCGCCGACCCTCAGCTTCAGCGACGATGACCTCGCGAAATACCACAAGCCGGCGCCAGGCGAGGACGAAGCCGATGCGCTCGGAGAAGAGACAGTGGGCGCGGCGGCACCGACCGGATGGCCAGCAACCGCCCCGGCCATCCCCGGGGCGACCGCCCCGGGCGCGCCCGGCTCCACCGGCCCGGCCGCGGCCAAGCCGCCGGCACCCGCGAAGCCGCCGGCCGCCGCCAAGCCGCCGGCGCCCGCCAAGCCACAGGCGACCACGACGCCACGCCCCACGCCGCCGCCCGCCGGGTTCGTGCCGGAGCACGCGCCCTTGGTCCGGACGCCGATGAACATCGCGCCACCGCCCGGCGGCGACCCGCTGAAGGCGAGCCGCGACCGGCAGGCGCGTGAGCAATTCCGCGCCGATCAGCTGAAGGCGCTGCGTGATCGAATCGCCCCGCTGCAGACGCGGCTCGATTATCTCAACGCCCGGCGTGCCGCCGTCCTGAACCCGCTGCAGATCCCCCCCCAGCCGCAGTCCGACGACGACAAGAGCCGCGAGGCGACCCTCAAGCCGAAGGATCTGCTCGATCAGATCGACGCCGAGATCAAGTCGGTCGAGACCGAGCTGAAGGCGGCACAGGACGATCTCGTCGAGCTGGAAACCCGCTTCGGCGGCGCCGAGGGGCCGTGACGCGCCCCGGCACGACTGCCATGAATCCCCGGCGGACCGCATGAAAAAGCCCGACCGGATCCTGATCGTCGAGGACCGCGACAACCTGCGCGCCGTCCTGCGCAAGACTCTGGAAGCCGAGGGCTACGCGGTCGACGAGGCGCCGGACGGCCGGACGGCGCTCGAGGCGATCCGCCGCGACCGGTTCGCCGTCGTCCTGACCGACCTGCGCCTGCCGAAGGGGGACGGCCACGAGGTCCTGAAGGCCGCCATGCAGGCCGACCCGGAGATGCCGGTGATCTTGATGACCGCCTACGGCACCATCAAGGACGCCGTGACGGCGATGCGCGAGGGGGCGTACGACTATCTCGAGAAGCCGGTCGACAACGACCACCTGCTGGCGCTGATCCGGCGGGCCCTCGACCACGGCCGGGTCCTGCGCGAGAACCTCGAGCTCAAGGAACGCTTCTCGCGCGAGATCGACGGCCCGCGGATTTTGGGTGACAGCCCGGCGCTGCGGCGGGCGCTCGACCAGGTGCGCCGGGTGGCGCCGACCGACGCGACCGTCCTGCTGGAAGGGGAGAGCGGCTCCGGCAAGGAGCTGTTCGCGCACGCCGTCCACGCGCAGAGCGGCCGCCGCAAGGCGTCGTTCTTCGCGATCAACTGCGCGGCCATCCCGGAGAACCTCCTGGAGAGCGAGTTGTTCGGCTACGAGAAGGGGGCGTTCACCGGGGCCGCCGCCACCAAGCGCGGCAAGTTCGAGATCGCCGACCGCGGGACGCTGTTCCTCGACGAGATCGGCGACCTGTCGCCGGCCCTGCAGGGCAAGGTCCTGCGGGTGATCGAGCACAAGCAGTTCGAGCGGGTCGGGGGGACCGAGACGCGCACCGTCGACATCCGCCTGGTCGCCGCCACCAACAAGGACCTCAAGGCGCTGGTCGCCTCCGGGGCGTTCCGCCAGGACCTGTTCTTCCGGCTGTCGGTGTTCCCGATCGCCGTGCCGCCGCTGCGCGACCGGCGCGACGACATCCCGGTCCTGGCGCGGCACTTCGTGACCGCGTTCGCCGCCGAGCAGAAGAAGAAGGCGCCGGCGCTGCCGCCCGAGACCCTCGAGGCGCTGCAGCGCTACGACTGGCCGGGCAACGTCCGCGAGCTGGAGAACACCATCGAGCGGGCCCTCATCCTCGGCGAGGGGGACCGGCTCCTGCCGGCCGACCTCGGCCTGCCGGCGGCACTGAAGACGGCCTGACCGGCACGCCGACCCGTTACCCCTGCCCCCTCATTGACTTGAGTCAGTGACGACCCTAGATTTCATCGACGATCGGAGCGCTCTCGATGATCGACGAACGGGGAATGAGCCTGGCCGAGGTGGTCATCGTCCTCCTGCTCGCGTCGATGGTGATCACGGTGGCCGTGACCTACGCGCTGCCGTGGCTCGGGCGGGAGGAGATGCGCAGCGCCGTCTACCAGATCCAAACTCATTTCCAGCTGGCGCGCGTGCACGCCATCAGCCGCAACCGCTCGTGCCGGTTCACGGTGGACGGCGCGACCGGACGGGTGCAGGTCCTCGACCTGAACGACCCGGCGGTCTCGACCGACGACATCGTCCTGGCCGACTACACGCTGCCCTCGACCGTCAAGTTCGAGAGCCCCGATGCGAGCACGCCGATCACCCTGACGACGCTCTCCGGGTCGTCCTACGGCGCCACCTTCGCCTCCGACGGCCGGGTGACCGCCGGCGCCGGCCAGGTGGTGCTGCACGGCGGCGAGCGCTACGACCGGGTCCTGCTGTACGGCGCCGGAGGCGTCCGCACCGAGCACTGGGACGGCGGGACATGGAGCGCCGGGTCGTGAGCGGCGCGCGGGTGGCTGTGGTGGATGGCGCGCGAGGCTTCACCCTCGTCGAGGTCCTGCTGGCGCTGTTCCTGATGGGGCTGACCCTGATGGCCGCGGCGCCGATGTTCATCCACGCCATGAAGGAGACGGCGGCCGGCGCCGACCTCGGCTCGGTTGGGGCGCTCGCCGTTCAGCGGATGGAGCTGCTCCGCGCCACCGACTTCTATGGCCTGACGGCGGGCGGCGGTCTGTCGACCAACATCTCGGGGTACTCGGACACGTCGGATCCGGACTTCACGGTGCGCTGGCAGATCGTCGACAACGCCAGCCCGGCGACGCTGAAGACGGTGAGCGTCCGGGTGATCGCCACGCGCACCGCGATCGGCCGGCAGAAGGAGACCACCCTGACGACCGTGAGGGCCCGATGACGACGCCGGCGCGCCAGGAGGGGTTCAGCCTGCTGGAGATGCTGGTCAGCCTGGCGCTGATGGGGATGGCCTTCGGCGGGCTGGCGGGGCTGCTGATCCAGAACTCGCAGATCAACCGGGCCGAGCAGATGACCGCCGAAGTGCAGTCCACGGCGCGCAACTGCCTGACGATGATCGTCCAGGTGCTGCGGACCGCCGGCTGGGACCCGCGCAACTCCGGGTTCCAGACACTGGTCCTCGACCCGACGCTCACCAACACCGCCAACTACATCGAGGCGCTCGCCGATCTCAACGAGGACGGCGACACGCTCGACGCCGACGAGGACGTCACCATCCGCTGGGTTGGCGACCGGATCGAATGGCGCAAGTCGAGCGACACGTCGGAGCCGTTCGTCATCCTGGCCGACACGATCACCAACGATGCCGACGGCGACGGCGTCGCCGAGACCATGTTCGTTCCCGACGCGACCGTCAACCCGACCCGGATCACCGTGCGGATCACCGCGCGCTCGCCGGTCACCGATCCGCGCTCGGGCAACTACATCCGCTACACCGTGAGCAGCGATATCGTGCTGAGGAAGGCTCTATGACGATGCGAGGCGATCTGGAAGCGGGCGCCGCCGCGCGCTGCGGCGGCGCGCCGGAGCGGGGTTCGGCGCTGGTGATGGCGATTTTCGTCATGGCGCTCCTAGCCGGCATGGGGATCGTCCTGCTGTTCGTCAGCGAGACCGAGGTGAAGTCGAGCCAGGTCGATCTCCGCTCGAAGACGGTGTTCTACAACGCCGAGGCGGGCCTGGAGGACGGCCGCGAGCAGCTGCGCGTCACCAACCTGTCGGCGGCAACGCGCGCCAGCCGCCAGAGCTTCGACGACGAGCTGACGACCGCCGCCGGCCCCGATGGCGTGATCGATCTCGACCCGGCGAGCCTGAAGGCCGCCTATGATGCGAGCGGCAACGTCACCGGCTTCACCGGCTATGACGACGACGTGCCTCTGCGGGCTGTGACGGCGTTCAACGGTGCCAAGTACTCCGCGTTCCTGTCCAACGACGCGATCGACGGATCGGCCAGCATCGACGACACCAACGATCGGGTCATGGTGACGGCGATCGGGACCGGCAGCGGCACGGCGCTCGAGATCGTCCAGGCGATCGTCGAGCGCGACGCCTTTCCCGACATGCCGGCGACGATCACCATCGTCGGTCCGTCGGCCAACTTCGACGGCGGCAACAGCAACGCCAAGGACTACACCGGCAACGACTGCGCAAGCGGCATCCCGGGGTTGACGGTGCCGGTGGTCGGCGTGGTCGGCACCGCCTCGGAGAGCACCGCCGAGGCCGGCGTCCAGAAGCCGAACAGCTACACCTCCGGCAGCGCGACCGGCCTCGATACCGTCGACAACGTCTCGTCGACGATCGATTCGTCCTGGAGCGACTGCGACTACCTGCACGATCTGGCGCGGCAGATGCGAGCCGCCGCCGACGTGGTCGGCACCAGCGCCACCTCGAACGGTCTGCTCGGGACTTCCGGCGCCCCGAAGATCGTCTACATCGAGGGGGATTACACGGTCGGGGGCGGCTTCGACGGCGCCGGGACGCTGTGGGTCACGGGGACGCTGACCTTCAACGGCAACGCCGGCTGGTCCGGGGTGATCTTCACGGTCGGCAAGGGGAACTTTCAGCGCAGCGGCGGCGGCAACGGCGTCATCTCCGGCGCCAACCTGGTCGCCAACATCGCCGGCCCCGACGGCTTGATGTGGACCGCCGACGACTGCGCCGGCCCGGACGGCGTCCTCAACACCGCCGACGACGGTCTCGCCACCGGCACCTACAACAACTCCGGCGGCGGCACCGGGCTGACCGGCTACTGCAGCAGCGCCATCTCGGATGCCCAGGATGAGTTCCCCTTCGTCATCACCGGCTTCCGGCAGCGCTGAGCCGGTGCGCCCGCGCTGTCTGCTGAGCGTCGATCTCGAGGAATGGTCGGACGCCAGGCTGGCGCGCGTGCCGCCGCGCCAGCGCGACCGGCTGCCCCCGTCCCTGGATGAACCGGTGGAAATGCTCCTGACGATGTTCGAGGCGCACCGGGCGCGCGCCACCTTCTTCGTCCTCGGACGGGTGGCGCGGCGCTACCCGGCGCTGCTGCGCCGGATCGCCGCCGCGCACGAGATCGGCACGCACGGCGAGGCGCACGCCGACCTGCGGGATCTCGGGCCGGATCGCTTCGCGGCCGACCTGGCCCGCTCGCGCGCCGTTCTCGAGGACCTGACCGGCCGCGCCGTGGCCGGCTTCCGGGCCCCCAACTGGTCGCTGGGCGCCTGCCTCGGGTGGGGGCTGCCGATCCTGGCCGCGCAGCGGTTCGGCTACGACTCGAGCCTGGTCCCCGGGCGCGGGCTCCTGTTCGTGAGAGGCGGACGCGATCTGCCGGCGCGCCCGCACCGTCTCGCCGGCACCGGGCTGTGGGAGTTCCCGCCGACGATCGTCCGCCTGCCGGGCGCCACCGTCCCGGCCGGCGGCGCATTCATGAGACTGCTGCCGGGAGACGCGACGCTCCGGATCCTGGAGCGGGTCGCGGCGGGGGGCGCGACGCCGCACCTGCACGTGCATCCCTGGGAGATCGGCGGCCGGCCGCGCGGCGCGCCGCGCTCCTTCCTGCTCCGCGCCGGCGCGGGCGGGGTGGCCCGCAAGCTTGTCCGCATCATGCAGCGCTTCACCATCATGGCGATCGACGACCTGTGGCGCGAATTGCGGGTGGCGGCATGAAGGCCGTCGTGCTGGGGGGCGGGATCGCCGGCTTGAGCGCCGGCTGCGCGCTGGCGGCGGCCGGTGTCGAGACGACCATCGTGGAGGCGGCGGCGTCGCCGGGCGGGCTGGCCTACGGCTTTCGCGATCGCGGCTACACGTTCGACTTCTTCTCCCACCGCCTGTGGAGCCGCGATGCCGACATTCTCCGCCGGGTCGAGGCGTGGACCGGCGCGCCGCTCCAGACGCGCCGCAAGGTGAGCCGCATCCTGCTCGACGGCCGCCTGTACAACTATCCGATCGATCTGCGCGACCTCCTGTCGGTGCGCTCGACCGGCTTGGCGTTGCGCGCCCTGGCCGGCTACGCCTCGGCGCGCCTCGCGGGGCCCCCTGGGGGCGATGACTTCCGGACCTTCCTGCGGGGGCGGTACGGCGCGCCGCTCTATGACACCTTCTTCGGGCCGTACACCGAGAAGCTGACCGGCTGCCGGGCTTCGGAACTGTCGATCGACCTGGCGCTGGGGGCGGTGCCGTCACCCGGCCTGCTGACACAGCTGGTGCACCGGCTGGTCGGACGGATCGATCCGTGGGACGACTTCCACTATCCGCCGGGCGGGTTCATGGACCTGCCGGATGGCATGGCGCGCGCCTTCACGGTGGATGGCGGCCGCCTGCTCCTGTCCCACCGTTTGCAGCGCCTGCGCTGCGATGGTGACCGGGTCACGCACGTCGAGGTCGAATCGACCACCGGCACGGTCGCGCTGGCGACCGACCTGGTGGTGTCGACGGTGCCGCTGGGGGCGCTGCTCGCCGGTCTGGATCCGGCTCCTGGCTCGGCCGTGCTGCGCGCCGCCGCGGCGCTCAGGAGCCGGGCCATGGTGGCCGTCTATCTCGGCATCCGGCGGCCGCGTCTCAGCCCCGATCACTGGATCTACGTGCCGGATCCGACCGTTCGGTTCAACCGACTCAGCGAGACGACCAACTACTCCGAGCGCATGGCGCCGCCCGGGAGGACCGGGCTGTGCGTCGAGATCGCCTGCGACGCCGGTGACGAAGTCTGGTCCGACGCTCCGGAACGGCAGATCCGGCGCGCCGTCGACGACCTGGTGCGCCTCGGCCTGCTGCGGAGCGCCGCGGAGGTCGAAGCGGGCTGGACCCGCCGGTTCCCCGCGGCGTACCCGGTCTATCGCGTCGGTTTCCGGGAGCATCTGCAATCAATTGAAGCGGCGCTGGCGCCGATCGGCAACTTGAAGCTGGCCGGGCGCCAGGGGGCCTTCTGGTACGCCAGCACGGCCGAGGGGATCCGCCAGGGGCTGGACCTGGTCGCCGGAGCCGGCCTGGCGCTGCCGCTGGCGGCCTGAGGAGCGCGCCGTGTCCTTCATTCTCGGCCTGCTCGTCGCGATGGTCGGCGCCGCAATCGGCCTCGCCGCGGCCCGCCTCTTCGTCACCGTCCGGCCGGCGGAGCGCGACGCGGCGCCGGCGGCGGCGATCGGGCTGGCCGGGGCGATCGGTTTCCTTCTCCTGTTCCAGAATGTCCTGGTCCACGACGCGCTCTGGTATTACGGCTACCTGCGCTCGGCGATCGTGCAGGGCGATCTCGATCTCTATGATGAATTCGTCCTGCGCAATCCCCACGGCATGTACCTGCCGCCGCCGGAGGCGCCGCTGTTCCACCTCGGCACGTCGATCCTGCAGGCGCCTCTGGCGCTCCTGGTCCGGCCGCTCGCCCTGCTCCTGGGACGCGCCGGGATCGTCCCCGGCGGTGACGGCTACGGCCCCCTGGAGACGTTCGCCGCGGCCTTCGCGTCGATGCTGCTGGCGATCGGTGGCATCGCCCTGACCCACCGCCTGGCGTGCCGCGTCACCACCGCCGGCGCCTCCGCCGTGGCGCAGGTGACGCTGCTGTTCGCCAGCCCGCTCGCCTTCTTCGCCTTCGTCTGGCCCGGGTACCCGCACCCGGCCACCGTCTTCCTCGCCGCGCTGTTCCTGCTGCTGTGGTCGGTGGAGGGGGAGCGGCGACCGTTCCTGCTGGGGCTCATCGGCGGCGCCCTGGCGCTGGTGCATCCGCAAGATATCGTCTACCTGGCGCTGCCGGCGCTCGATGCGATCAATGACGCCACGGTGCGCGCGCGCGGGGGCGGCGGCCGGGCGGCGCTGGGGTCTCTTCTGCGGTCGGGAGCCCGCCTCGCCGCCGGCGCGCTGCTGGGATTCGCGCCCCAGCTGGCCGCCTGGCGGGCGACCTCCGGCCGATTTCTGCCGCACGTGTACGGCGAGATCGGTGATCCGTTCCGCTGGGGGCAACCGGCCTTCGTCGAGGTGCTGCTCTCCGCTTACAACGGCCTGCTCACCTGGACGCCGCTCTGCGGCCTGGCGCTCGCCGGGTTGTTCCTGCTCCGTCGCGGGCAGGCACGGCTGTTCCGCGGTCTGGCGATCGTTTTCGCGCTCGAGTGGTGGGCGATCGCCTCGTATGGCTACTGGTGGGGCGGCGCCTCGTTCGGGGCGCGCTACTTTCTGAGCGCCTGGCCGGTCCTCGGCGTCGGGCTCGCCGCCGCCGCCGGGTGGCTGCAGCGCCGGATCGGCCTGCGCGCCGCCGGCGTCCTGGCGGCGCCGTTCGTCTACTGGAATCTCCTCCTCATGGCGCAGTTCCGGCTCGAATGGATCCCCCACAACCATCCTCCCGACCTGGGCGAAGTGCTGCGACGGCAGCTGCTCGACGCGCCGCGCGCGCTGATCAGCGGTCTGTGCGGGCCGTTCCGCTGGAACCGCGTATCGTTCCTGGAGAACCTGCGCGCCGCGGCCCAGTCGGGCGACGGGTGGCGCGCCGTTGGCACGTTGTGTCTGTTCGGCACGCTGGCGCTCGTGATCATTCTCTGGGCCATGGCGCTGGCGGGTGTTGCGCCCGCCGGTGCCGCGGTGGCGCACGGCTTCGTCGCCCGCTTGCGAGTGGCGGCAGCCCGGAATGCGACCCTGGCGGCGGCGACGGCAGCGGTGGTGGCAACGATCGCCATCCTGTCCGTGGCGCATGGTCTCGGAAGCGAGCGGGTGATCCGGGCCGCCGGCTCGCTGCCGCTCCACCTGCCTTCCAGCCGGGTCGCGACGCTTCTCGTCGGTCCGCCCGGCGAAGAATCGGGCCCCGCCGGTCCCACCGCGGTGGCGGCGCGCCTCCCGACGCGCCCGCCGGAGGGGTCGCCGAAGCATCTCGATCTCGTCTCCTTCCTGCACAACGGCGAAACCCGACGCCAGGGCGAGACGGTCGCATGGCTGAGGGCGCTCGGTCCGGGCTGCGGCGACGCGGCATTCCCGGTGCGCGCCGGGATCGAGACGGCGGAGACCGCCCCCGGGCGGTTCGAAATCGATGGTGCGATGCGGCACGAGATGCCGCCGCCCCTGCAGTCGTGGTGGCAGGACGACCGATCGGCGCGCCACTACTGGGGGCATGCCTACCTCGCCTCGTGGAGTCTGCCGGCCGCCTGCGAGCCGCAACGCATCGTCCTCAACGCCGGCAGCGGGGCGGGTGAGCTGGAAGTTCGCAGCCTCGTGGTGGCCGCGGCGGAGCCGCGACCATGACGCCACGCGCGGCCTCGGCGGGGCTTCTTTCGATGCCGTCCGCGAGCGCCTCGGAGCGCGTGTCGACGCTCCGCTGGATCGGCCGGTTCGCGCGGGTCTCACCGGCGGCCGGGGCGCACCTGCTCGCCCGCGTCGCGGGGTTCCGCCACTTCGACCTGCTGGAGGCGGCGTTGCCGCCGGGCGGGCCGATCCTGGACCTCGGCTGCGGCCACGGGCTCCTTGCGATCCTCGCCGCCGCTCGGGCGCCGGAGCGCCGGGTGCTCGGCATCGACATCCTCGAAGCCCGCGTCGCCGTCGGCCGGGCTGTCGTGGCGCGCTACGGCGGGCCGGGGAACGTCGCCCTTCGCCGCGGCGACGGCAGGGATCTCCCCGACGGGCCGTTCGCGGCGATTTGTTTCGCGCACACGCTCATGTACCTGCCGCTCCGGGAGCAGGCGAGCCTGCTGGAGCGCTGCCGGGAGCGGCTGCGGTCGGGCGGGCTCCTGCTGATCGCGGAGCAGGTCGGGGAGCCGGCGTGGAAGGCGAGACTGGTGCGCTTTCAAGAAAGCCTGGTGGTGGGGGCCCGGGCGCGCCTGCGCGGCCGGGGCGAGTGGGGGCGGTTCGCCCGGGAGGGCGTTCACCTCTGGAGCGAGCCGGCCCTTCTGGACCACCTGCGCGGTTTGGGGCTGCACCCGGCGAGCGAGCGGCTGGACCGGTGGAGCCATCTGTCCCACCGATTGATCACCGCGTCGGCGACCCGGCGGCCGCGATGACCTGCCGCGCGGCGTCGTCGAACGGTCCTTCCTCCTCCCAGAGCGACAAGAACCGGCGCATCGCCTCCGCCGCCGCCACCCGCTCACCGCGCTCGAACAGAATCTTGCCGCGCAGGTAATAGGCGTTGGGATAGGCGGGGTCGATCGCCAGTGCCTCGTCGAGGCGCGCCAGGGCGTCGTCCGGCCGCCCCGTGCGGGAGCGGGCGTCGGCGAGCGCGTACAAACCCGGAACGTAACGCGGCGCGCGCCGCACGGCGTCCGTCAGGATGGCGAGGCCCTCGATCGGCCGGCCGAGCCGCACCAGGACGCTGCCGGCGTTGACGCGGCTCTCGAGCTGCAGGGGGGCGAGGCGCAGCGCCTCGAGATATTCGGCGAGGGCCGCCTCGAGCTTTCCCTCGCGCTCCAGCGCCGCCGCCAGGTTGTTGTGCGCCAGCGCGTAGCTCGGGACCAGCCGGATCGATTCACGGAATTCGTCCTTGGCCGGGCCGTAGTCGCCGTTGCGATACAGCGCGAGGCCGAGGTTGCACCGGACCATCGCCGAGGCGGGGGAGCTGCGGGCCATGACGGTGAACAAGGTCCGTTCATCCCGCCAGACGGCGGCGCGTGCCACCGTCAGCCCTGCCAGGATCACGACGATCGCCACGCCGGCGGCCGGCAGCAGACGCGCCGGGCGCCATGCCAAGAGCGAACGCCACGGCGACGCCGCCCCGGCGGTGGCGGGGGCAGCTTCATCAAGTTGCGCCGCGATCAGCCGCGCCAGCAGGACCGCAAGGCCGGCGGTCGGCAGGTAGAGGAAGCGGTCGGCCAGCAGGACGTCGCCGAACGATCCGAAGGCGAACACCGGCAGGAGCGCGATCGGAAACCAGGCGAGCCAGAACGCATCGCGCCGACTCCAGCGCGCCAGGCGTGCCGCTGTGATCAGCAGGATCGCCGTCATCGCCGCCCCGACCAGGACGCCCGGCGACGCGAAATATCTGAGCGGGGCGTAAGGGTAATGCGCATCCAGTCCCACGGGCAGCAGGACCAGGGTGAGATAGCGCCCCATCACGAAGAGTGCGGTGCCGAGGAACGCCGCCGGGCTCAGGTGGTAGAGCGGTTCGGCCCCGCCTCCCAGCACCAGGTGTCGCGCCACGAGGTACAACCCCAGAGCCACGCCATGCGGCCAGGCCGCCATCGCGGCCCGTCGCAGCCGGCCGGCGGCGGAGAGATCGGCGGCGAGCAGGAGGAGCGGCAGGGTCGCCGCGACCTCCTTGGCGAGCAGCCCGAGGAGGAAGCAGGCAACCGACAACATGACGGCGCGCGCGGGGGCCGGGGCCGCGGCGACGCGGTCGCGCGCAAGGAACGCCAGGAGCACGAACAGCGTCGCCAGGAGGTCGGTCCGGCCGGAGATCCAGGCGACCGACTCGACGTGCACCGGGTGGACGGCGAACAGGAGCGAGCCGGCGAGCGCCGCCGCCGGCGAGCCGGTCTCCCGCCGCGCCAGGGCGAAGACCGCCAGGCAGCAGGCCAGGTGGAGCAGGAGGTTGGTGAGGTGAAATCCGAACGGCCGTAAACCCCACAAGAAATAGTCGAGCGCATAGGTGGCGGTCGTCAGCGGGCGGAAGAAGGAGCGGAAGCGGTCGTGGCGATCGCCGGTTTGCCAGAAACTGCTGGTCAGGGCCGGGCCGAGAGCGGCGGGGTCCCTGATCAGCCGATTTTCGACGATCAGCGGCCGGTCATCCCAGACGAAATCGCCGCGCAACGACCAGCCGAAGCAGGCGAGAACCGCAGCGGCCAGCAGGATGTGGGGGAGGAAGCGGCGCGGCCGGGGCATCCCCGGGGCGCTCTCAGGCGCGGTCGTCGCCAGCGTCGGCGGCGACCTCTTCGGCCACCGCGTCGACCCGGTAGAGCTCCTGGGCCGACAGGATGAAGTGGCGGCTGACCGCGACGAACGGCGTGGCAAAGTCGAGCGCGCCGCCGCGAACGGTGGCTGACACCAGCGCCATGAAGGTTTGCGCCAGGTTGTTCAGGCGGAGCAAGGAGTTGCCGCCCGGCCCGGTATGCACGAACCCCTCCACCGAATAGGCACCGACGCGCAGCCGCACGGCGGCGCGGCCGTAGTTGCGGATTTCGGGCTCCTCGGTCGCCTTGTCGAGCGCGATCCCGAGATCGGGGATCTCCAGCGCCAGCTGGATCGCCGAGCGGTTCACCGCGATCGGCGCGTCATCGACCGGGCCGGCACCGGACACCACGACGGGCGAAGAGAGCGTCATGAAAGGTTTGCTGTTCTGGTTCAGCTCGTCGAGGGTGCGCGCTCCGAGGCCGATGTTCAGCAGGCCGTCGAGGATCAGATCCTGGGTGATGATGCGGATCGGCCTGACGGCCCGGTTCTCGTAAACATTCGACACGCGGTCTCCTCCGGCGCGGACCGGATCACAGATTTGACAGGAGTAACTTAGGGCCCTAGATTCCCGACGTCAACTCCGCGCCGGTCCGTCCCGGGAGGCCGCCGGCCCGACGAGGTGTCGATGCGGTTCCGCTGCAAGCAGTGCCGGGCCCTGACCCAGGTACAGATCCCCGCCTCCGTCGCCTCCTCGTTCGTGGCGTCCTGCTCGGGTTGCGGCCGCGGCTACCGCTTCGCAGTCGACCGGCGGCACGGCGCCACCGACCAGGAGCGCTACCGGCGCGCCAAGGAGTTCGCCGAGGTGAACGGGATCGACCTGGCGGGAGCGTACTCGGTCCTCGAAGGGGTCATGACCCTGGAAGAGGCACGGGGCCTCGCCCGGGTGATCCCGCAGAGTCCATCAGCGGGACTGGAATCGCCTGCCGCGACGACAGCGGTTGCGAAATTGCCGGCCGCGACCGCGACGCCACCCGCGAACCTGCCGGCCGCGCCGCGCGCAGTGGCCGGCCCCGCGGCCGCAGATCGGTCGCGCGCCGCTGCCGGAATTCAGGCCTCCGCCCCCACTCGTGTCGCCGTCGCTTCGGGTTCGGCCTCCGGACCGCGCTCCGGCAGAGGTCCGGGGCTCGCGGAGGCGGAGGTCCCGTACGACCCGGCCTTTTCCGAGGCGGTGCGGGACGGCTGCCTGAGCATCCAGCAGGCGGTCGAGCGCGGCGACCGGCGCGCACTCGCGGCCCGCCTCGCGCAGCGGCACCGCCTGTCGATGAACCTGGCCTGCAAGGTGGCCGACAACCGCATCACCATCCATCAGGCGCTGCAGCAGAAGGCCGCCATCGAGAGCCGCGAGCCGCCGCGACCGCAGACGTCGATCTCGCACGGGGTCTGGAATTTCATGATCACCAGCATCGGGCTGATGGTGGCGTCCGCCTTCGCGTTCCGGGCGTATCAGGAGTGGGAGGGATACTTCGCGCAGCGCGGCATGCTGTCGCTTGGCCCGCGCATGGCGAACGCCGCCGTGCGGCCGGTGGCCCGCCCTGCCCCCGCGCCGCCAGTCCCCCAGCCACCTCCGCCCCTGACGGTGCCGAAGACCGACGCCACCGGCCAGCTCGTGGAGGTGGTCGGCCCCGACCCGAAGAGCGTCCTGATCGCCTTCTGCAGCACCGGCCGGCAGGGCGGGCTTCGGGAGCCGATGGACGTCGTCACGGGGGTCCCGCCGAATGCGGCGCTCCGTTTCGGGTTGTTCCGGCACCTTGATCAACCGGGGATGGCCGTCCGGGCGATCCGGATCCGGCGCGACGCGAACAGCGGTCGCTGGGTGTCCGGCGATGGCCGCAACCCGATCATGACCGAGCGGGCGCCGGGTGCCGTTTCACCATCCGAACCTTGACAATACCCCCGCCTCTGCTATAGTTCCGCCGCTTCCGCGAAGGTTGGCCTGCCGTCCGGCATTCCCGGCAGCTTTCGGGTGTCCTCGAATGTTCCCTCGCTTCTGACAAGAGGTCTTATGGCGGCGCGACGTGTCCTGATCATGGGTGCGGCTGGAAGGGACTTCCACAACTTCAATGTCTATTACCGTGACAACCCGGCGTACGAAGTGGTCGGCTTCACCGCCACCCAGATCCCGAACATCACCGACCGGCGGTACCCGGCCCAGCTCGCCGGCAAGCGCTACCCCGACGGCATCCCGATCTACGACGAGGAGGAGATCGGCGACCTGATCGGGCGGCTGCGGGTTCAGGACGTCATCTTCGCCTACTCGGACGTGTCGCATCCGTATGTCATGCACCGCGGCTCGCAGGTGATCGCCGCCGGCGCGAATTTCTCCCTCCTCGGGTTCAACGAGACCGCGCTCAAGTCGAAGAAGCCGGTGGTGTCGGTGTGCGCCGTGCGCACCGGCGCCGGCAAGAGCCAGACGACGCGGCGGGTCTGCCGCAAGCTGCTCGACGCCGGGAAGAAAGTCGTCGCCATCCGCCATCCGATGCCGTACGGCGACCTGGTCAAGCAGCGGGTGCAGCGTTTCGCGACCCTCGAGGACCTCGATCGCTACGAGTGCACCATCGAGGAGCGGGAGGAATACGAGCCGCACATCAAGAACGGCACCGTGGTCTATGCCGGCGTCGACTACGCCGCCATCCTGGCGGAGGCGGAGAAGGAGGCCGACGTCATCGTCTGGGACGGCGGCAATAATGATTTGCCTTTTTACGTCCCGGACGTCGAGATCGTCGTCGCCGACCCGCATCGGCCCGGCCACGAGCTGAAGTACCACCCGGGCGAGGCGAATTTCCGGCGCGCCTCCTGCATCGTCATCAACAAGATCGACACCGCCGACAAGAAGGGGATCGAAGAGGTCAAGGCGAACATCCTCAAATACAACCCCAAGGCGACGGTCATCGAGGCCGCCTCGCCGGTGACCGTCGAGGACCCGGCCGCCATCCGCGGCAAACGGGTCCTGGTGGTCGAGGACGGGCCGACGCTGACGCACGGCGAGATGGGGTATGGGGCGGGGGTGATCGCCGCGCAGCGCTTCGGCGCCGCCTCGCTCGTCGACCCGCGGCCGTACGCCGTCGGCTCCATCGCCCGCACCTTCCAGAAGTACCCCGGCATCGGCACGCTGCTGCCGGCGGTCGGCTACGGAGAGACGCAGATGGACGAGCTGCGCCAGACGATCGAGAAGGTCGACTGCGACCTGGTGCTGATCGCCACGCCGATCGATCTGCGCCGCACCATCCGCTTCGAGCGGCCGGCGCTGCGGGTCAGCTACGAGCTCCAGGAGATCGGCAAGCCGGATCTCGACGACGTGCTCGCGAAGCTCCTCTGAGCCCGCCGCGGATCGCCCGTCCCATGTCGCGCCGCCCGCTCGCCGTCGTCGCCTTCGGCGGCAACGCCCTGATCAAGAAGGATCAGGAGGGCACCCAGTGGGAGCAGCTGGAAAACGCCGGCGAGACGGCGAAGGCGCTGCTGCCGATCCTCCGCGACGGCTATGACCTGGTCCTGGTGCACGGCAACGGGCCTCAGGTTGGAAACATCCTGATCCAGGTCGAGGAGGCGGTGACCAAGGTGCCGCCGTCGTCGCTCGATGTCTGCGTCGCGCAATCGGAGGGGAGTATCGGCACCATGCTGGAGATCGCCCTGCTCAACGAGATGCGCCGGCAGCGCTTCCGCGGCCGCGGCGTCGTCACCCTGATCACCGAGGTGGTGGTCGACCAAAAAGATAAGGGGTTCCGCCGGCCGACCAAGCCGATCGGTCCGTTCTACACGCGGTTCCGGGCCGAGGACCTGATGCACAAGCACGGCTGGAGCATGGTCGAGGACGCCGGGCGCGGCTGGCGCAAGGTGGTGCCGTCCCCGCGGCCGCTGTCGGTCGTGCAGATGGGGGCGATTCGGCGCGCCGTCGCCGGCGGCGACGTCGTGATCGCCGGCGGCGGGGGCGGCGTGCCCGTCTACCGGACGAAGCAGGGTGACCTGCGCGGCGTCGAGGCGGTTATCGACAAGGATTACACCGCCGGCCTGATCGCGCAGCAGCTGCGCGCCGACCTGTTCGTCATCCTGACCGGGGTCGATCAGGTGTCGCTGAACTATGGCCGCCCGGATCAGGTGAAGCTGAAGACGCTGACCGTCACCGAAGCGCGCGCCCGCCAGGCGGAGGGGCAGTTCCCCGAGGGCAGCATGGGGCCGAAGATCCGCGCGGCGGTTGAGTTCATCGAGACGACCGGCCGGGAGGTCCTGATCACCTCGGCGGCGCGGATGGTCGAGGCGGTGCGGGGCCGCGCCGGAACGCGGATCGTCCCCGATGCCGCCGCGACGGACGGCGCGGCGGCCGGGCCGCCCCGGGCGGCGCGACCGGCGCGGCGAGCTCCACGCTCCCGTCCGGCGACGCACGCCCGGCCTGCCCGGCGGGCCGGGGGCGCCCGGCGGGGCCGCATGACCACACGGGGGAGCCGGACACCATGACGCAGACCGACCTGATCTCGATTCACGATCTGTCGCCGGACGAGGTGGAGGAGATCCTCGCCCTGGCGGTGCGCATCAAGCAGGACCCGGCGCGGCATCGCACAGCACTGGCGCATCAGACGCTGGCGATGATCTTCGAGAAGCCGTCGCTGCGGACCCGCGTCAGCTTCGAGGCCGGCATGACGCAGCTCGGCGGGCACGCCATCTATCTCGGGCCGTCCGACATCTCGATGGGCAAGCGCGAGAGCGTGCCGGACATCGCCCGGACTCTCGAGGGGATGGCCGACGGGATCATGGCGCGCACCTTCAGCCACCGGGCGATCGTCGACCTGGCGCGGCACGCCTCGATCCCGGTGATTAACGGCCTGTCGGACTTCCTGCACCCGTGCCAGGCGCTTGCCGATTTCCTGACCATCCGCGAGCGTCTCGGCAGGACGAAGGGGGTCACGGTGGCCTACGTCGGCGACGGCAACAATGTGGCCCATTCGCTGATGTACGCCGGCGCCAAGCTCGGGGCGCGGGTGCGGGTGGCGACGCCTGAGAAGTACGAACCGAGCGCCGAGGTGGTCGCCAACGCCCGCCAGGACGCCCGGCTCACCGGAGGTTCGATCGAGGTCGGGCGCGATCTCCAGGCGGCGGTGGCCGGCGCCGACGTCATCTATACCGACACCTGGGCGAGCATGGGCCAGGAGGCGGAGCACGACGCCCGCGTCGCGGTGTTCCGGCCCTTTCAGGTCAACGCCGCGGTCATGCGCCAGGCCGCGAAGGGGGCGCTGTTCATGCACTGCCTGCCGGCGCACCGGGGCGAGGAGGTGACCGGGGAGGTCATCGAGTCGGCGGCCTCGGTCGTCTTCCCGCAGGCGACCAACCGCCTGCACGCCCAGAAAGCCGTCCTGGTCCTGCTGATGGGCGAGCGCCGTCCGGCCCGACGGACGCGCCCGGCGGCGGGCAGGGGCCGGTCCGCGGCGGGGCGGCGAAAGCGTTCCGGCGGCCGATCGCGGAGATAGGGCTTGACAGTTCAGGCGACCTCTTGGGAAAATGACCGGCCCGCAAACAAGGACAAGTCTGACCACGTCAGCGGCGGAGACTGAATGGACACGTACGTTTGCAAGCCCGGCACGGCCGACAGGAAATGGATTGTGGTGGATGCCGAGGGGAAGACCCTCGGCCGGCTGTCGACCTGGGTGGCGCGCGCCATCATGGGCAAGCATCGCCCCACCTACACGCCGTTCGCCGACACCGGCGATTTCGTCGTGGTCGTCAACGCCGACAAGGTCCGCCTGACCGGGGCCAAGCTCGACAAGAAGATGTACCGCTGGTACACCGGCTACCCCGGTGGCCTGCGGGAGATGACGGCCCGCCGCATGCTGCAGCACAAGCCCGAGCGGGTGATCGAGTGGGCGGTCAAGGGAATGCTCCCGAAGGGGCGTCTCGGCCGGAAGCTCGGCATGAAGCTGAAGGTCTATGCCGGGCCCGAGCACCCGCACCAGGCGCAGCAACCCGAGAAGGTGAACCCGCCGGTCTGACCGGACGTCCGAGGGAGAGCGAGCACGCATGGAGATCGTCCAGTACACGGCCACGGGGAGGCGGAAGACCAGCACGGCGCGCGTCTACCTGCGCCCCGGCAACGGCCAGGTCGTCATCAACCGCCGCCCGTTCGAGCAGTACTTCCACACCGACGCTCTGCGCCGCACGGCGCGTGAGCCTCTCGCGCTGACCGAGATGGTCGAAAAGTTCGACGTGCTGGTGAATGTCGCCGGCGGCGGCGAGGTCGGCCAGGCGGGGGCGGTGCGTCACGGCATCGCCCGGGCGCTGGTGCAGTTCGACGCGGCGCTGCGACCGAAGCTGAAGGATGCCGGTTTCCTGACCCGCGATTCGCGGGTCAAGGAGCGGAAGAAGTACGGGCAGAAGGGGGCCCGCGCCCGCTTCCAGTATTCGAAGCGTTAGACCGCGCCCGGGGGCGACCCCGGGCGATCATCACCGGACCGGCGTCAAGGCGTCGGCCCGCAGATAAGGAGGGTGCGTTGGCGGAAGTCACGATGAAGGAGCTTCTGGAGGCCGGAGTCCACTTCGGGCACCAGACCAAGCGGTGGAACCCGAAGATGCGCGAGTTCATCTTCGGCCAGCGGAACGGCATCTACATCATCAACCTCCAGAAGACCCTCATCCGGTTCCGCGACGCACTGGCCTTCGTGCAGCGGGCGGCCCAGCACGGCAATGTCCTGTTCGTCGGCACCAAGCGGCAGGCCCAGGATGCCATCGCCGAGGAGGCGATGCGCGCCGGCGTGCCGTACGTCAACCAGCGCTGGCTGGGCGGCACCCTCACCAACTTCCGCACCATCAAGAAGCGCATCGAGCGGTTGCGGTGGCTGGAGAATTTCCTCGAGAACCCCGTCGAGGGGCGCTACTCGAAGAAAGAGCTCCTGCAGCTCGAGAAGGAGCGCGTCAAGCTGTCAAAGGTCCTGCTCGGGATCCGCACGCTCGATCGCCTGCCGGACGCTCTGTTCATCATCGATCCGAAGAAGGAGCACATCGCCGTCCAGGAGGCCTGCAAGCTCGACATCCCGGTCGTCGCTGTGGTCGACACCAACTGCGATCCGGACGACATCGATTACCCGATTCCGGGGAACGACGACGCCATCCGGGCGATCAAGCTGTTCGCGTCGCGCATCGCGGACGCCATCCTGGAGGGGCGCAGCATCTCGGAGAAGCATCAAGGGGAGCAGGTGACCGAAGAGGCGCTGGCGGCGGCCGGCGGCGGTGGCGTCGTGGCCGCAGGCATGCCGCCGCTCGGCGCCGACGCCGACGCCAAGGCGGGCGCGCGGCGCGCCCCGGCGGGCGACGCGCGGCGGGCTCCGGCCCGGCGCAAGCCCGCCACGCGCACCGAAGGGCGCCCGACTCCGCCGGCCGAGGCGGCGCCGGAGGGGGACGCCGAGACGGCCCTGCAGGTCGAGGGCAGTCCGAAGCGCGAGGCCGCCCCGTCCGGCGACCGGATCCTCGAATAGGCGGGCGGGATCCCGCCCGGCCGCACGCCCGCTCTCAGAATGCCATCCGCCATGCCGCCCGGTCCGGCGGCCCGCGGCCCGGCCGCGCCGGTCCCGGACGCCCGGGCGGCGCGTGAAAGACAGGAGGAGTGATGGAAATCAACGCAGCGCTGGTCAAGGAGCTCCGCGACCGCAGCGGCGCCCCGATGATGGACTGCAAGACGGCCCTGGTCGAATCGAAGGGCGATCTCGAGCAGGCCCACAAGCTGCTGCGCCAGAAGGGGCAGGCGACCGCCGCCAAGCGCGCCGCCAAGACCACCAGCGAGGGCGCGGTCGGCGCCTACATCCACGGCGGCGGCCGCATCGGCGTGCTCGTCGAGGTCAACTGCGAGACTGACTTCGTGGCGCGGACCGCCGACTTCCAGCAGCTCCTCAAGGACATCGCCATGCATATCGCCGCCTCGGAGCCGCGCTTCGTCGATCGCGACGAAGTCACCGAGGCGGTCCTTCTCGACGAGAAGGAGATCTACCGCCAGCAGGCGCGCGCCACCGGCAAACCGGACCCGGTCGTCGAGAAGATCGTCGCCGGCAAGATGGAGAAGTTCTATCAGGAGTTCTGCCTGATGGAGCAGCCGTTCGTGCGCGACCCGAACCTGACGGTCAAGGATGTCATCGGCGCGATCATCGCCAAGTGCGGCGAGAACATCCGGGTGAAGCGCTTCACGCGCTTCGTCCTCGGACAGGACGACCCGCGCCGGGTGGCCGGCGCGACGACGCGCTAGGAAGGCAGCGCCTGCGGGGCCGGGGGGGGCCACCCAGAGTGTCCAAGGGACCGAAGTACCGCAGGATCCTCCTGAAGCTGTCCGGCGAGGCCCTCATGGGTCCGCGGCAGTTCGGCCTCGATCCGGACGTCATCCGCTCCATCGCCGGGCAGATTTCCGAGGTGCACCGGCTCGGCGTCCAGGTCGCCATGGTCATCGGCGGCGGCAACATCTACCGCGGCTCCAACGGCTCGTCCGCCGGCATCGACCGGGTCACCGGCGATCACATGGGGATGCTGGCGACCGTGATCAACGCGCTGGCGGTGCAGGACGCCCTCGAGAAGCTCGAGGTGCACACCCGGGTCCTGTCGGCGATCGAGATCCGACAGGTTGCCGAGCCGTACATCCGGCGCCGCGCCATCCGCCACCTGGAGAAGGGGCGGATCATCATCATCGCCGCCGGCACCGGCAACCCCTACTTCACCACCGACAGCGCCGCGGCGCTGCGCGCCATGGAAGTCCGGGCGGAGGTCATCCTGAAGGCGACCCAGGTCGACGGGGTCTACTCGGCCGATCCGAAGAAGGACCCGTCGGCGCGCAAGTTCGATTCGATCACCTACCTCGAGGTGCTGGAGAAGGGCCTCAAGGTGATGGACGCGACGGCCATCTCCCTGTGCATGGACAACCATATGCCGATCATCGTGTTCAACCTGGGCCGGCGCGGCAACATCATGCGGGTTATCATGGGTGAGACGATCGGATCGGTCGTCAAGGAGTAGCCGATGGAGACGAACGGCATCATCCAGAACGCCCAGAAGAAGATGAACGACACGGTGGAGCACACCCGCAAGGAGCTGGCGGCGGTGCGCACCGGGCGGGCCTCGCTGCAGCTCCTCGACGGCATCACGGTCGAGTATTACGGCACCCCGACGCCGCTGAACCAGGTGGCGAGCCTGACGGTCCCCGACCCGACGCTGATCGTGGCGCAGCCGTGGGACGCGACGCTGATCCCCAAGATCGAGAAGGCGATCCGCGCCTCCGACCTGGGGCTCAATCCGGCGAACGACGGCAAGGTCGTGCGCGTGCCGATCCCGGCCCTGACCGAGGAGCGCCGCAAGCAGCTCGCGAAGAAAGTGCACGAGATTGCCGAGCACGGCCGGACGGCCATCCGCACCGAGCGCCGCGACGCCAACGAGGCGCTCAAGAAGATGCTCAAGGACAAGACGATCTCCGAGGACGACGAAAAGCGCGGCCTCGAACTGGTCCAGAAGCACACCGATCTGCACACCAAGCAGATCGACGATCTGGCGAAGCACAAAGAGCAGGAAATCCTCAAGATTTGACCGTCGCCGCCATCATCGTCGCCGCCGGTCGCGGTCGCCGCATGGGCGCCGACCGGCCGAAGCCGTTCCTGCCGCTGGGCGGCCGGACGGTGCTGGCGCGCGCCGTCGCGGCGTTCGCCTCGCACCCCCGCATCGCTGCGATCGTCGTGCCGGTCGCCGACCTTGACGGGGCCCGGGTGGCGCTCGGCGACCTGGCCGGCCGGGTGCGGCTGGTCGCCGGCGGGGCGGAGCGGCAGGATTCGGTGCGCCGCGGGCTGGAGGCGCTGGGCGCATCGGACATCATCCTGGTCCACGACGCCGCCCGGCCGCTGGTGCCGGCCTGGCTCATCGACGCGGTGATCGACGCCGCGGCGGCCCACGGCGCCGCCGTCCCCGGTCTGGCGATCTCCGACACGGTCAAGCGGGTCGCGCCCGACGGCGCCATCACCGGCACGGTGCCGCGCGATGACCTGCGCCTGGCGCAGACGCCGCAGGGATTCCGCGCCGGCATCCTGCGCGCCGCCTACGACGCGGCGGCGCTCTCCGCGGCGCGCGGCACCGACGATGCCGGTCTGGTGGAAGCTTGCGGCGGCGCGGTGCGGCTGATCCCCGGCTCGTCCCGGAACATCAAGATCACCCTGCCGGAGGATCTCGCCCTGGCCGAGGCGCTGCTGGCCCTGCCGCCGAAGGAGGGAGGACGTGGCTGAAACAGGCCGCCGGAAGGTCCGCACCGGGAGCCGCCCCGCCGGCGCAGGTCGCCGCCGTGCCGGGACGGGTCCGGGCGCGCCGATCCCGTTCCGCGTCGGCTGCGGGACCGATGCGCACCCCCTCGGCCCCGGGCGGCGCCTGGTGCTGGGCGGCGTGACCATCGACCATGATCGCGGCCTGGTCGGACACTCGGACGCCGACGTGCTGGCGCATGCCGTCTGCGACGCCGTGCTCGGAGCGCTCGGCCTGCCCGACCTCGGGACGCGTTTCCCCGACAGCGACCCGCGCAACCGTGACCGCTCGAGCCTGACCTTTCTCGAGGCGACCGGGCGGGAGATGCGACGGCTCGGCTTCGCGGTGGCCAACATCGACGCTGTCGTGCTGGCGGAAGCGCCGGTTCTCGCGCCGCACCTGGCGGCGATGCGCGGCCGGCTCGCCGGGGCGCTCGGCTGCCCGCCGTCGGCGATCGGCGTCAAGGCGAAACGCTGCGAGGGACTCGGGGCGATTGGCCGGCGGGAAGGGATGGTGGCGCAGGCGGTGGCACTCCTGGCCCGCGTCGGGGCGGCGCCGCGGCGGCGGACGGTCGCGACGCGCCGGGGAAACCGATGAGCCCGGTGCGCGTCCGCTTCGCGCCTTCTCCCACCGGCGAGCTGCACGTCGGCAATGCCCGGACTGCTTTGTTCAACTGGCTGTTCGCCCGCGGCCGCGGCGGCACGTTGATCCTGAGAATCGAGGACACCGACGCCGTGCGCTCCTCGCCCGGGCACGAGGCGGCGCTGATCGAGGATCTCGCCTGGCTCGGTCTGGGCTGGGACGAGGGGCTCGGCGAGGGGGGCGAGGCGGGACCGTACCGCCAGTCGGAGCGGCTGCCGACCTACCGCCGGCGGGCCGAGGAGCTGATGGAAGCCGGGCTGGCCTATCCGTGCTTCTGCTCCCTGGAGCTGCTGGAGCAGGAGCGCACGGCGCAACGCGACGCCGGCCGGGCGTCCCTGTATTCGGGGCGTTGCCGCCGGCTGCCGCGCGATGAGGCAAGGCGCCGCATGCAGGCCGAGCCGGCGGCGATCCGCTTCGATATCACCGGCGCCGCCCGGGGCGAACCGCTGGTCGTCTTCGAGGACCGGGTGCACGGCACGGTCCGCTTCCCGGTGGCGCAGATCGGGGATTTCGTCCTGCTGCGGCGCGACGGCTGGCCGTCGTACAACTTCGCCGTCGTCGTCGACGACGTGGCGATGCGGATCACCGATGTCATCCGCGGCGACGATCACCTGTCCAACACGCCGCGGCAGATCCTCGTGTACCGGGCGCTCGGGGCCCCGACGCTCCCCGCGTTCGCCCACCTGCCGCTGATCCTCGGGCAGGGAGGGGCGCCTCTCAGCAAGCGCGAGGGAGCGACCTCGGTCGGCTGGTTCCGGACCCAGGGTTACCCACCGGAGGCGCTGCTCAACTACCTGGCGCTGCTCGGCTGGTCGCCCGCCTCCGGGCAGGAGCTCCTGACGCCGGAGGAGCTGATCCAGGCGTTCGATCTGGCGCGCGCGTCGCGCGCCCCGGCCCATTTCGATCTCGACAAGCTCGACGCCCTGGCGGCGCGCCACATGGCGCGGCTGCCGGCGGGGCGTCTCGCCGACCTGGCGGTGCAGGCCCTCGCCGGGGCCGGCTTCGTCGCGCCGGGACCGCCGGGAGCGGTCTCCGACTGGGTCGGCCGGCTGGCGATGTTGTTCGCCGATCGGTTGCCGAAGATGGCCGATCTGCCGGGCCAGGCGGCGCTCCTGTTCGATTTCTCCGCGGCCCGCACCCTGTCCGACCCCGGGATCGACGCCGAGCTCCGGCAACCGCGCGCCCGCTCCGTCGTCGAGGCGCTCGCCCGCCGTCTCGGCGACGAACCCCTGACGGCGCCGCGCTTCCAGGCGATCGCCGACGAGGTCCGCCGCGAGCTGGGTGTCAAGGGGCGCGACCTGTTTCACCCGATCCGGATCGCGCTCACCGGCGCGGCTTCGGGTCCCGAGCTGGTGAAGCTCCTGCCGATCATCGAGGAGGGGAGCCGGCTGCCTCTCGCCCGGCCGGTCGCCGGCTGCGCGGTCCGCGCCCGGGAGCTGTTGCGGGCGATCTCCGGGACGGGCGCGTGAGCGACGTGGTGTTCGGCACGCACCCGGTGCTGGAACTGCTGCGCCTGCGGCAGCGGAGCGTCATCCGGGTGGTGCTGGCCGAGGGACGGGGCGGGGCGGTCGTCGAGCGGATCGCCGCCGCGGCCCGCGACGCCGGAGTGACGGTGCAGCGGCAACCGGAGAAGGCCCTCGACCGAATCGCCGAGGGGGGCGCCCACCAGGGGGTGGTCGCCTTCGTCGCCGCGGCCCATTACGCGGACGCGGCGGAGGTGCTGGAGCGGGTCCGGAGCGGCCCGGCTCCGGCGCTGCTGGTCGTTCTCGACGGCGTGCAGGACCCGCGCAACCTCGGAGCCGTGATCCGGACCGCCGCCGCCGCCGGCGCCGGCGGGCTGTTTCTCCCCGAGCGGGGGGCGGCGGGGCTGACCGCTGCCGCCGTCAAGGTCTCGGAAGGGGCCGCCGAGCGGCTCCCGGTGTGCCGCGTCGGGAACATCGTCCAGTTCATCAAGTTATTAAAAGAGAATGAGATATGGGTGGTCGGCCTCGAGCCAGGCGCCCCCAAGCCGTGGACCGGGTTCGACCTGACCATGCCGGTCGCCGTGGTTCTTGGGGGGGAAGAAGGCCTCCGGCGGCTGGCCCGCGAAACCTGCGACGAAGTGGTGTCGATTCCGCTGGCGGCCGGTGTCGAATCGCTCAATCTGTCGGTGGCGGCGGGGGTGATCCTGTTCGAGGCGGTCCGGCAGCGAAGGGCGGCCGGAGCTCCCGGGTAGAACCCCGGCCGGCCAGAAAATTTATTGGCATGACATCTTGCAGGAGCTGAAACCGCTGTGTTAGCATGCCGCGTTTACCAAGCTGGCGTAGCTCAGCGGGTAGAGCAGCTGATTTGTAATCAGCCGGTCGGGGGTTCAAATCCCTTCGCCAGCTCCATGCCCGCCTGAGCGGCAGTCTGTATTGGGGCGTGTTTTCTTGTCTCTAGCGACGGATGCGGCGGCAGGCTCCGGGCAGTCCGACGCGCGGGGTCGATTCGTGGGGAGATTCCCGAGCGGTCAAAGGGAGCAGACTGTAAATCTGCCGCCTCAGTGCTTCGGAGGTTCGAATCCTCCTCTCCCCACCATTCACGCGGGATACTTTGGATGAGCAGGTCCGGCTGAGGCGAAGGGCCGTTGTCGGTCCCTCGCCCCAGCCGGTCGGGGTCGGCGCGGGAGTAGCTCAGGGGTAGAGCATCAGCCTTCCAAGCTGAGGGTCGCGGGTTCGAATCCCGTTTCCCGCTCCAATGGCTTCTTTCCAGGGCCCACGTGGCTCAGTGGTAGAGCACCTCCTTGGTAAGGAGGGGGTCACCGGTTCGATCCCGGTCGTGGGCTCCATTTTTTCGGGTGAGACGGCACAGGGACGTGCGGGCGCGGAGGATGTCGCGCCCCGGGATCGGCGGCGGGACCTCGAAGGCAACGGGTCGAAAGCCGGTCGAGGGCAGCGGCGTCACTGGAGGATCGCGATGGCGAAGGAGAAATTTCAGCGGACGAAGCCGCACGTGAACGTGGGGACGATCGGTCACGTGGATCACGGGAAGACGACGTTGACGT
>JAGYID010000071.1 GCA_018606725.1 Acidobacteriota bacterium
GCTTTGTAGCCGAGCCCGCCGTGCGGAGCGCGAGCGAGCACCGCCCGTCGGCGTTCTCCAGCCGATCCGGGCGGCGCGCAGCGTGCCCCGCGGGGCGCACGCCGCCGCCCCCGCACATCGAATCTCTGTCAAACGTCTGCGTGCGACGGCCGGCGTAATTGACTTGCCCGGATCGCTCGGCTATCATCGCCGCCCTGACTCGACATGGCCTCGTCGGGTCCTCCGGAAGGTGCCATGGCAGCTCGCCTGTCGACCAAGATCGTCATCACCGTGGTCCTCATCGTGGCCGGGTTTCTGGCGCTGTTCAGCTTCGGGCTGCGCGGCTCGCTGGTCTACTACCTGACGGTCAGCGAGTACCTGTCGCCCGGTCGGGCGGACGACCTGGGCGAGAATTACCGGATCAACGGCAACGTGCTCTCCGGCTCGATCGTCAAGACACCGGGAACGCTCGGGGCCCGCTTCGTGATGACCGACGGAGCGAGGCAGCTGCCGGTGGTCTACGCCAGGGAGACCCCCGACACCTTCGTGGACGGCGCCGAGGTGGTCGTCGAAGGCAGCATGGGCACCGACGGCACGTTCGTCGCGAAGACCCTCCTGGCCAAGTGTCCCTCCAAGTACGAGGCGCAGAACCGTGCCGGCGGCGACCGCAGCGCCGGCAGCCCTCCTGCTCCGACCGTCCCCGCTCCCCGAACCTACGGCGCACCGTCGCAGTGATCGGAACAACGAGCGGGGCGCGCGGCCGCAAAGCACACATCGATGGCTGAGTTCGGCACGCTCTGCCTGTTCATCGCGCTGGCGGCTGCCGGCTGGTCGGTGCTGGCCTCCTTCAACGGCTGGCGGGCCGGGCTCGGCCAGCTGGTACTCAGCGGTGAGCGGGCGGTCTACGCGACCTGGGCCCTCGTGCTGCTGGCGGTCATCGCCCTCGAGAGCTGCATCTTCGCCAACCGGTTCGATCTCGAGTACGTCGCGTCGTATTCCAATCGCGACCTGCCGGCTGTCTTCAAGGTTGCCGCATTGTGGGCGGGCCAGTCCGGCTCGCTGCTGTTCTGGCTGTTCATCCTGATCTCCTACGCCGCGCTCATCGTCCTGCTGAACCGCCGGCGCAACCGCCCGCTGATGCCGCTGGTCGTGACCACGCTGATGCTGGTCGCGATGTTCTTCCTGGTGCTGGTCAACTTCATGGCGCGGCCGTTCGTCCGCCTGCACTTCGCCCCGGTCGACGGCAACGGCATGAACCCGCAGCTCCAGAACATCTTCATGGCGATCCACCCGCCGTGTCTGTACATCGGCTACGTCGGGCTGACGGTGCCGTTCGCCTTCGCCATGGCGGCGCTGGCAACCGGGAAGCTCGGCGACACCTGGTTCCGCACCACCCGGCGGTGGACCATCTTCTCGTGGTTCTTCCTCGGCACCGGCATCCTGCTGGGAGGCTGGTGGGCCTACGAGGAGCTCGGCTGGGGCGGTTACTGGGCCTGGGATCCGGTCGAGAACGCCTCGCTGATCCCCTGGCTGACCTGCACCGCCTTCCTCCACTCGGTCATGATCGAGGAGCGCAAGAAGATGCTGCGGGTGTGGAATATCACCCTCGTGATCATGAGCTTCCTGCTGGCGGTGCTGGGCACTTTCATCACCCGCAGCGGCATCATCTCCTCGGTGCACTCGTTCACCAAGTCGGACATCGGGCCGCTGTTCGCCGGCTTCCTCGGCGTCTCGATCGTCGTCTCCGTCGGGCTGCTGCTGCACCGGCTGCCGGCCCTGCAAAGCGAGCACCGCCTCGACTCGTTCGTGTCGCGCGAGAGCACCTTCCTGTTCAACAACCTCCTGCTGGTCGGTGCCGCCTTCGCCGTTCTTTGGGGCACGCTGTTCCCGATCCTGTCGGAGGCGGTGCGGGGCGTGAAGATCACCGTCGGCGCACCGTTCTTCAACGAGGTGATGATCCCGATCGCCCTGCTGCTGGTCACCCTGGCGGGCATCTGCCCGGTGATCGCCTGGCGGCGCGCCAGCGCCCGCAAACTGGTCGAGCGGATCCAGGTGCCGCTCGGGGCGCTGCTCGGAACCGCCGCCGCCCTGCTGCTCGCCGGCGTGCGGGACATCTACGCCATCGTGTCGTTCAGCCTGTCGGCCTTCGTCATCGCCACCACCGCCATGGAGTTCGTCTGGGGCACGCGGGCGCGCCGCAAGGCGACCGGCGAATCGACGGCGCGCGCCTTCCGAAGCCTCCTCGACCGGAACAAGCGGCGCTATGGCGGCTTCATCGTGCACCTCGGGTTCATCCTGATCATGATCGGGGTCACCGGCTCGTCGGCCTTCAAGCAGGAAGCGACCGCCACGCTGAAGCGCGGCGAGGCCTTCTCCATCGGGCGCTACTCCATGACGTTCGACGACATGGACTCCGGCACGCCCCATCCCAACGCCGATTTCACCGGCGCCCGCCTGCTGGTGTCCGCCAACGGCCGCCGCGTCGGCACGCTGGTCCCCGGGATGAACTTCTACAAGACGGGGCAGACGAGCACCGAAGTGGCGATCCGCTACACCCTCCGCGATGACCTGTATACGATCATGACCGGCTTCGATCCTCAGACCGGGCAGGCGACGCTCAAGGCCTACCTCAATCCGCTGATCAACTGGATCTGGATCGGGGGGGCCGTGCTGATTCTCGGCTCCTGGTTCGCCATGCTCCCGGACCTGCGCGACCGCCGCCGCGACATCGAGGCCCGCCTGCAGGCGGTCGCGAGCCATGCGGCGTAGCGCGGGCCCGGCCGGGCTTCTCACAGCCCTGACCTTGCTCCTCATCGTTCCGGCGGCGCCGGCCCGCGCCGGCGAGCCGACCCCGCAGCAGCGGATCGAGCAGCAGCTGATGTGCTACTGCGGCTGCTCCGACCTGACGGTGCGCACCTGCACCTGCGGCACGGCCGACGCCATCCGCGCCGACATCGCCGCCCAGCTGGGCGCCGGCAAGTCGCCCGAGCAGGTGGTCGCCTGGTACATCGAGCGGCACGGCGAGAAAATCCGCTCGGCGCCGACCACGGCGGGCTTCGACCTGGTCGCATGGATCATGCCGTTCGCCGTCCTTCTGATCGCGGGCGCAACCCTGGTGATGCTGATCCGGCGCTGGGGACTGCGGCCGGCCGTGGCGACGGCGGACCCCGGCCCGCAGCCTCCCGGCGGGGCGCCGCTGACCGCCGAGCAGCGCCGCCTCCTCGACCGCGTCCGCAAGGATATCGAGGAGACGTACTGATGCTGGTGCTCGCCACGATCATTCTCATCACGGCCACGGTCGCTTTCGTGCTGGGGCCGTTCGCCCTGCGCCTGTCGGCGCCGCTGACCGACGGCAGCGACCGGGTCGCCGAGCTGCGCGAGCTGTATTCGTTGCGCGATCTCCACTACGAAACGCTGCGTGACGTCGAGTTCGACTTCCACGCCGGCAAGATCAGCCAGCGCGACCACGACGAGATGACCGATCGCTACAGCCGCGAGGCGGTCGGCGTCGCGCAGCGGATCGAAGCGCTGGAGGCGGCCCTGCGCGACGGCGGGGCCCGACGCCCCGACCGCCGGTGAGCCCGGGCACGGCGGCCGCGATGGCCATCGCCGCCCGGGGCCTCGGCAAGGACTACGGCCCGATCGCGGCGCTCGACGACGTCACCCTGGACATCCCCGCCGGACAGCACGTCGTGCTGCTGGGGCCGAACGGCGCCGGCAAGTCGACCCTGCTGCGGCTGCTCGCGACCCTGGCGCTCCCGAGCGCCGGCACGCTCACCCTGCTGGGCCAGGACGCGACGCGCGGTGACCGGCTGGCGCTCCTGCGCCGGCTCGGGGTCGTGTCGCACCAGACTTTTCTCTACGATCATCTGACCGCCCTGGAGAACCTGGTGCTGTACGCGCGACTTTACGGCCTCGGCCACCCGGGGCGGGTCGCGGCGTCGGCGCTCGAGGACGCCGGTCTGCGCGGGCGGGCCGCGGACCAGGTGCGCACCTTCTCGCGCGGCATGCAGCAGCGTCTGGCGATCGCCCGGGCGCTCCTGCACGATCCCGACATCGTGCTGCTCGACGAGCCGTTCACCGGGCTCGATCGCGCCTCCGGCGACGCCCTCGAGAGCCGCCTGCGGTCCGAGCGGGGCCGCCGGACCTGCGTGCTGTCGACCCACGACTTCGACCGCGGCCTGCGGTGCGCCGACCGCGTCGTGGTGCTCGCCGCCGGCAGGCTGGTCGCCGATCGACCCGCCGCCGGACTGGATGCGGCGCGACTGCTGGCGCTGTTCCGCGAGGCCACCGGACAGGCCGACCCGGGGGGCCGCGCATGAGCTATCTGCGCGCCGTCTGGCTGTTCGCCGCCAAGGATCTGAAGACCGAGCTCAGGAGCCGCGAGCAGGTCGTCACGCTCCTGTTCTTCGCCCTGCTGATGCTGGTGGTGTTCAATTTCGCGTTCGACTTCACCATCATCGACTTCACCACGCTCGGCGCGGGCATCCTCTGGGTCTGCTTCATCTTCTCCGGCGTGCTGGCGTTGAACCGCTCGTTCCAGATCGAGCGCGAGCAGGATCGCATCCAGGGCATCCTGCTGGCCCCGATCGATCGCAGCGCCTTCTACCTGGGGAAGGTCGCCGCGACCGTGGTGGTGATGTCGGCGGTCGAGGCGATCCTGGTGCCGCTGTCGGTGATCCTGTTCAACTTCCAGTTCAGCGACCGCATCGGCATCGCCATCGCCGTGCTGATCCTCAACACCATCGGCTTTGCGGCGGTCGGCACCCTGTTCGCCGCCATGACGACCCGGACCCGCCGGGGCGAGCTGCTCCTGCCGCTGCTGCTGTTCCCCGCCACCGTGCCGATCGCCCTGGCGGCGGTCAAGTCCACGACGCACGTCCTCGCCGGCCGCCCGTTCGCGCGCTACTCCTCGTGGATCGGCCTGTCGTGCGCCTACGACCTCATCTTCCTGGCCGCCGCCGTGCTGCTGTTCGATCACGTCATGGAGGAGTGAGGCGACCGGCGGGACGGCGCCGGTGCGGATATAATCGCGGCCTGCCGGCGGCCGTCGGCTGGCCGGCGGCGCCGACGCCGCCGATGAACCGGAGGGATTGCATGGACGCGAACGCACGTAGCGCCTGGCTGGATCGCCTGCTGCTCGCGCTGCTGGTCGTCCTGATCCCGGCGTGCCTGCACGCCATCTTCGTCGTGGCCCCCACCGAAGCGAAGATGGGAATCGTGCAGCGGATCTTCTACTTCCACGTCCCGTCCGCCTTCGCGGCCTTCGCCGGCATCGTGCTCTGCGCCCTGTACTCCGCCCTCTATCTCTGGACGCGGGATCGGCGCTACGACACGCTGGCCTGCGCCTCCGCCGAGCTCGGCGTGGTCTTCTGCACCATCGTCCTGATCACCGGGCCGATCTGGGCCCGCCCGATCTGGGGCGTCTGGTGGACCGGGGAGGTGCGGCTGACGTCGACGCTGGTGCTCTGGCTGATCTACGTCGGCTATCTGCTGCTGCGATCGAATGCCGAGAACCGCGATCAGGCGGCGCGCTGGGGGGCGGTCATCGGCATCGTCGGCGCCCTCGACCTGCCGATCATCTACAAGTCGGTCGAGTGGTGGCGCGGGCTTCATCCGAAAGTCTTGAAGATTTCCGGCGGGCAGGGGCTCGACCCGACGATGCGCCACGTGTTCGCGCTGTGCACGCTGACCTTCTTTCTGCTGTTCGCCCACCTGCTCATCCAACGCTACCGGCTCGGCCGGCTGGCGGACGAGGTGGACGATCTGATGAGCGCCCGGCGGCGCCCCTCCCCGGCCCCGCCGCGGCCGGCCTCGTGGAGTTGACGAACATGACCCTCCCGCACGCGCTTCTCGCCTCGCTGTCCGCCTTCGCCCAGGAGGCCGCCCCCGCGGTGGATGCCGCGGCCGGCGCCGCCGGGCCGGATGCCATCACCCGCCGGCTCCACTTTCTGGTCGGCGCCTACTCGGCGGTCTGGATCGTCCTGGCCGTCTACCTCTGGACCATCTCCATGCGTCTCCGCCGCCTGCACCAGGCGATCCGTCGCCTCAAGGACGGTCCGGCCGCCTAGCCCGGATTTCTCACCGGGGTTCGTCGCGAGACCGCGCAGATGGCTGTCATGACGGGCTCCCGCAGCGGCGAGGACCCGAAACGTATTCGACATACGTTGACGGGTGCGAGCCGCGAGGACGCCCGTCAGGGCGGCCCGATCCGCGGTCGCAGCAGAAGACCGGTGAGAAATCCGGGCTAGGAGCCTGTCCGGCGGAGAGTCCACGTTCAATGAACCCGGGGGCGGCGCAGCCGTTCCGGCCGGCGCGGCGGTTTTGCTCTATAATGCCGCGCCCATGACACCTGACGACGCACCGAAAGGGGTTGTCCGCGACTACTTCGAGACCATCGTCACGTGCGTGATCTTCGTGATGTTCGCGCGGACCTGGGTGTTCCAGCAGTCGAAGATCCCCACCGGCTCGATGATCCCGACGCTCCTGATCGGCGACTACATCATGGTCAACAAGTTCGCCTATGCGCCGACCTCGACGGTCTTGCCGGGTCTCGAGCGCGCTCTCCTGCCGTTGCGCCAGGTGCACCGCGGCGACATCGTCGTCTTCAAGTTTCCGGAGGAGCCGGAGAAGGACTACATCAAGCGGGTCATTGGCCTGCCCGGGGAGACCATCGAGGTCCGCAACCGGCAGGTGTACATCAACGGCCAGGCGCTCGAGGAGAAGTACAAGATTCACAAGAATCCGCGCGGCCTGAACTTCGACCAGGACGACTACGCGGCGACGCAGATTCCCGACAACGCCCTGTTCTGCATGGGGGACAACCGCGACAACAGCCGCGACAGCCGCGCCTGGGGGTTCGTCCCCCGCGATTACCTCAAGGGACGGGCCTTCATCATCTGGTGGTCGTACGAAGAGGACCGGGATGCCTGGCAGAAGACCGCCATGAGCGACCGGCTCTCGGGCATCTGGTCAAAGATCACCCACTTCTTCACCCGCTCCCGCTGGGAGAGGACCTTCCAGATCATCCGCTGATCAGCGTTCCGGCCCGGCTGCCGCGGCGCCCGGCCCCCGGGATGTCGATCGGAAGCGGCGCCGGCCCTTCCCCCGACCACGCCCTGTATGAGGAGAAGCGCCACAGGCGCGGGTGCTCGACCAGACCCGCCAGCACAGGGTTGCGGTGCAGGATCTCGGCGCGGCGGGCGATGTCGGCCTCGTCGCGCAGGGGCAGCCGCTGCTCCGCGTCCTGCCACACCAGCCCGAGCCGCCCGGAACGGGCGTTGACTTCGCGCGCGAAGCGCGACTTCAGGCGCTGCAGGGCGTCGCGCAGCCAGCGGGCGTCCGGGTCCTCCGCGCCGAGGATCAACCGCACCCGGTCCGGCAGGACGACGTAGGCGTGCACCCTGAAGCCAAGCCTCAGCCTGAGGGCCTGCAGGGAGCGGCAGAACAGGGCCGCATTGCGCGGCTCGGCGAATGTCGGTCGAAGGCCGTAGGTCCACAACGTGACCAGGTAGCCGGGTGCGGCTTCGTGCGTCTGCATGCTCGCCTCGCGTGTCGATCGGCGCGCGGCCCGGCGCGGACCGGGTCCGCCGGCGCGTTTGCAAACCGGATGCTTGGGAGGGATCGGTCGAATGCGCCGTGAGAAACGCTGCGGGGCATCCGATGGCGTCCGGGCGCGGACGGGCGCGATCGGATGGCGCGCGCCCCGGGACGGCGCCGAAACGGGATCGAACCCTAGGAGCCTGTCCGAGTATTGGGCTGGCTCCTAGGGCAGGTCGGCCGGCCCGGAGCGGGGCACCGGGATGATCGGCAGGTCCGGGGCAGCCGCCCCGGGGGCGATGATCGAGTGGCGGCCGCGGCCGGCCTCGCGCCGCGGGTAGTCGGAACGGAAGTGCGCGCCGCGGCTCTCGCGGCGGGCGAGGGCCGATTCGGTGATCAGCCGGCCGACGAACAGCTGGTTGCGCGTCTCGATTCCCGGCCGCTCCAGCGGGCGCGGCCGCAGACCCTGCTCGAGCCGGAGAATGGCCCGGATCGCCCGTTCGAGGGTCTCGCCGTCCCGCAGGATCCCGACATCGTCCCACATGATTCCGCGCAGCTCGCCAACCGTCTCCGCGGCCTCCGCCGCCGCGATCGCCAGAACCTCGGGGGCCGCCGCGAGAGATCCCGGCACCGGATCGAGGCCGGAGTCGAGCACCGCCTTGCCGGCGCGCGCCCCGAACACCAGCCCGTCGAGCAGCGAGTTGCTCGCCAGCCGGTTGGCGCCGTGCACGCCGGTGCAGGCGACCTCGCCGGCGGCGTACACGCCGGGGATGGACGTGCGCCCCCACAGGTCGGTCTTCACTCCGCCCATCAGGTAATGGGCGCAGGGCGCGACCGGGATGCGGTCGCGGGCGATGTCGAGGCCGAAGGCGGCACAGGTCGCGGCGATAGTCGGGAAGCGGGCCCGCACGAACGCCGGCTCAAGACCGGTCATGTCGAGCCAGACGCAGGCCGCCCCGCCGCGGCGCATCTCGGAGACGATGCCGCGCGTGACGATATCGCGCGGCGCCAGCTCGCCGCGCGGGTCGATGGCCGGCATGAACCGTTCGCCCGCGGCGTTCACCAGCCGCCCCCCTTCGCCGCGCATCGCCTCCGACAACAGGAACCGCGGCGCTTTTTCCAGCATCAGGGCGGTCGGGTGGAACTGCACGAATTCCAGATCCATGACCTCGGCGCCGGCGCGATACGCCATGGCGATGCCGTCGCCGGTCGCCTGCGGCGGGTTGGTGGTGTCGCGGTACACCTGTCCCGCCCCGCCGGTGGCGAGCACCACCGCCGGCGCGCTCAGGACCAGGGGCTCGCCACTGGTCTCGTCCAGGGCCAGGAGCCCGGCGCAGCGTCCGCCGGCAAGGACCAGGTCGGCCGAGAACAACCGGGGCATCAGGACGATGCGCGACTCCCGCTGCGCGCGGGCGACCAGCGTGCGAACGATCTCCCGCCCCGTCGAGTCACCCTGCGCTCGCAGGATGCGCCGGCGGCTGTGCGCTCCCTCGCGCGCCAGCGCCAGGGCGCCGCCCTCGACCCGGTCGAAGCGCGCGCCCCACTCGATCAACTCCAGCGCGCGCGCCGGTCCCTCCTCGACCAGCACGCGCACCGCCCCCTCGTGGCACAGACCGTCGCCCGCGACCAGCGTGTCGTCGTAGTGCAGCGACACTTCGTCGTCGTCCGACAGCACCGCCGCCAGGCCGCCCTGGGCGCGGTCCGAGGACGAATCGGTCGGGGCGTCCTTGGTGGGGATGGCGACCCTGGCGCCGCCCTGCGCGATTTCGAGGGCGGCGCGCAGGCCGGCGATGCCGCTGCCGATCACCAGGGCGTCGAAGGAGGCGTGCCGCACGGCCTGCACTCTACACGAAAGCGGCGCCGCCGCGTTTCTTGACAGTCACCCGGGCGGCTTCCATAATGGCGCCCGTTCTTCTTGCCAGGCGGAGCATCCCGGACGACATGCTGGACCTGCCGCTTCAGGGATCGATTGCGGATCTCTCTTTCCCGCGCCTCATCGGGCGCCTGCATCGCGAAGGATTCGAGGGCGCGTTGCGGGTCAGCCACGGTGCGACGACCAAGGTCGTGTATCTGCGCGCCGGCGAGATCGCCTCGGCGGCCAGCAACGCCGAATCGGATCGGCTGGCGAACATCCTGATCCGGGACGGCAGGCTGTCCCAGGAACAGCTCGACCTGGCCCGCTCGCGCCTGCAGCCCGGAGGGTCGCTCGGCAAGGCGCTCATCGACATGGGGTTCCTGACGCCGACCGAGCTGCTGCAGGGCGCCCGGCAGCAGGTGCGTGAGATCCTGACCTCGTGCTTCGGGTTGAACAGCGGGCAGTACCAGCTCGAGCCGGGGCCGCTCCCGGCCGAGGTGACCTCACTCGGTCTGCCGACCAGGCGGCTGGTTTTCGACTGCGTCCTCGAGGCCCGCGACCGCCAGTGGATCATCCGCGAGATCGGCTCGATGGAGTCGGTCTACCGCCCCACCGAAACGCTCGCCGAAGGGCTCGATGCTCTCAAGCTGGCGACCGAGATGGATCAGCTCGGCCGCATGATCGATGGCAGCCAGACGCTGCGCGATTTGAGCGGCCGGACCAGGCTCGATGATTTCACCGTCAGCAAGGTCATCCTGGCCCTGGAGCTGCTCGGTCTGGCGGAGCGGATCGGCGAGCCGCCACCGGCGGCGATCCCCGCGGCGACCCCCGCGGCTAGGACGACCCGCACCATTCCCGTGGAATCCGCCGAACCGACATCCTCCGACGTGTGGGCGGCCGAGCCGGTGATCGAGCCGGCCGGCGAGCCCCGACCCGCGCCGGCCGGCGAGGAGCGGCAGGCGCCGCCTGAAGAGCCGCCGGCCTCCACCCCTCCGATGTTCACCGAAGCGCCCCCGGTCGCCGAGCCGCCGCCGATTCCGCCCGATGAGCTGCCGGCATTCGCCGTGCCGCCCGGCGAGGAGGCGAACTGGCAGATCGATCCGGCCACCGGCGAGCGGGTCCGCCTCGGTCCGGTCGAGATGACGTTCGACGGCGCCGTCGGGGAGCCCGGCGCCGGATCGCGGCGGCCGCTCGGCCTGCTGCTCGGCATCGGCGCCGTGGTCACGGTCCTGATCGCCGCTCTCATCTATCTGTACGGCCTGCGCCGCGGCGCCACGGAGATCGCCGCCGCCGGCGCGCATTCTGCCGCCGACGCGGGGGCGGTGGTGACCGCTCCGACGCCCGGCCCGGTTGTCGAGCCAGGTCCGGCCGGCGTGCCAGGCCCGACGCCCGTGCCGAGTCCGGCTGCCGTGCCGAAGCCGACCGCCCTGCCGCAGCCGACCGCCGTGCCGGCTCCCGACATGGAGGCCGCCGGGCCGGCCGAGCCGCCGGCGCCCGCCGGATCGCCCGCGGTGGGGCCGGCGCCCGCCGGCGATCCCAGGCATGCGGCAGCCCTACGCCAGTTCGACGAAGGGGACGCGGACGGGTCCGCCGCCGCGTTCCGGACGATCCTCGCCGGACAGGACCCGGCGCGCCTGACGCTGCAACTGATGATCGCCTGCCAGGTCGAATCGGTGCGCAAGGCGCGCGCCCTCCCCGGCGCCGGCGAGGCGCTGTTCTTCGTCCCGTATGCCCTCGGCGACCGCGCCTGTTATCGCGTCTGCTGGGGCCTCTTCGACGATCGCGCCGCAGCCGACGCCGCGGTCGGCGCCCTGCCCGCGCCCCTGACCGCGGGAGGGGCGCGGCCGGTCCCCGTGTCGCTCGGCAAGTTGCTGAAACCTCCCGCCTGACGAAGGAGAGCCGTATGCGCATCATTTTCACGGCCGGCGTCATCCTGTCCTGTCTGTGCGCCGTCGCAGCGATCGCGGCTGTGGAGCACGGTCACGCGGCGAACCAGACCGGCCAGGCGACCCTGCTCGAAGGCGTCACCCGCCATCACCATCCGATCATGACCGCCAGCGCCGAGGCGCAAGGCTTTTTCGACCAGGGGATGACGCTGATGTTCGCCTTCAACCACGACGAGGCGGTGCGCTCGTTCCGGCGCGCCGCGGCGCTCGACCTGAAGGCCGCCATGCCGTGGTGGGGGATCGCGCTGGCGCTCGGCCCGAACATCAACCTGGACGTCGACCCGGTGCGCGAGAAGGAGGCCTACGAGGCGTCCCGGGAGGCGCTGCGGCGGGCGGAGCAGGCACCCGACGACGAGCGGGCCTACATCGCGGCGGTGGCCCGGCGGTATTCCGATCAACCGGATGCCGATCTGAAGGCGCTGGCCCGTGACTATGCCGAGGCGATGCATGACCTCAGCGCCAGGTATCCCGACGACCTCGATGCCGCCACCCTGTACGCCGAGAGCCTCATGGACTTGAGGCCCTGGAAGCTCTGGGAACCGGACGGCCGGCCGGCCAAGGGGACGAAGGAGATCATCGCCGTCCTCGAGTCGGTGCTGCGCCGCGACCCCGAACACCCGGGCGCCAATCACTATTACATCCATGCGGTGGAGGCCTCGCCCAACCCGGAGCGCGCCCTGGCCTCGGCGGCACGGCTCGAACGCCTGGTGCCCGGTGCCGGGCACCTCGTGCACATGCCGGCCCACATCTACGTTCGGACCGGGGACTACGAGCGCGCCGCCCACAGCAATGAGGCCGCCGCGGCGGCCGACCGCGCCTATCTGAAGACGACCGGGGCGCAGGGCGTCTATCCCCTCATGTACTACAGCCACAACCTCCACTTCCTGGCCTACGCCTCCGGCATGGAAGGGCGTTTCGCCGAGGCGAAGAAGGCGGCCGACATGCTGGTGGCGAACGTCGCGCCGGCGGCCGCCGACATGCCGATGGTCGAGCCATTCGTCGGCACGCCGCTGTTCGTCCTGCTCCGCTTTCACCGCTGGAACGATATTTTGAAGACGCCGGCCCCGGGACCCCGCCTGCCGACGACGACTGCGGTGTGGCGCTTCGCCCGCGGCGTCGCCCTGGCCGCCGTCGGCAGGGCGGACGAGGCCGCCGCGGAGCGGCAGGCCTTCTCCGCCGCCGCCGCTGGTCTCGCCGCCGACGCGCCATTCGGCCTCAACAGGATGGCCGACGTGCTGGCGGTCGCCGCGGCGACGCTCGATGCCCGCATCGCCCTGGCGCAGGGCGAGCAGGCGGCCGCCGAAGCAGCCTGGCGGCGCGCCGTCGAGGCCGAGGATGCGCTGTCCTACAACGAGCCCCCCGACTGGTTCTATCCGGCGCGGGAGTCGCTCGGCGCGGCGCTTCTGCAGGGCGGCCGCTACGCCGAGGCCGAAGCGGTGTTCCGCGACGACCTCGGCCGCAATCCACGCAACGGTCGATCGCTGTTCGGCCTGCTGTCGAGCCTCAAGGCGCAGGGGAAAGTTGCCGAGGCCGGGCAGGTTCGCCGGCAGTTCGAGACCGCCTGGGCCAGGGCCGACGGACCGTTGACGATCGACGATCTCTAGGAGCCTGGCCCGGGCACGAACGGCAACCCGGGATCACTTGCCTCCGCGCCGGCCGGCACCCACATTCTCCCCATGACCGTGGGACCGTGGCGCGGGGTGTTGCTCCGCATCGGCACCGGCCTCTTCGCTGCCGCCGGCGCGGTGTGCATGATTTCGCCCGCCCGCGCCGACCTGATCCATCTGAAGAACGGCGCCACCATCCAGGCCGACAGCTGGGAGGTGCGCGGCGACGATCTGCTCGTCCGTCAGGGCACCGGCCGGATGGTGATCCCGCGCGCCGATGTGGCATCGATCGACGCCGGCCCGTCCCGGGCCCGGCCCGCCACAGCGACGCCCGGGGCCGCGCCGGCCCGCCCCGGCGCGGTGGCGGCCACCATCCCGCCGATCCCGCCCCCGGCGACCCAGGCGATCGCCAAGGAACCCTCGCGCGACCAGCTGCTGCAGGCGGTCGAGGCGCTGAAGCAGCGGATCGGCGATTACCCGGTGGCGCGTGCGGAGAATACCCACCAGCTCGTCGACCTGCTCAACCGCCTCGGTACGCTCGCTTACAAGGGACGGGACTTCGATCAGGCGGTCGGCCGTTTCCGCGAGGCGCTGACCTACGACGCCAGGAGCGCCAGCGCCCAGTTCGGGCTCGCCGCCACCTACTTCGCCCAGGGGCAGGACCTGTACGCGCGCTCGGTCCTCGACCAGGCGCTTCTCGACCACCCCGAGGACGCCGACCTGCATGCGCTGCAAGGTGACGTCTACTACAGCGAGGAGCGACCCGAGGAGGCGCTGGCCGCCTGGCAGCGGGCCTTCATGTTCCGGCCGACCGAGGCGGTGCGCGCCCGCATCGACAAGCTGCAGCGGGAGCGCGCCGTCGATTCCGACTACGTCCGCTCCGAGGCGGCGCACTTCACTCTCAAGTACGACGGCGAGCGGGCCGGCACCGACCTGTCGGCGCAGATCCTCGCCTACCTCGAGGAGCAGTTCCGCGACCTGGAGGGGCGTTTCGACTATTACCCGTCGCAGCCGATCGTCGTGATCCTCTACCCGCAGAGGCAGTTCTACGAGGCCACCCTGGCGGAGTCGAACGTCGCGGGGCTGTTCGACGGCAAGATCCGCGTCCCGATCGGCGGGCTGCAGCAGATCAATGTTGAGGCGCGCGGAGTCCTGATACACGAGCTGACGCATGCCTTCATCGCCGGCAAGAGCCGGGGCGCGGCGCCGCGCTGGCTGCACGAGGGGTTGGCGCAGTACATGGAGGGCCGCCGGACCCCGGGCTCCACCGCCGCCGTCCTCGCCAGGCAGTACCGAGGCATGCAGAGCCCGCAGGCCTGGGGCCAGACCTTCAGCTACCCGAGCGCCCTGTCGTTCGTGGAGTTTCTCATCGATCGGGAAGGCCTGCCGCGCCTGGTCGATGTCCTGGACGCCATCGGCCGGGGCGCCAGCCTCGACGATGCCTTCGAGAAGGGCCTGCGCGAGACGACCGCCGACTTGAGACGGGCCTGGGGGGAGTCCCTGGCCTCCCAAAACTTGCAATAATCGCTTCCCAACCACAAGTTATGTGCGGATCGGGCTGCCCGGACCGGCCCGCCGGACGCCCGGCGGGGGCCGGAGGCGTGGAGGGTCCGTCCGGATGAACGGGAACCTCGCAGAGCAGTCCCCCTTCGACGTCCTCGCCGAGGTGCATCGGCGGCGCGCCTCGGGAATCTTGAGATTTCAGCACGACGCGCTGGTGCGCCAGCTGTTTCTCGACGCCGGCTCGATCATCCGCTTCGCCGCCAGCAACCAGCCGCAGGAATCGATCACCGCCCTGTTCCGGGAGCGGGGCGGCGTCACCGACGCGCAGCTCAAGCAGGCGAGCGTCAGCAAGCAGGGCCAGGAGCTGCTCGGGACGACCCTGGTGCGGCTCGGGTTCATGGGGCGGGACCGGCTGACGTCGCTGACCGAGGAGCACGTCCGCCGCGTACTGGCCGGGCTCGCCGACATGCATGCCGGCACCTACCAGTTCCAGGCCGGGGCGCTGCCGTTCCGCGAGCAGCTCGACGCCGGTCTGCGGACCGCCGAGGTCCTCCTGGAGTGGGCCCGCAAGGTGTCCGACATCGATTGGATCCGTCAGCGCCTCGGCACGGGCGAGGCGCGCATCGTCGTCTCGCCGCGGCCGCCGGAGGGCTACCAGCAGATCAAGCTGCTGCCGGCGGAGGGGTTCATGATGTCGCGGGTCGATGGCAGCGCCGGCGTGCGAGACATCTGCATGGTGAGCCCGATGGGTGAAGAGGCGACGCTGCGCGCCCTGTTCGGGCTCGTGCTCGCCGGCATCCTCGAGGTCGCCGGCGGCGCGGCGACCGCACCGCCCGCGCCACCCGCGCCGCCCCGTCCCGCTGCCGCCGTGCCGGCGCGCCCCGCCGCGCCGA
>JAGYID010000166.1 GCA_018606725.1 Acidobacteriota bacterium
CGCCTTGCCGGCGGCGAGGATCCGCTCGATCAGCTTCGGATCGTCGGGCAGGAGTCCCGACTTCGGCAGGCGCGGCGTCAGGGTGGCCCAGTTGGGATCCATCCTGAACACCTTCGCGAAGATCGGCAGCGACTCGTCGACCCGCCCCATCGTGACCAGCGCCACGGCGTGCCAGTACAGCATCTCGGCATTGTCGGGCACGAGCGCCGCGGCGGCCTTGTACTCGCGCAGGGCGCCGTCGTTGTCGCCGTGCTCGACGGCGAGATCGCCGGCGTTCATGTGCTTGTAGGCGCGCCGCAGCGTGACCAGGCGGCGCAGCTCCTTGAGCGGCTCGGGGCTGTCCTCGACGCGCAGGTCGAAGATCCGGTCGTCCCAGGCCCGGCCGGTCGGCTTGCCGGTGACGACCAGAAGCGACGCCGACTGCTTGCCGCGGATGTCGCCGCCGGCCGCCTGCCCGGCGTCGAGTGCCGCCAGCATCCGCTCGGCAAGATCCCCCCGGGTCGCCTCGAACGCCTGCGCCATCGCCGGCCAGACCTTGTCGTTCGACATTAGATTTGCTTGCACCGAGTAGCCGGCGCCGACCTTGTGACCGGCCGCGATGATCGCCTTCGCCCCGGTGTAGGCGTCAACGCGCCCCTGCGCGTCGATCATCGCCACCTGCCGGACGTCGCGTCCCGCGTCCCCGGCAATCAGCGACTTCAGCGCGTCCGGCGCGCTCTTGCCGGCGCGCATCAGGTCGAGCCCCAGCGGCCCGTACGCCGGGTCGATGAACGACTGCGTCGCCACCGCCCCGACGCCCGCCTCGGCCCAGGTGACGATCGATCCGACCGAGAACCAGTGCGACTGGACCGCCACCCCCAGATCCCCCGTCACCGGGTCGCGCGCCACGATCGAGAAGGTGTGCACCAGCCGGCGCGGTCCGGCTGCGGCCGGACCGGGCGCGGCCGTTGCGACGACCGCGCCGGCCATGACGACCGCCGCCCCAACGGCCGCCCCCGCCAGCCGGCGCGCGAGCATCAACCTCCGGTCGTTCACCATTGCAGCGGCTTTCGGTCGCGGAAGAACTTGCCGGTCGGACCGCCGGGCGGCTGGGTCGCCAGCCAGACGATGGTGTCGGCCCCCTGCTCGGTGGTGCGCGGCGCCTCCTTGCCCCCCATGTCCGTCTTCACCCAGCCGGGGCAGATCGAATTCACCCGGATGTCGGTGCTCTTCAGCTCCTCCGAGAAGATCCGGGTCACGGCGTTCAGCGCCGTCTTGCTGATCCGGTAGCCGGGGTAGCCGTCGTTCATCTCGGTCAATTGCCCCATGCCGGAGGAGACGTTGATGATGCGGCCGTGGTTGCGCTCGCGCATCAGCGGCACCAGAGCCTGGATCAGCTGGAACGGCCCATAGACGTTGGTCTCCATCGACTTGCGGATGACGTCGGGGTCGGCCTCCAGCGCCGCCGGCGGCGGACCGTTCTTGCGCCCGCCATCCGCCGGCTCGCGGTCCAGGAATATGCCGGCGTTGTTGACCAGCACGTCGACCCGGCCGTACTCCTTGCGGACCATGGCGGCGAACCGCTTGATGCCGGCCGCGTCCGCGACGTCCAGCTCGGCGGGGTCGACCTTCAGCCCCTCGCGGCGCAGCGTCTCGGCCGCCGCGCGCCCCTTGGCGGCGTCGCGGCTGGCGAGCACGACCCTGAACCCCTGCCGGGCCAGCATCCGACAGGTCTCGAACCCGATGCCGCGGTTCGCCCCGGTGACGATGGCGACCCGCCCTTCCGTATCGTGCGTCTTCTCCTTCATCACGCTCCCTCGCTCCCGTGCGCCCCTGCTTCTCGGCGTGCGGTCATTCTAGATCGCCCGGCGCCGGAACCCGCACCGTGGCGCCGGCGGCGAACTCGCGGTTGACGGAAGCCGCCGCCTGGCGGTATTTTCCCGACATCTCATGGGGCCGTCCTCGCCGCCTCCCATTGCGAACCGGACGGCAGGCAGGCGAGCGGTGCCGTCTACCGCATCTGCATGCCGGACACCTGGAACGGCAGCCTGGTCGTCTACGCCCACGGCTACGTCGGCTTCACCCAGCCGGTGGCGATTCCGGAAGACCAGCTCACCCTGCCGGACGGCACCTCGATCCCGGGGATCATCAACAACCTCGGCTTCGGCTTCGCGACGACTTCGTACAGCGTGAACGGGCTGGCGGTGCCGGGTCTATCTCGCCGGCGTGCTCGACTTGGTGAACGCCACCTTGACCCGGAAGCCGACACAGGCGAGCATGTCGATCAGGGTATCGACGCTGAACAGGTCGATTCGGCCCTTCATGAGCGCGCTGACGCGAGGCTGGGTGACATGAAACAGTTTGGCCGCCTCAGACTGCTTGAGCCCTCTCGCCTCGATGATTTTGTGCAGCTGAATCATCAGCTCCGACCTCACGAGAAGGTGCGCCGCCTCGGCCGCCGGGAAGCCAATATCCTTGAAGACGTTTCCGCTCGAGCGAGTGTTTTTGACCGGCATGTGTTGACCCCTTCCGACTTTCGCTTTGCCGTCGTAGATGGCCCAGTCTGGCCCTGGCTCGATCGATATCGCCGCGCGATGTCTTGCGCGTTCTCTTCTCGAACGCGTGTAATACATGGACGGCCACCGCGAGCTTGGCGACGTAGAAGACGCGGTGCGCCAACATAGCCACGATCCCCGCAACCTGAACGCCCGGTGCGTTGGGCGGACACGAGCCGCAGGGGGCCAGTTTTCGAGCGGCTGCAGCAGGAGGAAGCTGGTGGCACTCGTGGTTCTTCTGAGAGGGGTCAACGTCGGCGGTCACAGGACCTTCCGACCTACGATGCTCGCCCAACAACTGAAGCACCTCGAGGCCGTCAACATCGGCGCGGCGGGCACATTTGTGATCCGGCAGCCGGTCACTCACGCGCAACTCCGCGCCGAATTGGCACGCAGGCTTCCCTTTGATGCCGAGATCATGATCTGCAAGGACCGCGAGCTTGTCAGGATGATGTCTCACAATCATTTCGCGAACCAGCCCCTGCGACCCGACATCGTTCGTTTCGTGAGCGTCCTGTCCAAACGCCCCCGCTCGGCGCCGTCGATGCCCTTGAGCTTTCCTTCCAGCGGCAAGTGGCTGCTGAAGATCCTCGCGTTGGACAACCGGTTCGTCTTCGGCCTGTACCGGCGCCACATGAAGGCCATCAGCTACCTCGACACGTTCGACCGGCTCTTTGGGGTCCCGGTCACCACACGCAACTGGAATACCATTACCGCGATTGCCAAGGCGCTTGGTAACGGAGGGACCTGATCGACCGGCGAGCCATAGGGAGGCATCTCAGTGGGACCGCGCGGTCCAACGACCGGTTGCAGGCGACGGTGGGCGGACAGGACCATATGAACATGATGCTCGTTCTGTTTTTCATGTCGTACGCGATCCTCCTTTCAGCCGCGCTGGCGCGAGCAGGGCACCGGTCGCAGGCGGTACCCTCGAGTGGGGCACCTCGCAACCATCCCTCCCGGGTCCTGATCGTCGGAGCGACTGGCGGGACTGGTCGTCAGCTCGTCACGCAAGCCCTGGAGCGTGGTTACGTGGTCACGGCACTCGTAAGAGACCCGTCAAGGTTTCAGCTCGATCATCCGCAATTGAGGGTCATTCGGGGTGATGTGCTCGACAAGGGTTCGGTCGATGCAGCGATGCGCGGTCAGCACGCAGTGCTGTCCGCCCTTGGCCACAAGCGGTACTTCTCTCCAACTCGCATTCTATCGGAGGGAACTCGGAACATTCTCCGCGCCATGGAGACCCACGCTGTCCCACGCCTGGTCTGCGAGACCTCTCTCGGCATCGGAGACAGTGCCGGGCGCATGGGTCTGTACTACACGCTCTTTGTCATACCAGTGATTCTGCCCTTCTACTTCTGGGACAAGACGCGGCAGGAACGCATCATCGCGGCGGGTAACGTGGAGTGGGTGATCGTGCGACCCGGGGTGCTGACAAACCTCGGCAAGCGGGGTCGGTTGCGTCAGGGTCGTCATGTCGGAGGCTTTCTCTTGACGGTGCGCATTTCCCGTGCCGACGTTGCGGACTTCATGCTGAACCAGCTTGCGTCCGACACGTACCTGCGGACTGCGCCGGGCGTGTGTTGGTAGGTCACGCGGCAGCACCCTGGCACCATCGGAAGCGGCCGGTCGTGGCCCCCGCATCACCAGCCTGACAAGAGGATCCGAAATGGCCACTCATACCGCGGACACTTCGCCACAAGTCTACGCACGAATCGGCGGCGTGTTGTATCTGATCATCATCGTCGCCGGTGTGTTCGGTGAGGCTTTCGTCAGAGGCCGGCTGTTCGTGTCAGGCGATGCTGCCGCCACCGCCAGCAATATTGCGGCTTCCCAGTTGCTGTGGCGCATCGGCGTTGCCGGCGACCTGATCATGCATGTGTGTGATGTCCCTTTGATGCTGGTCTTCTATGTGTTGCTCAGACCGGTCAGCAAGCCGCTGGCGTTGCTTGCGGTGCTTTTCAATCTGATACAGACCGCCGTGCTGGTCGCCAACAAGCTGAGTCTGCTGGGGGCATTGTTTCTTCTGGGGAGCGCCGATTACCTGAAGGCATTCGAGCCTGATCAGCTGCACGCTCTGGCATACCTGTCCATCAAATCACATGGATACGGCTTCGGCGTCGGTCTCATATTTTTCGGCTGTGTGTCCCTCGTGCTTGGGCATTTGATCATCAGATCCGGCTATCTGCCCGGGGTTCTGGGCGTCTTGATGCAAATCGCCGGCGTGTGCTATCTGACGAATAGCTTTGCGCTGCTTCTTGCCCCCACAGTCGCGAATATGATCTTCCCCGCCATTCTGGTTCCGGCCTTCATCGCGGAATCGTCACTTGCCCTGTGGCTCCTGGTGAAGGGCGTGAACGTTCCGAAGTGGGAAGAGCGGGCACGCGCAACGCGTATTCCATAAGAGCGCCGCGCATATTCCACCCGCCATT
>JAGYID010000016.1 GCA_018606725.1 Acidobacteriota bacterium
GTGGACAGTAACGTCACTTTCAACTGGAGGCTGATCAAGGCCCCGATGTTCGTCATCGATTACGTCATGGTTCACGAGCTGGCCCATCTTCTTGAAGCGAATCACACCCCGCTGTTCTGGAATGTTGTCAGGACGCATGTCCCGAGAATGGAGAAGGCGCGTGCCTGGCTGAGTGACAACGGTCAGGTGCTTGAGGAGGAGATATAGGCGCGATGGAATGCGGCCTAACAATGCGCTGGAGCGCACTCGGGATCCTCCCTCGATAAAGTAGACACTTCCACCTAACCAGGGGAGGTGTCCGATGGCCCGAGCGGGCCCGAAGAAGACGCAACGGTACGGGGATGAGTTCAAGCGCGCGGCGGTGCAGCTGAGTCAGCGGCCGGGGCTGCAGGTGCAGGCCGTTGCCGAGGCGCTGGATATTCACCCATTCATGCTGTCACGATGGCGGAAGGAGTTTCGGGAGGGGCGCCTCCGGTCACAGGCCCGCAGGCCGGAGCGACGGGCTCCCAAAGCGCCGCTGGTGCGGGAGATTCGAAGGCTGCAGGAGCTGGAACGGGCGCATCTACTGCTGCAGGAGGAACATGCCCTCCTAAAAAAAGCCATCCGGTTCTGTTCCGTAAGAAGGCCGAGGCGTTCGCGTACATCGACACGCAGCGGGGGGCGATCACAGTGACGCGCCTCTGTGCGTTGTATCGCGTGACGCGGGCCGGCTACTATGCGTGGCGTCAGCGGCCCGCAAGTCAGCGCCAGGAACAGGACCGGGTCCTCCTCGAGGCGATGGGGTCGATGTTCGAGCGGAGTGGCGGCACGTATGGGAGCCCGCGGCTCCAGCGAGCACTGGCTACACGAGGTCACCGGATCAGTCGCCGACGGGTCGAACGGCTCATGCGTGTCGAGGGCTGGCGCGCGCGCGTCGTGCACGTGTATCGCCGCAAGGCCGGAACGCACCGGTAGTTCGGTCGGCATCCGAATCGCGTGCGGCGAACCCATGCGACCCGGCCCAACCAGATCTGGGTCGCCCCGGATGAGAACGCCCACATGGAGTCGTTCTTTCACTCGCTCAAGGCCGATGTCATTCATGGACGGCGCTTTCAGACCGTCGCTGAACTCCGCGATCAACTGCATCGCTATGTGCGCTACTACAACCACCAACGCCTGCACTCAGCGCTGTCCTATCGATCGCCAGTTGACTACGAACATGGAGCCGCGTAGAAATTCAGGTGTCTACAATATCGAGGGAAGATCCCTCGCGCGTCACGTCCCATGCAAGAAATGTGCACCGGCCGTCGGCGGCCGCTTAGCGCGAGCGTCAGGCCGCAGTCCCCGAACCGGAAGCCAGCAGGGGTTCCACTCCGTCTTGACCGGAAGCCACGAACAACTGGGAGACGTCGATGTTCTCCATCTCAGGATTAAAGCCTTGCTCTTCAGCGTGTAGGCGTTCCGCCCTCGTGATTGTCCTGGTTCTCATCTGCCCCCGCCTCGGACTCGGGGCCGGGGCAGAGGTTCCGGTCCAGAAGATTGATGCCATTGTCGCATCCGAGATGAAAAGACAACAGGTGCCGGGCGTGGCGCTCGCAGTCGTTCACAAAGGCGAGGCTGTGGTCGCCAGAGGGTACGGCATGGCCAACGTCGAGCACCAGGTCCCGGTGACGACGGAGACCGTGTTTCAATCCGGGTCCGTCGGCAAGCAGTTCACTGCCGCGGCGGTCATGCTCCTGGTCGAAGATGGCAAGCTTTCCCTCGACGATCCGATCACCAGGTTTCTTCCCGATGCGCCGTGGCGGTGGCATTCGATCACCATCCGCCACCTGCTGACGCACACATCCGGCATTCCCGACTACGAGGGGACCACGTTCGACCTGAGAAAGGACTACACCGAGGATGAGTGGGCGAAGATGGCGTTCGGCCTGAGCCTGGAGTTCCAGCCGGGAGCTCGCTGGAATTACAGCAACACCGGCTATGCCCTTCTCGGCTTCATCATCCACAAGGCGTCCGGCCAGTTCTACGGTGACCTGTTGCGGGACCGCGTGTTCCGCCCCATCGGCATGCAGTCGGCCCGCGTCATCAGTGAGGCGGACATCGTGCCCCATCGGGCCGCAGGATACCGGCTTGTGAAAGGCGAGCTGAAGAATCAGGAATGGGTCTCGCCCAGCCTCAACACCACCGCCGACGGCTCGCTCTATCTCTCGATGCGTGACCTGCTGGCTTGGGACAAGGCCATCCGGGCGAAAGCCGTGCTGAAGCCGGAAAGCTGGGCCAAGGTGTATACCCCCGTGAGGCTCGAAAGCGGCGAGACCTACCCTTATGGATTCGGCTGGGACGTCGATGAGGATCGCGGACAGCTCCGGCATCACCATGGGGGGTCCTGGCAGGGGTTCGAGATGTACATCTCGCGGTATATCGCGGACGACCTCACCGTGATCGTGCAGACGAACCTCGCGGATGCCGACACCGAGGCGTTCGTGGACGGGATCGCGGCTCTCTTCAATCCCCGACTGGCTCCGTCGGATGAGCCGATCCCGGACAAGGACCCGGCCGTCACCGTGCGGCTTCGCGGATTGCTCGCCAAAGCCCGCGACGGGAGGTTGTCGACCGAGGAATTCGCGTACGTGCGCGCTGGCTTCTTTCCCGATGTGGCTGTCGCGTATCAGAAGCTTCTCGAGCCCCTCGGGGACCCGGAACGTCTGCTTCCGATTGAACGTCGTAAGCGAGGCGACGATCGCGTCTTCCGATACCGGGTGGTGTACAAGACGAAGACCATCGAGGTCGGGCTTGGTCTCGCGCCCGACGACAAGGTTTCTCTCTTTGGGTTGCGGGAGATCAAGGGCCGAGCGGACTGACCGCCGGCAGGTGGCCTGAGTCGTTCAGAGCCTTCATGAAGAAGCTCATCTTCCTTGCCCTGGTTCTCCTCGCGGGCTGCGCGGCCCATCCGCCCGCCGACGGGGACGTCGCCCGGTGGGAACGCCGCGCCCGGAACGTCACCATCACCCGTGACGACTGGGGCATCGCGCACGTTTCGGCCGGGACCGACGCCGACGCTGTGTTCGGGATGGTCTATGTCCAGGCCGAGGACGACTTCAATCGGGTCGAGACCAACTACCTGAACGCAATGGGCCGCCTCGCGGAGGCCGAGGGCGAAGCCGCGATCTTCCGCGACCTGCGCATGCGGCTGTTCATCGATGCCGCCGACATGAAGGCCAGGTACGATGCCAGCACCGACTGGCTGAAGGCCCTGATGATCGGCTTCGCCGACGGGCTGAACTTCTATCTGCGCTCCCATCCGTCGGTCACGCCCCGGGTCATCATGCGGTTCGAGCCGTGGATGGCGCTGACGTTCACCGAGGGCAGCATCGGGGGAGACATCGAGCGGATCTCCGTGAGCCAGCTCGGGGCCTTCTATGGCAAGCGGCCCGCTGTCGCCGGCGACGATGCCGCTGACGCTGACGCTGACGCTGCCGGGCTCCGCGAGCCCGGCGGCTCCAACGGGCTCGCCATCGCCCCGGGCAACACCGCGTCGGGGCACGCCCTGCTGCTGATCAACCCGCACACCTCGTTCTTCTTTCGATCCGAGTTGCAGGTGACGAGCGCAGAGGGGTTGAACGCATACGGCGCCGTGACCTGGGGGCAGTTCTTCGTCTACCAGGGGTGGAACGACACGGCGGGGTGGATGCACACCTCGAGCAACGCCGACAACATCGACGAGTACCTGGAGACCGTGACCCGGAAGGGTGACGGCTACACGTATCGCTACGGCGCCGAAGAGCGCCCGGTGATCGCCACCCGGGTCACGGTGCCGTTCAAGACCGGCGCCGGCATGGCCGACAAGACCTTCACCGTGTACCGCACCCATCACGGCCCCGTCGTCCGGGAGGTCGGCGGCCGATGGGTCAGTGTCCGCCTGATGCAGGATCCCGTGAAGGCTTTGATGCAGTCGTTCTTGCGGACCAAGGCGAAGAACTACCGGGAGTTCGCCAGGACCATGGAGCTGCACACCAATTCGTCCAACAACACCGTGTTCACCGACGCCGAAGGGAACATCGCTTACTTCCACGCCAACTTCATCCCGAGGCGCGACCCGCGCTTCGATTGGGATCGTCCGGTCGATGGGTCCAATCCCGCCACCGAATGGGGCGATGTCCTGTCCGTCGCCGACAGCCCCAACGTCCTGAACCCGCCGAACGGCTGGATTCAGAACACCAACAACTGGCCCTGGTCCGCGGCGGGCCCGAACAGCGCGAAACGTTCCGACTACCCCCGCTACGTCGACACCGGAACGGAGACGCCCCGCGGCCTGCACGCGATGGCCGTCCTCCAGGGAAAGGATGGCAGGAAGGACTTCACGCTCGAGTCGCTCATCGCGGCGGCCTTCGACAGCCGCCTGCCGGCCTTCGACATCCTGATCCCGGGCCTGCTGCAGGCCTACGACCGCGCCAAGCCCGTCAACCCGCTGAAGGCCAGGCTGGCGGAGCAGATCGAGGCGCTCCGGACCTGGGACCGCCGTTGGTCCCCTGGCTCGGTGGCAACCTCGCTGGCCGTGTTCTGGGGCGACGCGCTCTGGCGTCGGACAAACACTCCCGAAGATCCCGAGGATCTCTCCATCTACCAGGGCCTGGCGACCAGGACCCCCGACGCCGTCCGGCTCGAGGCCCTCGCTGCCGCGTCCGACAAGCTCACGGCGGATTTCGGCACCTGGAAGACGCCCTGGGGCGAGATCAACTGCTTGCAGCGGCTGACGGGCGACATCGTCCATCCCTTCGACGATGCCAGGCCCAGCATTCCCGTCGGGTTCACCTCGGGGCGGTGGGGGTCGCTCGCGGCGTTCGAGGCGCAGTCGTACAAGGGGAGCAGGAAGCTCTACGGCACCAGCGGCAACAGCTTCGTCGCCGCGGTCGAGTTCGGTGACAGCGTCCGGGCCAGGGCTGTCACGGTCGGTGGCGCCAGCGGCCATCCCTCATCGCCCCACTTCAACGATCAATCCGCCCGCTACAGCACCGGCGATCTCCGCGACGTCTACTTCACCCCCGCCCAGCTCGCGGGCCACATCGAGCGGGTCTATCACCCAGGGGACTGAGGACACCGGGGCCCTCAGCCGATCGCGGTCAACCTGCCCCGCCCGGCGCCGCCATCAGCCACTCGCAGGCGGACAGTGCCTCGACGCCGGGCGCGCGCAGCCGCAGAAGCGCATCGCGGTCGAGCACCAGGAGCCGCCGCGTCGCGCGCGGATGTTCCTTGGCCGCCGCCTTCAGGGCGCGCAGCTCGCGTGCCAGGGTCTCCGGGGCCGACGGGTCGGCGCAGACCTGGATCAGCTCCTCCCCGGCGGCCCGATAACGGGCGAGGAAGTCCACCTCCAGCCCATCGTCCGTCTTCACATAGGCGACCTCGGCGCCGCGGCGCTCCAGCTCGTTCAGGACGACCGTCTCCAGCGCGTGCCCCAGGTTGGCCCGGCCGCTGGCGTCGAATGCCTTGATGAGCCCCGGATCGGCGGGATAGAGCTTGCGTGGGTTCGAGTTGCGCTGGCGCTCCGACTCGGTGGCAAGGGGCACGGCGCTCAGGAGGAAGGCGTCGAGCAGGTAGCCGAGCATCGCGTGCACCGAGTCCTTGGCCACCCCGTGCCCTTGGGCTTTCAGGTCCTGGTGCAGCCGGTGCACGCTGAAGCTGCCGGCGGGACTCCGCAGGCACTGCCGCACGAGCCAGCGCAGCGCGGCCACCTGTGACACCTCGTAGCGCTCGAGCACATCGCGGAAAAGCACGGTATCCACATATCCCTGCAAAAGCTCGATCCGCAGCGCCGCCGCCAGCCCCTGCGCTTCGGGGAACCCGCCCTCCACGAGGTACTCGCCGAAGCGCCTCTCGACCAGCGATCGGTCGGCTGGCCTCCATCGCCCAGGCTTCTCCGCCGGCTCCTCGCCGCGGTGGCGAAGGAACTCGCGGAAACTGAATGGCCGGATGACGGTCGCCATCCCTCGGCCGCGCAGCGAGGTGTGAACCTCGCGCGACAGCATCCGCGCCGAAGACCCGGAGACAGCGATCTCGACCTTTTCGGAGTCCAGTATTCGGCGCACGAAGCGTTCCCAGCCGGGCACAACCTGGATTTCGTCGAGGAACCAGTGCACCGTCTCCCGCCCGCGCCACGCCGGGTGCCGCCGGTAGTACTCCTCGAGCAGGAACCCCAGCTGATCCAGCTCGAGACCGGCCAGCCGGTCGTCGTCGAAACTGAGGTAGATCGCCCGCTCGGGGGGAACCCGCCCGCGGCGCTCGTCCAGTAACTGGCGCAGGTAGGTGGTCTTTCCGGCGCGGCGCATCCCGATGATCGTGTGCACCTTGCCCGGCACGGCGGGGAGCCGGACATCGCGCCGGGTGAGGGCGAACGGCGGCACCGGCGCCAGCGCGGCGCTGAGCTTCTCGGCCAGGACCGGGTGCAGGGTCACGTCGCAAGGATGACGCACAGGTGTCCTTCTGTCAAGGACACATTGAGAGAAATGCGGTCATGCGCCAGGGCCACCTGATCCGGCTTGGTTCAAGGACGATGGCCGGTCGGCATTCCCTTCGGGTTCACCTCGGGGCGGTGGGGATCGCTCGCGGCGTTCGAGGCGCAGTCATACAAAGGGAGCAGGAAGCTTTACGGCACCAGCGGCAACAGCTTCGTCGCCGCGGTCGAGTTCGGTGACAGCGTCCGGGCCAAGGCTGTCACGGTCGGTGGCGCCAGCGGCCATCCCTCGTCGCCCCACTTCAACGATCAATCCGCCCGCTACAGCACCGGCGATCTCCGCGATGTCTACTTCACCCGCGCCCAGCTCGCGGGCCACATCGAGCGGACGTATCACCCGGGGGACTGAGCCGATCGGGTTGGCGCAGACCTGAATCAGCTCCTCGTCCAGGGGTTGTCTTGTAAGTCTGGGTAAATCCCTTGACAGAGGATTATCCTAGAAATAGAGAGTGTCTGTATGAAAGAGCGGCTCGGACGCTTGGAGGCGCAGTTCATCGCCTACGCGCAAATGCGGAAGATGAGTACTTTGGCCGTTGAAGTTGTGGCTCGTGCCCGACAGGTTCGTGTGACGCGCGACGAACTTGTCGTCGATCTTCAAGACGGCCGCATGGTGGCCGTACCATTGGCGTGGTTTCCGAAGCTTCTGCACGCGACTGACCGTCAGCGTCGGAAGTGGGAGCTGCTCGGTGATGGGGAGGGCATCCGGTGGCCAGATCTTGATGAAGACCTCAGCGTCGCAGGCCTCCTGCGTGGTACGCCGGCACCTCCAACGACCTTCCCGAAGGGTCGGCAGCGGTCTACCCACCCCATGCAGGCGGCGGGCCGCAGGCGGCGCGCCAAGTCGCCACGGAAGGCGTCGGCCCGCCGCACCTGATCCAGGGTCACACCGGGAATGGGCTACACTGCAGGCACTTGAGCAGGAGCCTCCGTGAGCGCGAGAGTCCCGGTGGTCCACAGCGACCCGGAAATCCTGGGGGGCACCCCTGTCTTCGTAGGGACCCGCGTTCCCTTCCAGGCGCTTCTCGACTACCTCGAGGCCGGCGACCCGCTCGACGAGTTCCTCGCCGACTTCCCCTCCGTGACCCGGGAGCAAGCGGTGACGGCTCTCGAGCAGGCGAAGGAGGCGCTGCTCGCGAATGCGTGTCCTCCTCGATGAGCGTCTTCCGCGCAGAGCGTCAGAGACCTTGAGCTGTGCGCCGTCGCCTCTGTAGCATAGGCGCAGCCGATTGCCCTGTATCGGAGGTCCAGAGTGGTGTCCATCAACATCAAGCAGAAGGTTCTCGAAGCAGTTCAGCAGCTGCCGCCCGACGCCACCGTCGAGGACGCCATCGAGCGTCTCTACTTCCTGGCGAAGGTGGAGCGTGGAGTTGCGCAGGCTGACGCTGGCGAGACGCTGCCTCATGATGCCGCCCGCAAACGCCTCCTCAAGTGACTTGCATCGTCTGGACCCTCCAGGCAGTCAAGTACGCCGACCGGCACGGCTCGACCCGTCAATAGCCAATCCGGAAGTGGTTCACGATGAACTTGCTCGACTTGCCAGCGGATCTGCCTCAGCCAGTCGATGATGGCGCCGCCGCTCACCTTGCGGGCCTGGCAGTGCCCAGCGTCCCCCTGCCCGCCACTTCGGGTGGGACCATCGACCTCGCCCACGTCCGTCCCGGGCGAATCGTTCTGTACATCTATCCGATGACCGGCCGCCCGGGTGTTCCCCTGCCCGACGGCTGGGATCTCATCCCCGGGGCCCGGGGTTGCACGCCCCAGACCTGCGGCTTCCGCGACCTGCACCAGGACCTTCGCGCACTCGGGGCCGGGGTGATCGGCCTCAGCACCCAGGAAACCGCCTACCAGCGCGAGATGGTGGCGCGCCTTCATGTCCCCTTCCCGAACCTCAGTGACGCCGCCCTTCGCTTCGCCGATGCGCTTCAGCTGCCGCGGTTCACCGTGGACGGGGAAGTCCTTCTGAAGCGGCTCACCCTGGTCCTTCGCGCCGGCCGGATCGAACAGGTGTTCTATCCGGTGTTCCCGCCAAACGAGAGCGCGGCGGTAGTGCTGGCCTGGCTCCGTGACCGCCGGGGCTGAGCGCGGGCGTTACACGGCATTACCTGGATTTGGCGGCGATGGCTTGAGCGAGCTCTCGCTGCGTGGTGCCCATCGCGAGCAGGGAGCGAACGAGGAGGTCGATGGTTACGGTGGGATCTCCGGCCTCCATCTTGGCGACCCGTGACTGGCTCGAGCCGAGCAGTTTCGCGAGCTGGTGTTGCGACAGCCGCCGACGCGCCCGCCGTTCCCGCAGGCTGCGGCTGAGGGTCAGCTTCAGCTCCACCAGGGCCTCCTCGGCTTTCGACAGTCCGAGGAAATCGCGCACCGAGCCGACCCGCCAGCCTGCCTTCTCCAACGCGACCTTCTTATCTTTTTTCATGGTTTCGACTCCAAGTTACCTGGCCTCCTCGTACATTCTGAGTCGACGCCGGCAATCGGCGACAACCCGATCCGGTGTCTTGCGGGTCATCTTGGGAAATACATCCAGGATGATGACCGCATCGGGGTCGACCCGATACACGATGCGCCAGTCGGTCCTGGCGTCCTTCACGCGCAGCTCATGGCAGCGGGGCCCGATGACCGGCATCGGTCGTGAATGGGGCATGGGCAGTCTCTCTCCAAGCTGGACCCTGCGCAGCAGCCCACCGGCTTCCAGCCTTGCCTCGCCGGAGAACGGCGGGGTCTTGATCTCCCCGCGCAACCATACCAGGGGCTTCCCGGGCCAACTCATGACCGCGGCGAATATATGTCAGAACAGACATATAGTCAAGTTGAAGTCTGAGGTCCGCATACAGGCGCCCGCGGGGCTGTCGTGAGAAATCCTGGCTAGAACTCCTCCGCCCGCTAGAACTCCCAGGTCATACCGACCACCGGGAGCTGCCGCGTCCAGGTGTCGTCGTGCCGTTCGACGCGGACGCTGCCGTCCGGCTGCGGCAGGTAGGTGAAGCCCGCGGCGCAACAGACGTTGTCGCGGCCGTACAGGTTGGTCACCTCGAAGTAGAGGGCGAGGTTGCTCCGCCCCACGCTGAACCGTCGCGTGACCTTCAGGTCGAGCCGGTGGTACGGCGAGTAGCGCAGGGCGTTGCGGGGACCCAGGACCGGCTGCATGCCGGTCGACCCGTCGGGATTCGCGACGGCGACCGCGCCCATCTCGGTGGTGGGCCAGCCGGTGTGGTACTGGCCGGCCAGGCTCAGACGCCACGTGTCGTGAATCCGGAAGTCCATATTGAACTTGACCGTGTGCCGCTGGTCCCAGGACCGCGGCGTCCAGTCGCCGCCGATCTGGTCCTCGGCCGACGCCAGCGCGTACGAAGCGCGCCAGGCGAAGACGCGCTGCGCCTCGCTCCCCAGCCCGATCTCCAGGCCGCGGGCGCGGGCGCTGTCGGGCGCGATGCGCACCCGGTCCGGCTCTGACTCCGGGAACAGGGTGAACGGGTTGAACAGGTTCTCGAAGCGGGGCGTCGGGCGGTCGATGCCGGTGTCGTAGATCGAAAGGCTCAGCCGCAGGCCTGCCCTGAACCGGTGCTCCAGATCGAGCTGGCGCTCCGTGACGCGCTCCGCCGGGGAGAAATCGACGACGCCGTCTTCGATCGGCAGCTCGTGGATCCCCTGCGACCGCGAGGAACGGGCCCAGCCTGCCCGCAGCGTGGTGCCTTCACCCAGGGTCCAGGCGAGGTTCAGCCGCGGGCTCAGGGCCACGTCGCCGCCCAGGGTCTCCAGGTCGCGGCGCACCCCGGCTTCGATCGTCAACGGCGCGGCGACGCGCAGCCGGCCGGCGAGGTAGAGACCGGCCTCGCGCCCCGCCGGGTCGATCAGAATGTCGCGATCGACGGAGTCGAGGCGCTCTACGTGGCTGCGATAGGCGTATTCCGCCTCGACCCGCCTGACGTCGAACCCCCATTTGAGCAGCGTCCTGGTGCCGGCATCGAAGACCCAGTCCTGCCGGAGCGCGACGGAGCCGTAGGAGCGCGCATCGTCCACCTGCGTCCCGCCAGCGGCGTCGGACGTGAAGCCGCTCCTGGCCCGGCTGACGCGCCCGCTCGCCAGGAGCGTCTGCGCGTACAGCCGTCCGGTCAGCGGCGTCTTCAAGTTGATCCAGGCGTAGCGCTGGTCGTCGGCCGCCAGCGCGCTGCCGTCCCCGAAATCGGTCTGGTAGTCCAGCGCGTCCTGCGACATGAGCACGTGCGCCGACAGCAGCGAGCCGCCGGGCAGGCGGAACTGCAGCTTCCCCAGCAGATCGTTGTACCCGGGGTTGATGCCGTCGCCGTCCACCGTCACGCTGTCCACCAGGGCATCCGGGCGCCACGAGCGGGCGGAGACGAGCCAGGCGGCATCCATCCCGTCCAGACGTCCCTGCGAAACCAGGCCGGCGTTGATGGTGCTGAACCCGGCCACCGTCCGGACGCTCTCCGCCGGGTCGACGGTCGCCAGGTCGACGACGCCGTCCGCCGCCCCGGCGTACTCCGCGGGGGCGACCCCGGTGAGAACGTCGGCGCGATCGATCGTCCGGGAGTCCACGATGCTCGAGAAGGCGGCGAAATCCTTGAGATGGAACGGCTCGTCGAGCGGCAGCCCGTCGAGGACGATGCGCGCCGCGCCCGGCGCGCCGCCCCGGACGCTGAATGCCGCCGACCGGTCGGCGGCGGCGATCCCCGGCAGCGCGGCCAGCTTGCGCATGGCGTCGTCCCCGATCGCCGGGAGGCCCTCCAGGTCGTCGTGGTCAACGGTCACGACCGGCCCCACCTCCCCGTCCCGCGGCGCCTCGACCCGCAGGCGCTCCCGCAGGGGCGGCCCGGGTGGCGCGGATGCCCGGCCCTGAGATGGTGCTCCGGCCGGGTCGCCCCCGCTGCCGGCGGAGCCGGGCGGCCCGCTGCCGCGGACGACGAGGATTGTCCCGGCCGGACCGTCCCGGGCTTCCAGCCCGAAGGGGGCCAGGAGCCGATCGAGGGTCGCGCGCGGAGCACCGTTCGGCGGCTCGACCGCGACGATCAGGTCGGGGGGTACCAGATCGCTGCTGAAGATCAGGTTGAGACCTCGGGCCTGCAGGTCCTGAAGCGCCTCGGCCAGGGGCCGGCCGGCGTAAGGACCTGCCCGATGCGACGCCGCCAGCCCCGGGCTCGCGGCGCCCGCCAGCAGGGTCAAGCACCACAGCGGGGTCAGGCCCGACAGGACGGACGCCAGGATCCCCGCCCGCGAACGGCGGGGTGGAGCGGCAGCCCGGACTGATGGGGGCATGACGGAAGTCTACGGGGCCGGGCCCGCCGGTCAAGCGGAAAGTTGCGGGCTGACCCCGGTCCGCGCCCCGGCCGCCGGATCGGCCGGCCGGGGCGGGACCCGGGGAGCAGGCCTATTCAGCGGATCGGCAGGCGCGCGCAGCGCGGATCGAAATTGCAGGCGACGAGGCTGCTCACGTCCCCGGTATTCTGGCCGACCTCGAGAAAGACGCCGATGCCCCGGGCGTAGAACTTCCGATCGAAGATCCCCGGTTCCAGGAGCGAGTAGTTCCTGGTCACCACGCAGTCGCCGGCCGCGCAGAACAGCTCGGCGAGGCGGCGCGGCACGTTGCGATCGAGTTCGGGGTCCCTGCCGTAGGCGTAGGTCGTCGAGAGGATGTCGGTGACGTCCTCGGCGTTGGCCAGGGAGGCCTCCTCGACGTACGTGTCGCCGACCCGTGGCGCCGCCTCGAAGATGATGCCCCCCTTGTCCCCCTCGCGACCCGCCCTGAAGGAGCCCTCGATGCTGACCAGCTCGGGTCGCATCGGGCTGTCCCCCTTGAAGGCTTCGTAGTCCTTCGCCTCCTCGCCGAAGTACCACACGGTGCCGTCCTTGGCCTGGGCGTACCAGTCGTCGGTGGCCTCTTTCAGGATGCCCCGGTCGTACACCAGGTCCCTGAGGACGATGCAGGTCACCCCGTCGATCAGCTTGGTCTCGCCGGTCGCCTCGACCGTGTTGGTCTCGGTCCCGCCGCTGTACTTCCAGCGGTTGCCGACGGCCAGTGGGAAGTACGGGTTCTTCGTTGAGAGCCGCCGGTAATTCGACTCGAAATCGACCGGCTCGATCTCCGGGTCGTAGCGTCCCTCGCCCAGGCTGACGCATGCGGCAAGACGGGCGTCCCTCTGTCCCTGGCAAAGCTCCGTCGCCTCGTCCCGGGCGGCGGCGGCGTCCTCGTCGCATTGCAGGCGCTCCCTGTCGTCGATGGTGTTCAGGCAGACGGCGCTGGCGACGAGGAAATCGTTCTGGGTCTCGTAGCCGCAGGCGGTGAACAGCGTCCCGGCGGTCTCCGAGCAGGCCAGGACGTCGTTGGCGGCGCCGGTCCCCGAGCGCCCCGCCTGGGTCGGCGCGATCCCCGGAAGCATGACGGCCAGAACCGCCGCGATCAGCAGCACGCGTGTCTTCATCGGTCACCTCCTTAATTAATAGAGTGAACAGCAGCAGCCCGATCAGAAGGAAAACAGCAGCCCGACCTCGGGCGCCACGTCAGGCGCCTTGGTCGTGAGGCCGAAGCCGGAGTTCAGCTTCAGCAGCACGTGGTTGCCGAGACGCACCTGCGCCTCGAAGATGGCGGCGATCTCGTCGGTCTGCTCCCCCTCGACCGCCGCCAGGAACCGCCAGCGGGGGGACAGGCGCTTCAGATACTCGATGGCGTACTCACCCAGCTCGATCTGCTGCTCGGAATAGGACATGGCCACGCGGCCGGTCAGGGTCCCCCAGCGATGCCCCTTGATCGCCGCGAACCCGAGGGCGTACTCCCAGTCCTGCGTGCCGATCAGGACCTTGTCCTTCTGCAGCGGCAGGGCCACCTCGAAGAAGCTGAACATCTCCGGCCGGTGCTCCGTCTCCTCGCTCCAGCGCCAGCGCAACTGTCCCTCGACGTCCCCCAGGCCGGACTCCTCGAGCGGGTCCGGGAGGTTGGAGAGGTCGTCCGGTGACTTGTTGAGCGTGGCGTCGGCGTGCAGCGCCCCTTCGAACTCGAACATGAGGCGCTCGTTGATCCCGTGCGACACGAACACGAGCGCCTCGTGCTCCTTCAGCGTGCCGATGAACTCGTTGTTGCCGGTGAACCCCAGCTCGTCCGGCGCGTACTCGAAGCCGGTGGTCTTGGTGTACTCGTAGAAGGCGTAGACGAGCCACTCCCCCGGGCGGACGTAGGTCCCGAACTGCGAGGTGGCCATGCCGCGCCCGCGGTCGGCCAGCCAGGCCGGCTGGCCGGTCGCATCTTCCGGCTGAGTGACACACCAGGCTGGCGCGGCGGCGAAGAGCATCGCCAGCGCGACGAAGGCGGAGGCGAAGCCGCCGGCGGCGCGTCCGGCGCGGAGGGCGCGGGCCAGGCGGTCGGCGCGGGCGGCGGTCATCGACGTTCTCCGGGGTCGCCGGCCGACCCCGGTGCGCCGGCGCGGGCGAGCTTCAGGATAGCCCCGTCCAGGCGGTAACGCAGGCCGCAGGCCGGCAGGACGGCATCCGGAGTCTCATCCGGGCGCAAACCGGCGGTCGAGCCGTGCAGGACGATGCCCGCCGCGGCCGTCGCGAGCGACGGGTCGTCGTACTCCACCTGCCAGCCGGTCTCCCGCGTCAGCCACGCGAGGTAGTCGCGGAGCGGGCGACCCTCCATCTCGAACGCGGGCGCCACGGCGAGCGCCCAGTCCCACTCGCCGCCGCCCGGCGCGATCGCGGCGGTCTCCGCCGCACCGCTCCGATCAACCCGCAGCGAGGTGCCGCTGGGTACGGGGTAGGTGTGATCGTCGCGCGCCAGCGCGGCGGACCCCTCGCGCACGCTCACCCGCAGCTGCTCGCCGGCGAGGCGCACCTCGAACTGCGTCCCGACGTCGCTCACCCGGCCGAACGGTGTGCCGATCTCCAGCCGCGATCCACCGGCCGGCGGGGCGCCGCGGGAGTCGACGTACACCGCGCCCGCGCCCAACTCGAGGAAGCGCGGCGAGACCAGCAGCAGGTCGGTGGCCCGGTCGAGGCGGATCGACGCGCCGTCGGCAAGCCGCAGCGCCGCCCTGCCATCCGGGGCGGTGATCACCCGGGCGCCGGCGGGGAGCGCGCGGCCGGTGACCACGAGGGAGCCATCCTGAAGCCGCACGGAACCCTCGACCCGCTCGACGACGGCGGCCTGGACGCCGGTCGGGAGTCCCCGCTGCGAAAGCCACACCACCACCCCCGTGCCGATCACCAGCGCCGCCGCCAGCCGGCCGGCCATCAGCAGCCGCCGGCGGTGGCGGTCGCGTTGCACCGTCTCGCTCCAGAGTTGCTGGACGTGCCGGCGCACCCGGTCCCGGCGGTCATCGGGCGCTGGGGGGCGCGGGCCGCCCAGACCGACGAGCCGGGCGACCTGGTCCTCTGGCTCGCCGACCTCGGGCGGTTCTCCGGATCGATTCGTCGTGTCGCTCATCGCTCGCTCCAGCGGGTCCCCGTCACGGCAGCGAATCCGCCGCGGAACGCCTCGCGCGCCCGGGTCAGGAGCGATTCCGCCGCCTTGATCCCCAGATCGAGGCGCTCGGCGATCTCTTTCACAGACAGCCCGTGGACGTATTTCCACTCCAGAGCGTCGCCGTAGGAGGCGGGCAGCGCGTCGAGCGTCACCTGCACCAGGCGGGCGACGTCCCGGCGGTGCATCTGCCTCTCCGGATCCCCCTCCCCGGCCGCGGCCAGCGATTCGAGCGCGGCGCGCACCCGCGGCGAGTCTTCGACCAGCGACACCGGCTCGGGCCGACGCCCCTGACGCTCGTGGTGCGCGGCGATCTCGTGGCGGCAGATGGTGCACAGCCAGGTGAAGAGCGCCGACTCGAAGCGGTATCCCCGCAGCCCCGCGACCGCCTTGCACAGCGTGACTTGCACGACATCCTCCGCCGCATCGGCGTCCTGGTTCAGGCGCGCCAGCGCGAACCGGTACAGCCGGGGAAAGTTCTCTTCGAAGAACCGGTCGAAGGCCGCCTCGTCGCCCGCGCGCATGCGTTCGACCAGGGTGCGCTCGTCCATGGCCGCTTCCGTCACGAGCCCTCCACCCCCACGAGCCCTCCGCCTTCGCCTCGACCCTTAGAGCGGTCGGCGCCGGGAAATCCTTTGCTACGCCATGAGTGTGCGCCCGCAGACGGTAGAAAAAGAAGGGGGGCGTGCCCCGGGCCCCACGTCGGCGCCCGGTGGTACGATCGCCGCCTCATCATGACCGACCGGGGATTCACTCTCTTCGAGACGGCGATCGGGCGCTGCGGCATCGCCTGGGGCGGGCGCGGCATCGCCGCCGTGCAGCTCCCGGAGGGGCGCGAGCCGGAGACGCGCGCCCGCCTGCTGAGGGAGTTTCCCGACGCGCGCGAGGCCCCGCCGCCGGCCGAAGTGCAGCGCGCCATCCACGCCATCGCCGCCCTGCTGCGCGGCGAGGCGGGCGATCTGTCCGGCATCGCCCTCGACATGGACGGCGTGCCGCCGTTTCACCGCCGGGTCTACGAGGCCGCGCGCGCCATCCCGCCCGGCACGACCGTCTCGTACGGCGACATCGCGACGCGGCTCGGCGCTCCCGGTGCGGCCCGCGCCGTCGGGCAGGCCCTGGGACGGAACCCGTTCGCGATCGTCGTGCCGTGCCATCGCGTGCTCGCGGCCGGTGGCCGGGTGGGTGGCTTCTCCGCCAACGGCGGGATCGCGACGAAGATTCGGCTGCTATCGCTTGAAGGGGCGCCCGCAAGTGGCGCGCTCAGGCCCGGCATGGACACCATCGGCGCGGACCTCCCCGGCCTCTTCGACGACGAGCCGGCGTTCGGGTTCGACCCGGTTGTTGCAATCAAACACGTCCGCGCGGCCGACCCGGCGATGGCGCGCCTCATCGACGTCGTCGGCCCGTTCCGCATGCAGCTCGACAGGACGCCGAGCATCTTCATCGCGCTGGCGGAGGCGATCGTCTACCAGCAGCTGCACGGCAAAGCGGCGGCCGCCATCTTCGCGCGCGTCCGGGCGCTGTTCCCGCGCGCCCACGAAGCCCCAACGGCGGAGCAGATCCTGCGTGTCTCCGACGCACGGCTGCGCACCGCCGGCCTGTCGCGTCCGAAGATCCTCTCCCTACGCGACCTGGCGCGCCGGACCTCCACCGGGGAGATCCCCTCCCTCGCCGAGGTCCGCCGCATGGAAGACGAGGCGATCGTCGAGCGCCTCACCGCGGTGCGCGGCATCGGCCGGTGGACGGTGGAGATGCTGCTGATCTTCCACCTCGGCCGCCCGGACGTGCTGCCGGTGGACGACTACGGCATCCGCAAGGGGTTCGCGGTCGCCTTCCGCAAGCGCGCCATGCCGGCCCCCAAAGACGTCGGCCGGCACGGCACCCGCTGGAAGCCGTACCGCACGGTCGCCGCCTGGTACCTGTGGCGCGCCGCGGAGCGGGGGAAGGATGCCGAGCAGACGAAGGACTAGCTCTGCGGCCGCCCGGATAAGCTGGCGATGTCCGTCGGCAGTTTAAAGTCGCCTGGACTCAGCGTTCGCCTTCCTCCGGAATGGGTGATCGCGTTGGCCCGGAATACGCAACACGTTTACACGGTATCCGTGAATCCAGTATAATGCCGGGCCAAGGGGGTCGATGTGATCGCGTCCTTCGGGGACCGGGCCACAGAGGATCTGTACCATGGCCGGAAATCCAAGGCGACACGGAGGCTACCCGCGGATATCGTGTCCGTAGCCCTCCGGAAGCTGGACATGCTTAACGCCGCGCAGGTGTTGCAGGACTTGGCCTCGCCGCCGGGCAACCGACTGGAAGTGTTGCGCGGCGGGCTGAAGGGGTATCACAGCATCAGAGTCAACGATCAATGGCGGCTTGTATTCCGCTGGGCAGCGGGTGAGGCTCACGGGGTGCGTCTGGCCGATTACCATAGTTGAGGATCTTGAAAGGATTCGAAATGATTCCCACACACAGAGTTCCCACCCACCCAGGCGAGGTCCTTCAGGACGAGTTTCTGGATCCCCTCGGGCTGACGCAGGTAAAGCTGGCCGAGCACATTGGTGTGTCCGTTCAGCGCATTAACGAGATCATTCGCGGGAAGCGGGGCATCACGCCGGAGACGGCGTGGCTTTTCGCGCAGGCTTTTGGCACGACACCGCAATTCTGGGTCAATCTCCAGGCAAACTATGATTTGGCTGGCGCGCGCCCGGCGCGCAGTGTCTCCAAGCTTCGCAAAGCGAGTTGACAACCGGTTCCGTTGTCGCCGGATGAAATCGTGGCGGGTTGGGAGGCCGTCCTGGCACCCATCGAGGCCGTTTAGTGCCCAAGGGCACATTCGCGTCGGTCAGGCGCCAGGCAGGGCTCAAGTGAGGTCAGACATGAAGAAGCTTCACTATCTCGTTCGCATCAACAAGGATTACGGCAGTGACTGGGGGGCTTCGGTTCCCGATCTGCCCGGCTGTGTCGCGACGGGGAAGACAATCGACTCCGCGCTGCGACGCATCCAGGGGGCCATCGTGTTGCACCTCCGCGGCCTGCGCGCCGACGGCGTGCGCCTCCCACGCCCCCGTCACCGGTCCGTGGTGCCTCGGCATACGTCCCGCGCAGTTGACTTCTACGCGACCGTCGAAGTTGCTGCCTGAAGGCGGAGCCCACCCGTTCGACGAGCAGGCCATTCCCAATCGGGGCGCTTTGGAGAGAGAATCCAGATTCAAGGTGCCGGAGCGCCTCCGAAAAGCTCCCAAGGAGGGAACACCCCAATGAAACTGACCAAGAATCTCGGCATGCTCTTGTTGGGCATCTGGCTCGTCATGACGGGCCTGATCCCGATCTTGAGTCTCACCTTTGCGGGGCTCGGCATGATCATGGGCATTCTCGCGATCGCCGCGGGCGTCTTGATCCTGCTGGGTCGATAGCAAAGAAGAGAAGAAGGGAGTGTGATCCCATGAAGCTCCAGGCTCGAAATCCGTTCCACCTGTCGCTGGCGGTGGTCGCCGGCGCGCTGCTCCTCGGTGCCGCAGTGGCGCTGCCTGCGGCTGAAGAGGACTTCACCGCCCTGGTCAAGCGGCTGCAGCAGGGGAAGCCGACGTTCGCCAAGCGCCAGCAGGACCTGCTGGCGGAGCGTTACGACCTCGCCGACCGGTCCGCCAGCGGCGTCACGATGGCGCGCGGCAAGCCGGTGCAGGGGGGCGTGCGGGTGCGGCTGCCGAAGGACATGACGTGGGACAAGCTGGCCGCCATGACGCCTGATGCGATCAAGCGCGGCAATCTATGGCCGGCGGGCTTCTACCCCCTGCCGCACCCGCATCACGAAGCGGGGGGCATGGTGTTTCCGCAGCCGCTGATCGACGAGACCAAAAAGCAGACCGGGCGCGACCTGACGCGCTTCGACCTCGACTTCGACCTGCCGCAGCACCTGCTGCCGGAGTTCCCGGCGCCGATCTACCTGACGACGCGGCCGGATCTGGGGGATGTGTCGCGCGGCCAGCTGGTCACACTGGCCAACTTCCACGGGCTGTTCAAGGACGTCCTCAATCCCAAGCAGCTCGAAGGGCTGCGCCTCCTGGTCACGCCGTTTCCCCAGGCGCAGTTCAACGCCACCGATGACCGGCGCTCGCTGCAGCCCCACCTGGGGGTGGCTTGCTTCGACTGCCACGCCAACGGCCACACGGACGGGGCCACGCACACCGTCGGCGACATCCGCCCCAACGAGCACCGGCACCGCATCGACACCCCGTCGCTGCGGGGGGTCAACATCCAGCGGCTGTTCGGCTCGCAGCGGGCGATGAAGAGCGTGGAGGACTTCACCGAGTTCGAACAGCGCGCCGCCTATTTCGACGGCGACCCGGAGCAGGCGCAGCGGAAGGGGGTCAACATCCTCGAGCGCGGCAGCCAGGTGCACTTCATGGCGGAATTCCAGGACCTGCTCGACTTCCCGCCGGCGCCCAAGCTCAACATCCTCGGCCGGCTCGACCCCGCCAAAGCCACCGAGGCCGAGCTGCGCGGCCAGGCGGTGTTCTCCGGCAAGGGCCAGTGCGCCGCCTGCCACGCCCCGCCGTACTACACCGACAACTCGATGCACAACTTAAGGACGGAGCGCTTCTTCAACGAGAAGATGATCAACGGGCGGCTGGCGTCCGCCGACGGGCCGATCAAGACGTTCCCGCTGCGCGGCATCAAGGACTCGCCTCCGTACCTGCACGACGACCGGTTGCTGACGCTGGAGGACACGGTCGAGTTCTTCAACCTGGTCCTGGACGTGAAGCTGAGCGACCAGGAGAAGAAGGACCTGGTGGCGTTCATGCGGGCGTTGTAAGAAGGTGTTCCCGGCCGCCCGGGCGACATCCCCGGTATCGGGACGCAACCTCAATAGATGTTGCCGCCCGCCTGCGTCGAGGTCAGGGCGCCGGCATCGACGTTGAGCGTGTAGGCGACGCCGCCTGAGCCGGCCCACGTTGACAGGTTGAACGTGCCGCCCTGCGGGACCTTGTAGACGCCGATGTTGTGATAGGTCAGCGGCGTCTTCGGGGCGAGCACCTGCGCCGGTCCGGGCGCCTGCAGGAAATAGGCCGCCCCGGTGCCGACCATCGTCCCCGCTCCGTCGGGTGTTACCAGGATCGCGGTGTTCTCGTCGATGCCGATGTCGCGCGGCTGCGCCGACCAGCCGTTGGCGACGATGCGCGCCAGGAAGACGATCGTGCGGCCCATGCGGTCGCGGGTCACGAAGTGCGAGTCGTAGAGCTTGTCGACCCCCAGCGCCGAATCGAACAGGTCGCGGTCGAGCGTCACGTAGCGATGGAACGGGTTCGCCAGCGCCTGGCTGGAGGTCACCGAGCCGACCTCGCCGGTGTAGATGAACTGGCTCAGCACCGCCAGCCCCGCGCTGGTCCCACCGACCGGCACCGTCGTGGAGTTGAGCAGGGCGTTGACCTCCGTCTGCACCGCAGTGTTGCGCCACAGGTTGACGTAGGTCGACTGATCCCCACCCGCGATCCACAGCGCCTCGGCTTGGCGGATGTGGTCGGCGACGTACTGCGAGTTCGCGCCGGTCGTCGTGGTGATGATGATCGTCTCGACCGAGTCCATCTGCGGGCACAGGTCCTGGATGTACGGGTTGTAGGCGTCGGTCCCACTGGTGCGGATGACGACGAAGTCGCCGCCGCCGGCGCGCTGGCACATCCACTGGTACGCGGCATCGACGTCGAGGCCGCCGCCCATCAGCACCAGCCCGGCGCTGGGGGCCGGTCCCGGCCCGGCATCCCCGGGGTTTCCGGCGATGAAAGCTTCGTATCCCGGCTTCGGCTTCGGCGCCGCGTGCAGCGGCAGGGCGAAGGCGCACCCGACGGCGAGCACGACGCCAATCCGGCAGACACTGTTGCGCATGCTGGACCCTCCTTGGATTGTGCGATGAGACGGTCGCGATGAGTCAATCAGAAGCGGCCGCCGGCCGTCAACCCGCGCCCCCGGGCTTATAATGCCGGCCATGCGCACGAAGGCCCTGCTCGCTGCCGACACATCTCTCGAAGTCGAGCGCATCCAGGTGGAGCTGTGGCGGCGCATGTCGCCGCTCCAGAAACTGGCCGCCGTGACCGAGATCAGCCGTGCCGCCGAGATGCTGTCCCTGGCTGGTATCCGATTACGTCATCCTGGAGCATCCGACCGCGAGTGCCTGCTCCGTTTAGCGGTTCTCAAGCTTGGGCCCAGCCTGGCCTGCCAGGTCTACCCCGACGCGGCAGAACTCATCGGTCGCTGAAATTGTTTTCCGATCCCATCCATGTCGCCCTGATGGTCGCAGAGGCCCTCGAGGGCTGCGGCGTGCGTTATCTTGTCGGCGGTTCGCTGGCCAGCGCCGTCAGCGGTGAGCCGCGCTCGACGTTGGACGCTGACCTTGTCGTGGAGCTGACCGAGAAAGACATCCAGCCGCTCACCGCGGCACTGGGCGATCGCTTCCACGTCGATCCCGATGCGCTTCGCCGGGCGGTTCGCGACCGATCAAGTGCCAATCTGATTCATCACGCGACTTCGACGAAGGTCGATCTCTTCATTGCGGGGGGTTCGCCGCTCGACAAGGAGCAGATGGATCGCCGGCAGCGCGTTCAGGTGTCGGCCGATCCGCCGGGTTGGCTTTACGTCTACGCACCCGAGGACATCCTCCTGCAGAAATTGAGATGGTACCGGTTGGGGAACGAAATCTCGGACCGGCAATGGCGCGACATCATGGGGATCATCATGGTGCAGGGGAACAGGTTGGATGAGGCCTATCTCCGTCAGGGCGCCGCGAGCCTTGGCGTCTCCGACCTGCTTGAGCGCGCACTCGGCGCGGCTCGAGATCAGTAGCCGGAGGTGTCCACATGGAGAACTCCATGACCAAGAGTGATACGTCAAAGATCCTGACCGGCTCGTGTCTGTGCGGCGGCGTGCGCTTCGAGGTGCGCGGGGCGTTCCTGCGCGCCAGCCACTGTCACTGCTCGCGCTGCCGCAAGCATTCCGGGGCGGGGGCGTCCACGCAGGGGCGCGTCCTGCCGGAGCAGCTGCGCGTCGTCGCGGGCGAGAATCTGATTCGCAGTTTCAAGGCGGCGCCGGACGCCGCCGTCAAGGCGTTCTGCTCGGTCTGCGGGTCGAGCCTGTTCGGCGGTGCCTGGCCCGGCGGGCCCGAGGTGGCGATTCGCTTCGGCGCGCTCGACGGGGATCCCGGCATGCGCCCGCAGTTCCGCATGTGGGTCGACTCGAAGGCGGGGTGGGACATGATCACCGACGACCTGCCGCAGTATGCCGAGGGCTGGTCGCCCACGGCGAAGCCGAAGCCGCGCAAGTAGGCGGCTTGACGCCGTCGACGGGCGCAGGGTACCGTAAGGCACTTTCGTTTCAGTCAGGTTCCGCCATGCGGTCACTTGCGGGATTCGTCGCCATCGCCGCGCTGATTCTGGCGCACAGCGCCGCGCCGGCGCGGGCCGAGGGGAAGTACGAGCCGGTCAAGCTGCTGCACAACGAGCAGCAGCTGATGAAGACGGTGACCGAATACGAAGACCTGTTCGTGCGCCGCGGCTACCGCTATTCCTCCCCGGACGTCGAGGGAATGGTCAGCCGCATCGGCGAGCGGTTGGCACCGCCGCCGACCGACCCGTACATCCACTACCGCTTTCACATCCTGCGCGATCCCGAGCCGAACGCCTTCGCGCTGCCCGACGGACAGATTTACCTGAACACCGGCATTCTGGCCCTGCTCGAGAACGAGGCGCAGCTAGCGGGCCTGCTGGGACACGAGGTGACGCATACCGCCGGCCACCACGGGCTGGTCGAGTACAGGAGCGTGCGGCGTGGCATCGTCGGGGTGATGGTCGGCGGGATGCTCCTCGGGCCGATCGCCGTGGCGGCGGGGAATGTGTTTCTCCGCCTGGCGGTGTACGGGTACAGCCGCGAGCTGGAGGCGGAGGCCGACGATCGCGGTGAGCGTCGCATGTTGCAGGCCGGCTACGATCCGCGCCAGATGTCCCGGCTGTTCGAAATCCTCATGCAGGATCCGGAGGAGGAGCAGCCGAAACCAGCCACCGCCTGGAGCACCCATCCCCAGCTGCAGACGCGGGTCGAGACCACCAGGGCGCTGGCGGGCGAGGCGATCGCCGGCATCGATCCGGAGACCCTGCGCGTCGGGGCGGCCGGCTACCGGCGCATGGTCCGGCGCATCTGTCTCGACACCGTCCAGGATCTGATCGGCGCCGACTACCCGCGCTCGGCGTACCAGTTGGCGGACCGCCTGACGGCCGAGGACCCGGCCGATGCGCCGCGGTTCATAGCGCTCGGCGACGCCGCCCGGGCGCTCGGCGCCCGCTCGCTGCCCGGAGGCGAGAGCGCCGTCACCGACCTGGAGAAGAAGGTGAATATCAAGCGACGCCTCAAGCTGACGCGGGAGGAGTCGGAGGTGGCACGCCTGGCGACCCCCGAGGGACAGCAGAACCTGCGCCGGAATCTCGAGACGGCGCGCCGCTCGTACAGCAGGGCGCTGGAGCTGGATCCCGACTCGCCCGAGGCGCGCCGCGGCCTCGGCCTGACGCTCGAGCAGCTGGGCGATGTCGAGGCGGCCGGCCGGCACCTGGTCCTCTACCTGCGCGCCCGGCCCGATGCCCCCGACAGGCCGGTGCTGCTGCAGCACCTTGACAGGATCATGCAAGCGCTGCGCAAGTCGGCCGAGTCGGCGCCGTCAGGCACCGGACCGGACAAGGCGGCCCCCGAACCCGGGAAGCCGGTCCCCGATCCCGGGAAGGCGGCCCCTGGAGGCGAGAATGCGACCCCCGACCAGTAGGGTGATGCCCGGTGCGGTGGCCGGGTTGCTGACCGCCATCGCGTTCGCGGTCACCCCGGCCGGACCGCTCAGGGCCGGCGAGTACATGACGCCCGGTTTTCTCGACAAGTCGTCGCGCCCCCTGCGGCTCGCCATCCTGCCGCCGCACGCCGATTTTCTCAAGGGACAGGCGATCATGACGGCCGAGCTGGTCAAGGAGGCCGCGGCGCTGGAGACGGGATCCGCGAAGGCGATCGCGGCCCACCTGCAGGAGAAGGGCTACGCGGTGCGGATCGTGACGGCCGACGACTTGGAGAAGATCCCCGGCCTGCGCGAGCGGGTCACCGCGTTCGACCATCGCTACGACGAGGAGTGGGGACGGATGGCGCGCAAACCCCGCCAGGTGCGCGCCGCCCGCTACAGCGTCGGGGAGGGCGCGGCCGAGATCTGCGCGCTGCTCGACGTCGATGGCCTGGCGCTGGCGCGCGTCGTGGCGGTCGGCTTCAGCGGCGGGAGCCAGGCTTTGACTGTCATCCTCAGCTTCGGGACGGCCGTTTCCATTCCTTACAGCAGCATGGCGCTCGGGGTCATCAACGGGACGAGCGGCCGCGTCGAGGGGTACTTCTTCGGCATGCGCAACTGCCTCACTCGCTCCCTGCTGAACCATCCGGCGGAAGTCATGACCAAGCTGGCCGAGTGGACCCTCGATGACTATCCCCGCATCGATCAGATCGAACAGGTCGATGCGCAGACGGCCGCCGAGCCGGTGGAGGCGATCTCCAAGGACGACGAGAAGTCGATCGCCGATTTCGAAGCGCTCCTCGCCGCCAAGGCGTCGCCGTCCGCCACTCCCGCGCCCTCCCCCGCGGCGCCTGCCCCGTCATCGGCGCAGCCGACGCCGGCCCCATGAAGCTCTACGACTACCTCCCCTCCGGGAACGGTTACAAGGCCCGGCTGCTGCTGGCCCAGAAGCAGGCGCTGGGCCGGAGCGCGCTCGAGGTGATGGAGGGCTTGCCGTTCCCGTCGATCCGGCGCTGGCTGGATCGCGTCCACGCCCAACCGGGCCACGTGACGATCGATGCGCGGCCCGGCGCGCTGCCGGGCGCGCGACCGAAATGAGGATGCCCAGGCGCGAGAAGGCCCTGGCGCGAGGAGGAGCAGGAATGAGAAGCCGTCGATTGTCAGTCATCGTGCTCGCATGCGTTGCAGCCCTGCTCGCGCCGGCCCCGTTGCGCGCGGGCCAGAAGACGGTCGGGGCGGCGGATTCCGCGGCGACCGCCGGCGAACTCGAGACCTTCAAGACCTGGCTACAGGAGAAGCACCCGGGATATGGCTGCGACGCGGGGCCAGGTCCGTTCCTCAACGCGACGGTGCAGGCCGCCTACCCGAAACGGCGTTTCTACTACGTGCTGACCCACGCGCGGGGCATCGGCCCGCCGTTCAAGAATGCCGTGTCGCTCGTCGCCGACATTGACGAAGACGGCGCGGTGCGCCGCCTCGACGGGTCGTCCATCGAGACGTTCCGCATCGGGCTCAAGAAAGTCTCCAATGCGTCGGACGCCCGGCAGGCGGCGGCCGCGGTGCTGATTCTGGCGCTGGGCGACCCCGGAGTAAAACGCTGGCCAATCTCAACGAGCCTCGTCATGGCCAAGAAAAGTCAAGGCGGCTGGGTCTGCACGTATTACCACGACCCAACCCATCCGTCCGAGGTCAGGTTCGACCGGACCGGCGCCCTGTCGTCCTTCAACTGCATGCCGCCGCCGGTGCCGTGAGATTTCGAGCGTGGGTGCCCGGGGTGCTGCCGCTTATCCTGCTCCTGCTCGCCGCCGGCCCTTCCCCCTCCTCTCCGATCGGGGACGGTTTCACCACCATCGAATCGTTCCTCGCCGATTACGCGCGGGTCGACGCCGGTGCCCGCGACGCGCTGGCCCGGTCGTACTTCGAGTGGCAGCGGGGGCGGGGCGGGTTCCCTGTCGTCCATCCGGATGGAAGCGTGATCTTCCTTTACCTGGGCAGCGGCGCCGAGCGGGAGGTGCGGCTGATCGGCGACTTCCGGACGCGCGGCTTCAACGACGTCTATTGGGATGAGGCCGGCGAGGCGATGTCGCGGGTGGCTCCGGACGGCGGCTTGTTCGTCGAGCGGCGCCGGTTCGAGAACGATGCCCGGCTCGATTACGCATTCAACGTCGACGGCGAGCACCGGCTCGACCCGCTGAACCCCGCCGTCGTCGACAGCGGCATCATCGGCAAGGCCTGCGAGCTGGTCATGCCCGGATACCGGCGATCGCCGGCGGCGACCCGGCGGCAGGACGTGCCCGGGGGTACGCTGCGGGTCGTGGACGAGGGGTGGGCCAAACCTAAGTTCACCATTTACCTGCCGGCCGGCTACGACGCTTCGAATCGATACCCGGTCGTCTACACGGCGGACGGCAGCGCCTGGATCGACATCATCGGGCTGCCGGTCATCCTGGACAATCTGATCGCCGACGGCGCCATCGCGCCGGTCATCGCCGTCATGATTGACGCGCCCGAGGATCGCAGCCGCTGGTACTACTACAACCCCGACTACCTGGCGTATCTGGAGAAGGTCGTCGCGTACGTCGACGGCCGGTATTCAACGAAGACCGGCCCCGGCGACCGGCTGCACGTCGGGTCATCCTCCGGCGGTCGGGCCAGCCTGTACGTCGGCATCGAGCGCCCCGGATTGTTCCGCAACCTGGCGATGCTCTCACCGTCTTTGACCGGCCCAATCCATTACCTGGAGCCGTACTTCGGCGGCACGCGGCGACCCGACGCGCGGCTGAAGATCTGGCTGAGCGCCGGCACCTACGAGGGCTACATCTACAAAGACGCCGAGACCCTGGAGAGCTACTTCAAGAAAGTCGGGTTGAAGACGAAGGCCGTCTACACCCACGAGGGGCACAGCTTCGGGGCCTGGCGCAACCTCACCGCCGATATGCTGAGCTACTTCCTTACTCGCGCGTCGGCGCGAGCACCGGGACTCCTCGCCGCGGCCGGAACGATCATCGCGCACCCGCCGCCGAAACCGGATCCGGGCGCGCTGTATCTGTTCTACCTGCACGGACGCATCGTGCAGGAGCAGGGGCGCGGAGCGGTGAGCCCGAAATACGGCACCTACGAGTACGATGCGATCGTCCGGCGATTCGCCGACGCGGGGTTTGTCGTCATCAGCGAGATTCGCCCGCGAGGCTCGGATGTCAAGGCGTATGCCGAGTACGTCGCCAACCGGATCGGGCGGCTGCTGGACGCCGGCGTCCCGGCGCGGCGGATCACCGTCGTCGGCGCGTCGATGGGCGGTATCATCACGATGCAGGTCTCGAACCGGCGCAGCGAACGCGACCTCGGGTACGTGATCATGGGATGCTGCGACCGCGACACCCTCAAGCTCGGCGGCGGCTTGCATGGCGATGTCCTGTCGATCTACGAGGTGAGCGACGAGGGAGAGCAGTCCTGCGCGCCGCAGTTCACCCGGGCCGGCGCCCTGACCCGCCACGCGGAAATCCGCCTCGACACCCGGCTGGGGCACGGCTTCCTGTTCCGGCCGCTGCCCGAGTGGATCGACCCGATCATCAATCGGGCGCGCGAGCGCGGCGAATGGCGGCGGCCGGCGCCTGAGGAAAAGGACAAATGACCAAGCGACAGCAAGTTTACGAGAGCGCGGAGATCACGGTCACGTTCGATCCGGAGGTATGCAGTCACTCGGGAGAGTGCGTGCGCGGCCTGCCGGCCGTGTTCGACATCAGCCGCAAGCGCTGGGTGCGCCCGGAGGCGGCGTCCGCCGCCGAGGTCACCGCTCAGGTGGCGCGCTGCCCCTCCGGGGCGCTGCAGGCGCGACCGAAGGACAAGTGAACACGACCTATAACCGGATCGCCGGCACCGGGCTGGAGCGGCTGGCGGCGCTGAGCGACGGGCTGTTCGCCATCGCCATGACGCTCATCGTGCTGGAAATTCACGTGCCGTCGCGCCACGCCATCGGCAGCGAGAAGGCGCTGTGGTCGGCGCTGGTCGCGCTGACGCCGCGCATCGTGACGTATCTGATGAGCTTCCTGACCCTCGGCATCTTCTGGGTCGGGCAGCAGACGCAGCTCAACCAGTTCGCGCGCACCGATCGTCACCTGGCGTGGATCCACCTGGCGTTCCTGGCGGCGGTCGCCACGATGCCGTTCTCCACCGGGCTGCTGGCGGAGTTCACCACCTTCCGCACGGCGCTGCTGGTCTACTGGGTCAACGTGTTCTTCTTGGGTGGCATCCTCTATGCGAGCTGGGTCTACGCCGAGCGGGCCGGCCTGCTGAAGGAAAGCGCCTCCCGCGAGGTGTCCGCGGCGATCAAGCGGCGCATCCTCGTCGCGCAGACGCTTTATGCGATCGGCGCGGCCCTCTGCCCCATCAATACGTATTGGAGCATCGGCTTCATCGTGCTGGTGCAGCTGAACTACGCCGTGGCGCCGCGCATCCCCGGCCTGGCGCGGCTGACCTCATGAAAGCGCTGCCGCCAGGTGACATGCCGGCCGGCGAGTTCCGCGACGAAGGTCACCGCCTCGTCGACTGGCTCGTCGAATACTTCCAGTCGTCGCTCGACCGCCCGGTCCTGTCACGGGTGCGTCCCGGCGAGATCCGCGCCGCCCTGCCGGCAGCGGCGCCCGAAGCCGGCGAGCCGTTCGAGCGGATCCTGGCCGACTTCGAGCGGGTGCTGGTGCCGGGGCTGACGCAGTGGAACCACCCCGGCTACTTCGCCTATTTCCCGTGCGGCTTCTCGACGCCGGGGGCGCTGGCCGACTTCCTGTCGACGGCGGTGAGCCAGCAGGCGATGCTGTGGCGCACTTCCCCGGCGGCGACCGAGCTCGAGGAGGTCGTGCTGGGGTGGCTGCGGCGCGCGATCGGGGTGCCGGACGGCTTCGAGGGGGTCATCTACGACACGGCGTCGACGGCGGTCGTGCACGCGCTGGCGACCGCCCGCCACGAGAGGGCCCCGGAGATCCGGATGCGCGGTCTCGCCGGGCACGGCGGCGGCGCCTTCCGGGTGTACTGCTCGGAGCACGCGCACTCGTCGGTCGACAAGGCGGTGATCGTCCTGGGGCTGGGGCATGACAACCTGCGCCGCATCCCGGCCGACGCCGAGTACCGGATGCGGCCCGACCTGCTGGCGGCGGCGATCGACGAGGACCGGCGCGCCGGGCACGCTCCGCTGGCGGTCGTCGCCACCGTCGGGACCACCTCGGTCACCAGCGTCGATCCGGTGGCGCCGATCGCCGACGTCTGCGCGCGCGAGGGCATCTGGCTGCACGTCGACGCCGCCTATGCCGGCAGCGCGGCGATCCTGCCGGAGTGCCGCTGGGCGATCGAGGGCATGGAGCGCGCCGACTCGTTCGTGGTCAACCCGCACAAGTGGCTGTTCACGCCGTTCGACCTGAGCGCCTTTTACTGCCGCAAGATGGACCTGCTGCGGGCCGCCTTCTCCCTGACGCCCGAGTATCTCAAGACCTCCGAGGCCGGTGACGTGCGCAATCTCATGGACACCGGCTTCCAGCTCGGCCGCCGGTTCCGCGCCCTGAAGCTGTGGGTGGTCCTGCGCTACTTCGGTCTGGAAGGGCTGCGGGCCCGCCTGCGCGAGCACCTGCGCCTGGCGCGCCTGTTCGCCGGCTGGGTCGACGCCGACCCCGGCTTCGAACGCGTTGCCCCGGTCCCGTTCAGCGTCGTCTGCTTCCGCGCCGTCCCTCGCGGCGTCCCCCGCGGCGTCCCCCGCGAGGGGGGCCGCGGCCCCGGCGTTGGCGCGGATGGCGGCGCGGCTTTGAATCTGTTCAACGAACGGCTGCTCCAGGCGCTGAACGACACCGGCGAGATGTTCCTGTCGCACACCAGCCTGGGGGGCCGCTTCGTCATCCGCCTCGCCATCGGGAACATCCGGACCACCGAGACCGAGGTCCGGCGGGTCTGGGACCGGGCGCGCGCGCTGGCGGAGACCATCCCCCGGGCCTGACGCCGCGCCCGGAGCGGCTTTGGGGTCCCGGCCCGCGTGATAAAATGCCGGCTTCCATGAACCCGCAGTCGGTCGTCAGCGTCCTGTCGGAGATCGCCCAGACCGCCTCCGAGACCCTCGAGCTGCAGGAGGTGTTCAACCGGGTGGCGGCCGCGGTCCGCCGGCTCATCCCGTTCGACAACATGGGGGTGGTCCGGATCATCGACGGGCAGTGGGCCGCCATGCACGCCACCACGGCCGAGTGCAAGGTCGACCCCACGGCGTGCGCCCAGGCCACCCCGCTGGCCTCGTGGTCCCCGCGGCTGCGCCCGCAGCCCGGCCCGATCAGCCGCATCGACGACGCGGCCGCCGAGCTGGACCCGGCCTTCCCGATCGACGCGATGCTCCTGGGCGCCGGCGTGCGATCGGCGCTCTGGGAGCCGTTCCGCTCGAAGGAGTCGTTCACCGGCGGCGTCTGGCTGACCGCCTTCCAGGCGCGCGCCTTCACCGGCGAGCACCAGGAGATCCTCGCGCCGATCGCGGCGCTCCTCGGCTCGGCGGTCGAGCACTGGCGGATCTGGGACATCGAGCGCCGCCGGCGTGAGCGGCTCGACCGGCTCGAGGCCGTCCTCGGCACCCTCGCCGAAGCGCTCGATGTCCGGGAGATCTTCGGGCGGCTCTCCGACGCCGTGCGCCCGATCCTGCCGCACCATCTGCTGGTTCTGACCGACATCGACGCGCCGGCCCGCACCTTCCGGGTCGTCGCCTTCGCGGGGGAATCCGACGTCCAGCCGCCCGCCGGACCGGTCGCGCTGACGCTGGACGAGGTCGAGCGTCGCGCCATGGATTTCGAGATCATCGCCGATCTGCCCGCGAATCTGCCGGACCGGACCGACCGCAACCGGCTGCTGCTGTCGACCGGCATGCGGTCGTGGATCAGGGTCCCGGTGCTGACGTCGGGGGAGGTCCGCGGGGCGGTCGTGTTCATGCATCGCGAGCCGTCGCGCTACGGCCCGGGGGACGTCGAGGTGGTGCGCCGGGTCGCCGACCGGATCGCCCTGGTGCTGTCGCATCGCGAGCTGGGCGAGAAAGCCCGGGTCGCCGCCGAGGCGCGCGAGCGCGCCGAGCGTCTGGAGGCGACCGTCGAGACCCTGACCCGCGAGCTGGAGGCCCAGGGCCGCGGCCGCGTGGTCGGCGGCTCGCGTTCCTGGAAGGACGTCCTGCGCCAGATCGGGCGGGTCGCGTCGTCGGACACCACGGTGCTGATCACCGGCGAGTCGGGGACCGGCAAGGAAGTCGTCTCCCGGCTGATCCACCACGGATCGCCGCGGTCGGGGAAACCGTTCGTGGCGATCAACTGCGCCGCCCTGCCCGAGCAGCTGCTCGAGTCGGAGCTGTTCGGCCACGAGAAGGGGGCGTTCACCGGCGCCGTGGCGACGAAGATCGGGCGGGTCGAGCAGGCCGGCGGCGGCACGCTGTTCCTCGACGAGATCGCCGAGATGAGCCCGCTGATGCAGGCGAAGTTCCTGCGCCTGCTTCAAGAGAAGGAGTACCAGCGGGTCGGCGGCACGCGCGTGCTGCGCGCCGACGTGCGCGTCATCGCCGCGACCAACCGCGACCTGGCGAAGGCGCTGGAGCGGGAGGCGTTCCGCGAGGACCTCTACTACCGGCTCAATGTGTTCGAGATCCACGTGCCGCCGCTGCGCGGGCGGACCGAGGACATCCTGCCGCTGGCGGAATTCTTCCTGGAGGACCTGGGCCGGACGATGGGCCGCCCCGCGGCGGGCATCTCGCGCGACGCCCGCGAGTGGCTGCTCTCCTATCCATGGCCGGGGAACGTGAGGGAGCTGCGCAACGCCATCGAGCGCGCCATCCTCCTGTGCGACGGCGGCCTGGTGACGCGCGAGCATCTCCCCGCCTCGATCGGCCGGCCCGAGGCGGCGCGATCGACGGGTGCCCGGCGCGCGGCGAAAAGCGGCGACGGCAGGCGCGGTGACGGGCACGGCATCGATGAGGCGCTCGACGGGCCGCTGCCCCCCGGCGGCATCCAGCTCGAAGCGGTCGAGCGGAGCTTCGTGGAGAAGGCGCTCCGCGACGCCCGCGGCAACAAGTCGAAGGCCGCCCGGCTGCTCGGCCTGACCCGCGCCCAGCTCTACTCCCGGATGCAGAAGTACGGCGTCCAGGGGGATTGACGACAAATCGGCAACGTGTAGAATTATCGACACACGGCTCGAGCGATGGACGGTGCCCGTGGCCCTCGGGCACCGCAGTTCAAGCCTCATCATTGCATGACGTTGCGCGCGTCGACCGGTGACGCCGGCGCCTTGGCATGGGTCTTGGAATACAGCGGCGCCGAAGGAGAATCCGATGAGTCAGCGCAGCGTCGAAAGGGTGGTTGGCCGGCTGGTGACCGACGAGGCGTTCCGCGAGCAGTTTGCCGAGGATCCCGGCGCCGCCCTCCGGCAGATGACCGAGTGTGGCGTGGAGCTGACGGATCTCGAGCTGCGGGCGCTCGCCTCCATCGATGCGCGCGTGGTCGAGCGGATCGCCGGCTCGATCGACCCCCGCATCCAGAAGATATGTGTCCATGGGAAGCGATCATGAACGTCCTACAGATGGCGGCCCATCTCGTTCTCGTTGGAGGTTTCCGGCAATGACCAAGCGAATGATCGTTATGCTCCTCACGATGGCCACCTTCCTGTCGGTCATCGGACTCGTGAAGTACCGGCAGATCCAGGCCGCCATCGCGCAAAACTCGGCGTATCAGCCGCCGCCCGAATCGGTCACCACCATCATCGCCACGCAGGAGAATTGGCAACCCAGTCTGAGCGCCATCGGCACGGTGGCGGCGGTCCACGGGGTCACCGTCAGCGCCGACCTGCCGGGCATCGTCGAGAGGATCGCCTTCGACTCCGGGGCGAAGGTGGAAGCCGGCGACATGCTGGTCCATCTCGACAGCCGGCAGGAGCAGGCGCAACTGGCCGCGGCGGAAGCCAAGCGGGAGCTGGCGCGCCTGAATCTCGAGCGGGCCCAGGGGCTGAAGCAGGAGGGGGTCATCGCCCAGGCGGACTATGACACCGCCGTCTCGACGCTGCAGCAGGCGGAGGCGAACGTCGGCGAGATCAGCGCCACCATCGATCGGAAGATGATCAAGGCGCCGTTCTCCGGAGTGCTCGGCATCCGCTCCGTCAATCTCGGACAATATCTCACCAGTGGCCAGCCGATCGTGCCGCTGCAGGCGCTCGACCCGGTCTACGTGAACTTCGACGTCCCGCAGCAGGACCTGCGCCAGGTGCCGGTCGGCGCGGAGGTGCGCGCCATCGCCGAGGGCTCGCCGGACATCCAGGCGGTCGGCCGGATCACCGCCATCGACTCGGTCGTCGACGAATCGACCCGCAACGTCCAGGTGCAGGCGACCTTCGACAACCCGCGCCTGAAGCTGCGGCCCGGCATGTTCGTCAGGACCGAGGTCCTCCTCGCCAGCAAGAACCCGGTCGTGCCGATCCCGGCATCGGCGATCCGCTACGCCCCGTACGGCGACTCGGTGTTCATCGTCGAGCAGATGAACGGTCCGGGCGGCGCCTCCTACCGGGGCGTGCGCCAGCAGTTCGTCAAGCTGGGGAGCGCGCGCGGCGATCAGATCGCCGTCGTCTCCGGCGTCAACCCGGGCGAGGAGGTCGTGACCTCCGGCGCGTTCAAGCTGCGCAACCGCGGCGCGGTGCAGGTGAACAACGACATCATGCCCGGCAACGACCCGGCGCCGAAGCCCGAGGATAACTGATGAAGTTCACGGACCTGTTCATCCGGCGGCCGGTTCTGGCGATCGTCGTCAACCTGGTGATCCTGATCGCCGGGCTGCAGTCGATCCGCTCGCTGGCGGTGCGCCAGTACCCGCGCAGCGACATCGCCGTCATCAACGTCGCCACCGCCTATGTCGGCGCCAATGCCGACCTGGTGCGCGGCTTCATCACGACACCGCTCGAGCGGGTCATCGCCAGCGCCGACGGCATCGACTACATCGAGTCGTCCAGCGCCCAGGGCATCAGCACGATCACCGTGCACCTCAAGCTCAACTACGACACCAACGCCGCGCTGACGCAGATCCAGGCGAAGGTCGCCCAGGTCCGCAACGACCTGCCGCCGGAGGCCGAGGCGCCGGAGATCGAGCTGCAGACCGCCGACAGCCAGTTCGCGTCGATGTACCTGGGGTTCGCCTCGGACACGCTCGATCAGAACCAGATCACCGACTACCTGGCGCGCTCCGTCCAGCCGAAGCTCTCCGCCATCAGCGGGGTGCAGCGCGCCGACATCCTCGGCGACCGCACCTTCGCCATGCGCGTCTGGCTCAAGCCGGACAAGATGGCGGCCCTGCGCATCTCGCCCTCGGACGTGCGCGACGCCCTGACGAAGAACAACTACCTGTCCGCCCTCGGGAAGACGAAGGGCTCGATGGTGTCGGTCAATCTCGTCGCCAACACCGACTTGAAGACCGCCGAGGATTTTCGCAGGCTCGTCGTCAAGGAGGACGGCGGCGTCGTCGTCCGGCTCGGGGAGATCGCCGATGTCGTGCTGGGCGCCGAGAACTACGACTCCGACGTCAAGTTCAGCGGCCAGACCGCGACCTTCATGGGCATCTGGGTGCTGCCCACCGCCAACTCGCTCGACGTCATCCGCCAGGTGCGCGCGGCGCTTCCCGGGATCCAGGCCCAGCTGCCCACCGGCATGACCGCCGGCGTCCCGTACGATTCGACGCTCTACATCCAGAACGCCATCGAAGAAGTGGTCAAGACCCTCTCCGAGACGCTGCTCATCGTCGTCATCGTCATCTTCCTGTTCCTCGGCTCGATGCGCGCGGTGCTCATCCCGGTCGTCGCCATCCCGATTTCGCTGATCGGCGCGGTGTTCCTGATGTTCCTCGCCGGCTTCACGATCAACCTCCTGACCCTGCTCGCCATCGTGCTGTCGGTCGGGCTGGTCGTCGACGACGCCATCGTCATGGTCGAGAACGTCGAGCGGCACCTGCGCGCCGGCGAGGACCCGTTCCACGCCGCCCTGCACGCCGCGCGCGAGCTGGTCGGCCCGATCATCGCGATGACCATCACGCTGGCGGCGGTCTACACGCCGGTCGCCATCCAGGGGGGGCTGACCGGCGCGCTGTTCCGCGAGTTCGCGTTCACCCTGTCGGGCGCGGTGATCGTCTCCGGCATCGTGGCCCTGACGCTGTCCCCGATGATGGGGTCGAAGCTGCTGCGGTCCGGCCACGGCGACCGCGGCTTCGCGCACTTCATCAACGGGCAGTTCGACGGCATCCGCCGCTTCTACAGCCGGCTGCTGTCATGGACCCTGATGGAGCGCCCGGTCATGCTGGTCCTGTGGGCGATCGTCGTGGCGCTGATCATCCCGTTCTACATGTTCTCGCAGGAGGAGCTGGCGCCGGTCGAAGACCAGGGGGTCGTGTTCGGCATCATCCAGGCGTCGCCGAACTCGACTCTCGATCAGACCAAGCTGTTTGCCAAGAAGGTCGACGAGGTGTTCCGCTCGTTCCCGGAGACCGAGAACACATTCCAGATCACCTTCCCGACCGGGGGCTTCGGCGGCCTGGTGACCAAGCCCTGGAGCGAGCGGAGCAAGACCGCGGCGCAGCTCCAGATGGAGGCGGGGATGGCCCTTTCGAAGCTCCCGGGCGTCCGGGTCATCCCGATCACGCCGGAGCCGCTGCCGGGGGGCGGCGACTTCCCGGTCGAGTTCGTCATCGCCTCGACCGCCGAGCCGGCCCAGCTGGTCGAGTTCGCCGACACGCTGGTGCAGAAGGCGTTCGCGAGCGGGCTGTTCATCTATGCCGACTCGGATGTGAAGTTCGATCAGCCGCAGACGGAGGTCGTGTTCGACCGCGACAAGGTCCGCTCCCTCGGCGTCGACCTGAGCCAGGCCGGCGGCGACCTGTCGACGCTTTTGGGCGGCAACTACGTCAACCGGTTCAGCATCCAGGGGCGCAGCTACAAGGTCATCCCGCAGATCAGGCGCGCCGATCGGCTCACCGCCGACCAGCTCGAGAAGATCTACGTCACCGGGCCGCAGGGCAAGCTCGTGCCGCTTTCGACCTTCGCCTCGCTGAAGACGACCACCGAGCCCCGCGAGCTCAAGCGCTTCCAGCAGCTCAACGCGGTGCGCATCCAGGGGGTCATCCCGCCGCCGGTGTCGCTGGACCGGGCGCTGCACTTCCTCGAGGACGAGGCGGAGAAGATCCTGCCGCAGGGCTTTACCGTCGACTACGCCGGCGCGTCGCGCCAGCTGCGCACCGAGGGGAGCAAGTTCCTCGGCACCTTCGTGCTCTCGGCCATCCTGATCTACCTGGTGCTGGCGGCCCAGTTCGAGAGCTTCCGCGACCCGTTCATCATCCTGGCCGGTTCGGTGCCGCTGGCGATCTCCGGCTCGCTGCTGTTCTCGTTCCTCGGCTTCACGACGCTCAACATTTACAGCCAGGTCGGGCTGATCACCCTCGTCGGCCTGGTGTCGAAGAACGGCATCCTGATCGTCGAGTTCGCCAACCACCTGCAGGAGTCGGGGCTGGACAAGCTGCGGGCCATCACCGAGGCGGCCGGCACCCGCCTGCGGCCTGTCCTGATGACCACCGCGGCCACCGTCGTCGGCCACTTCCCGCTGATCATCGCCACCGGCCCGGGCGCCGGGGCGCGCAACAGCATCGGCATCATGCTGGTCACCGGCATGATCATCGGCACCGCCTTCACGCTGTTCGTCGTTCCGTCGATCTACATGGTGGTGGCGCGCAGCCGCGCCATCGAGCGCGCCCCGCAGCCGGCCGGCTCGACATCTCCCGCCCCTGGTCTGGCCCCCGCCTCCGTCTGACGCGCTCCTGAAAGATTCGAACGGTGGTAGGCTTCCCGGCGGTTTTCCAACGAGGAGGCCCCATGGCCAACCCGCTGTTCGCCACCAAGTCGTACAAGGTCCTGCTGGACGAGATGGCGGGCGAGCACCGGCTGCGGCGGGTACTCGGCCCGGTGGCCCTCACCAGCCTCGGCGTCGGGGCGATCATCGGCACCGGCATCTTCGTCCTGACCGGCATCGCGGCGCACGACAAGACCGGCCCGGCGCTGATGCTGTCGTTCGTGGTCTCCGGGGTCGCCTGCATCTTCGCAGCCCTGTGCTACGCCGAGTTCGCCGCCATGGTGCCGGTGGCCGGGTCGGCCTACACTTACGCCTACGCCACGCTCGGGGAGATGTTCGCCTGGATCATCGGCTGGGACCTGCTGCTCGAGTATGCCGTCGCCTCCTCGACCGTCGCCCACGGCTGGTCGAAATACTTTCAGAACTTCCTCGACCAGCTCGGCGTCCACCTGCCGCACGCGCTCACCAACGCGCCGTTCGATTTCGACCCTCACACCGGTCGGCTGGCGCTGACCGGCACCTGGTTCGACGTGCCGGCGATCGTCATCACCCTGATCATCACCGCGGTCCTGGTGATCGGCATCAAGGAGAGCGCCGGCTTCAACGCCTTCATGGTCATCTTCAAGCTGCTGATCGTCCTGTTCGTCATCGCCGTCGGGGCGTTCTACGTCGACCCGAAGAACTGGGTGCCGTTCGCGCCGTACGGCCTCTCCGGGCTGTCCTTCTTCGGCAAGACGGTGGTGGGCCAGCACGGCCTGGCCGGCGAGCCGCTCGGCATGCTGGCGGGCGCCGCCATCATCTTCTTCGCCTACATCGGCTTCGACTCGGTGTCGACCCACGCCGAGGAGGCCAAGAACCCGCGGCGCGACGTGCCGATCGGCATCATCGTGTCGCTGGTCCTGTGCACCGTTCTCTACATCGCCGTGGCGGCGGTGATCACCGGCATGGTGCCGTACGACAAGATCAACATCGACGCGCCGGTCGCAGACGCCTTCGCCCAGGCCGGCCTGCCGTGGGCGCGCTTCCTGATCTCGCTCGGCGCCATCACCGGCATCACCTCGGTCCTGCTGGTCATGATGCTCAGCCAGGCGCGGGTGCTGCTGGCCATGGCGCGCGACGGGCTGCTGCCGATCGGCTTCTTCGGCGCCGTGCACGAACGCTTCCGCACCCCGCACAAGGCGACCATGCTGACCGGAGCGTTCGTCGCGACCGTGGCCGCCCTGGTGCCGCTGCGGGTGCTCGCCGACCTGGTCAACATCGGCACGCTCCTGGCGTTCGTCATCGTCTGCGCCGCCGTCCTGATCATGCGGCGCACCAACCCGGACGCCCCCCGCCCGTTCCGCGTGCCGTACTCCCCGCTGGTGCCGATCCTCGGCATCGGCTCGTGCCTGCTGCTGATGTTCTCGCTGCCTTCCGAGAACTGGCTGCGGCTCCTGATCTGGCTGCTCATCGGCTTCGTCATCTACTTCTTCTACGGCCGCCACCACAGCGTCCTCGCGAAGCAGACCGCGCACGAGATCGGTCGTCACGGCCTGTCCCCCGCCGGGACGCTGGCGAACCACACGACCAGGCCGCCCGACGACGGGGAGTGAGCGGCTCGTGGGGCTGTACCGGATGCGGGCGCTGCGCGCTATGATCGCCTCCGCCCTCGAATAAGCGCTGCGCGGTGGCCGTGCACCCGAAAGCTTCGAGTCCGTTGGCTCCGTTCCTTCTCCTGGCGCTTGCGTGCGCCCTGTCGCTCGCGCCTGCGCCGTCGCTCGCACAGTCGGATGCGGCGCCGCCCGCCGCCGCGTCTCCCGTCCCCGCCACCACCCCCGCGCCCGCGCCCCCGGCCGTCGCGCCCCC
>JAGYID010000167.1 GCA_018606725.1 Acidobacteriota bacterium
CACGCACACCATCGGCTCGATGGTGCGCGACAAGCGCGAAGCGGAGTGGCTCGTCGAGCAGATGAAGCGCGCGCTGTCGCTCGTGACGCCCTGATCCGTGTGATAAGGTTTCTCGATGGAACGCGCTGATCGCCCAACCGTCCACTGCCCGGAGTTCCTCCCGGGCTTCACCTGGATCAACACGCGCCGTCCGCTGACTGTGGCCGGCGATCTGCGCGGCCGGATCGCGGTGCTCGACTTCTGGACTTACTGCTGCATCAATTGCATGCACGTCCTGCCGGTCCTGAAGCGGATCGAGGAGCGCTTCGCGAAGCAGCCGGTGGCGGTGATCGGCGTGCACTCGGCGAAATTCATCTCCGAGCGTGACCCGGAGAACATCCGTCGCGCCGTGCAGCGTTACGACGTCGCTCACCCGGTGGTCGTCGACCGCGACCACGACATGTGGGAGCGTTTCGGGGTGCGCGCCTGGCCGACGCTGGTGCTGGTCGATGCCGGCGGCTACGTGCGCGACACGCTGGCCGGCGAGATCTCGGAGGAGGACCTGACGGCCCGCATCGAGGGTCTCCTGAAGGAAGGGCGCGACCAGAACATCCTCGCCGCCGGTCCGCTCGACGTCGCGCCCGACCCGCAGACCGATTCGACCTTTCTGCGCTTCCCGGGCAAGGTCCACGTGCACCGCGGCCTCCTGTACATCGCCGACAGCGGGCACAACCGGATCGTCGTCGCCGGACTGGACGGGCGGGTGGAGGCGGTCGTCGGCGAGGGGGGCCCCGGCGCCCGCGACGGCCGGGGCGATCAGGCATCCTTCCACAACCCGCAGGGTCTCGCGGTCGGCACCCTCCCGGAGGGGGGCGAGCGCCTCTATGTCGCCGATACCGGGAATCATCTGTTGCGGGGGGTGGACCCGACCACGCTCGAAGTCACCACCGTCGCCGGCACCGGGGGCAAGGGGGAGACGGCCGGCGTCCCAGACCTGTCCGACCTCCGGAAGGTGCCGCTGCGCTCGCCGTGGGGTCTGCTGTCGATCGGTCACCACATCCTGATCGCCATGGCCGGCAGCCACCAGATCTGGCTGTTCGATCCCGAGCGCGGCATGATCGGCCCCTGGGCCGGCAGCGGCCAGGAGGACCACCTCGACGGAACGCTGCAGGACGCGGCGCTCGCCCAGCCCAGCGGCCTGGCGCGCGCCGGGCGGTTCCTGTTCATCGCCGACAGCGAGGTCTCGAGCATCCGGGCGATCGACCTGGATTCCGGCGCCGTCCAGACGGTCGTCGGGCAGGGGCTGTTCGACTTCGGCGACAGCGACGGCGCCCCCCAGCAGGTGCTCCTGCAGCATCCGCTCGACGTGACCGCCGGCGACAACGTCCTGTACGTCGCCGACACCTACAACAACAAGATCAAGGAGATCGCTTTCGGGTCGATGCTGACGCGCGTCGTCTTCGGCGACGGCCGGCCGGCGACGATGCACGAGCCGGGCGGCGTCGCGGTGGCGAACGGCTCGGTGATCATCGCCGACACCAACAACCACCGACTGCTGCGCGGCGACCCGGCCACCGGCGCCCTCGAGGAATTCCCTCTCAGCGCGCCGGCCTAGCTCGCCCGCGTCCCTCGCGGCGCGGCGGCTCTCTGTCCTCTCGCGGCGCGTCTACTTCTTCTGGAACTCGATCACGAACAGGGTGAGGTCGTCCTCGGACGGGCGGCCGGCGGCGTGCGATTCCGTCGCCTCGCGGGTGGCCCGGACGGCGTCCTCGATCGATCCGGGAGCGCCCCACAGCGTCCGGATGAGCCGCTCGCGGCCGTATTCGTTGCCGTCCGGGTCGCGCATTTCATAAAGACCGTCGCTGTAGCCGGCCAGGCGGTCGCCCGGCTCGAACGGGACCCTGACGGTCGGCTCCTTGCCGAGATCGATGCCGAACGACAGCAGGGGCGTGGTCGCGGGCAGCAAGTGCGGCTCGCGCCCGGCCCGCCACAGGATGGCGGGAGGGTGACCGGCGTTGAGATAGTGGAGCGTCTTCCGCTTCGGGTCGAGCAGGCCGAGGAACACGGTCACCACGCGGTTGCGATTCAGCGGCGACAGGGTCTCCAGGACGGCGCGTGCCGCCGGGGCGAAGTCGACATGATCCCGGGTGATGCAGTCCTGCAGAGCCCGGCCGATGGCGGTCTTGACCATGCCGACCAGGAGGGCCGCGGCCACGCCGTGGCCGGCGACGTCGGCGACCATGACGAACAGGCGGTCTCCCGGCAGCGGCTGGACGTCGTACAAATCGCCGCCGACCTCCTGGCACGACGCCCACAGCCCGTCGGCCCGCAGCGGCCCGAAGTTGCGCGGCAGGCCGCGCGGCAGGAGCGCCTGCTGATAGCGCCGGGCGCGCTCCAGGTCCTCGGTCAGCCGGTGGATCAACTCGTCGCGCTCTTCCGCCAGCCGCTGCATCTCCAGACACCACGCGACCAGCGACGTCAGCACCGCCTTGGAGAACGGCTTGGTGATGAAGTAGAAGGCGCGCTCCTCGATCGCCCGCAGCATCTTGTCGTCGAGGTCGGTGACCGAGCCGGTCACCAGGATCACCTCGGTGCGGGGCTGAATGGCGCGGATGGTGCGGGTCACCTCGAAGCCGTCCAGCCCCGGCATGCGCACGTCGACGATCGCCACGTCGAACGGCTCGCGGCGGAACGCCTCAACCGCCTCGGTCCCGGACAGGAAGCCGCGCACCTCGTGACGCGTCGCCAGCAGCCGCTCCACGGTCCGCAGCATCGCCGGATCGTCATCCACCACCATGACGCGGCCGGGGCGGGTCTTCATGGCTGGGCCTCCGGCGCGGCCGGCTTCGGGCCGCCGACCCCGGCGGCGGGCCGCGGCGCCGCCGCCGGCAGCAGCACCGTCACGGTGGTGCCGCGGCCGGGCTGGCTGTCGATGCTCATCTCGCCGGCGCACTCCCACAGGATCGAGCGACAGATCGACAGGCCAAGACCGGAGCCCCCCTCCTTGGTCGTGTAGAACGGCTCGTGGATCCGCTTCAGCTCACCGGGCGGGATGCCGGTGCCGGTGTCGGCGATCCTCACTTCGAGCCGCTGCCCCGCCTGCCGCGCCTGGATCTTGATCCGCCCGCCGGCCGGCATCGATTCGACGGCGTTGCTGATCAGGTTCAGGAACAGCTGCTCCAGGCCGCCGTGGGTCACGTCGATCTCAGGGAGGTCGGAGGGGATCTTCATCTCCAGCGTCACCCCGGCCCGCTTCATCCGATTGCCGAGCACGGCGAACGACCCTTCGAGGATGCGCGCCAGCGGGGCGCGCTCGGCCGGCCGGGCGCCGGAGCGCGCCAGCTGCAGCATGCCGTCGAAGATCCGCTGGCAGACCTGCGCCGACTGCTCGATCTGCTGCAGGTCCTGGCTCAGGGTCGCCGCATCGGCGTGGCCGCTCTGGACCTCTTCGCGCGCCTGCTGCGCCAGCGGCAGGATGGCGCCGATGGCATTCTTGACGTCGTGCGAGATCGCCCTGGCGAGATCGGCCATGGCGTTCTTCTTCTCGGCCTCGATGATCCGTTCCTCCATCGACAGCGCCCGGCGGGCGTTGTGGATCACCGAGGTGATGTGCGGCAGCACCCGCCGCACTCCATCCGCTTCGTGCGTCCCGAGCGCCCCGGGCCTCACCGCCGCGATCTTCAGGAGGCCGAGCAGCTCGCCGTCGTGCACCAGGGGCGCCCACAGCAGGCTCCCCTCCGCCGGCGCCTTCCCCTTCGCGTACCAGCGCAGCAGGCGGGCCACCGGGTCCTGCTCCGGCGCCGCCGCGACCGCGCTCCCCCGGCCGCCGGCGGACCGGTCCTTCGCCGACGGAAACGACGCGATCCGGATGGCGGTGGCGCGCTGCAGGATGGCGCGCAGATCGGACGGCACCTTGAGACGGCGGCCGATCCGCTCGCTCTTGAGTTTCGCCCAGGCGATCTGCTCGGCGTGCAGCACCAGGCGCGAGGCGTCCTCCTCCGCGATCAGGATGGCCGATGAGTGGTCGTACCGCGTGAGAGTGCGCAGTCCGTGCAGCACCTGGTAGAAGAGATCCTTCGGGCGCAGCTCCCGGACCGTCTTGTCCTTGATCTGATCGACGACGCGATTGACGCGGCGCTCTTCACGCAGCTCCGCTTCGCGCGCCAGCTTGCGACACAGGCGCGCCAGCCAGCGTCCCGACCCCTCCGGGAACGCTCCGATGCCGCGGCGCAGGGCGACCACGCCTTCGGCCCGCCCGCCGATCATCAGCGGCGCCATGATCTCGTTCTCCGGGAGCTCGGGGCGCTCGAGGGCCAGGAAGGCGCGGATCCGACGCTCGTCCCAGCGGACCTCGGACGCACCCCACGGAATGAGACGCAACTGACCGCTGACCGGGTGCCGCAGGACGACCACTCCCTGATCGGCGCCGAGATGACGCCCAAGCCGCGCCAGGGCGGTCTTGTAGAGCTTCTTCGGATCGTCGATCGCTTCCAGCTCCGTCCCGAGCTGCGTCTGGAAGCGGTAGCGATCCTTCGTTCCGCCCGCGCTGTGATCGATGTTGTCGGACATGAGCGTGGCATCCACGCCGCGGGCCGGTCCCGCGGCTCGATGGGCGGCCCGTATTGGTTGGTCTGGGGGTCTCCGGCCGCCGGCCGGAGTCTCACACGCCTCAGCTGCCGCCGTAGCCGATGCTGACCTTGGTGCCCTCGACGACCACCGGCACCGACCGGCGCCCCTTCGAAACCGCCAGCATCTCATCGAGAAGCGACGCGTCCTTGAGGACGTCGAGATACTGGACGTCGTACCCGTCGTTGGCGTAGGCCTCACGGGCCGCGCTGGTGTAGGGTCAGCTGTCCTTGCCGAAAATTCTGACCGTCTTGGCCATGGCGTGCCTCCGTATGCCGCCGAATCGTAGCACAGGCGTCGCGGGGC
>JAGYID010000017.1 GCA_018606725.1 Acidobacteriota bacterium
CTGCGACCGCGGATCTGGCCGCCCTGACGGGCGTCCTCGCGGCTCGCACCCGTCAACGTATGTCGAATACGTTTCGGGTCCTCGCCGCTGCGGGTGCCCTTCATGACGGCCATCTGCGCGGTCTCGCGACGAACCCCGGTGAGAAATCCGGGCTATGCTTCCGAGGTCGACTGGATCGGCGTCAGTCGCTCGTTCCCCAGCCCCTCGGAGCGCTCCGGCGGCAGGTGGCCGAGCGTTCTCATCCTGGAGACGATCCGCTCGACGCTGGTGTCGACCGTCTCGTGGCTGGTCTCGACCACCAGCTCCGGGTTGAGCGGCGCCTCGTACGGGTCGTCGACCCCGGTGAAGTGCTGGATCTTGCCGTCCAGCGCCTTCTTGTACAGCCCCTTGACGTCGCGGCGGATGCACTCCTCAACCGGGCACTGTACGTGCACCTCGACGAAGCGCTTGATCTCGGCGCGCGCCTCGTCGCGGGTCCGGCGGCAGGGGGAGATCGCCGCCACGATGACGGCGGTGCCGACCTCGGTCAGCAGGCGCGCGACGTAGGAGATGCGCCGGATGTTCTCGTCGCGGTCGGCCTTCGAGAAGCCGAGCCCCTTGTTCAGGCGCTCGCCCACCTCGTCGCCGTCCAGCACCATGACGGTCCGGCCCTCCGCCTCAAGCCGGCGCGCCAGCCGGTGGGCGATGGTGCTCTTGCCGGCGCTCGGCAGGCCGGTCAGCCAGACCGTCACTCCCCTGCGTGTCGCGGACAATTTCATCCGTGTCTCCCCTGCGCCGGCGCGCTGTATGTTGTGGTCGCATTTATACCACCATGGGGGCTGGCTTTCACCGGGAATCACGCGGGAAATCGCGACGGCGGCGGCTTTACGGAGCGGGCGCGCCATGGCGACCCGGCCGCCAGGCGCGGGAGGCGGACCGGGCTCAGCCCCGGACGAGCGCCAGCGCCTCGCGGGCGGCGTCGGCGCCGGCGCGCGTGGCCAGCTCGAACGACGGCATGCCGTGCCGGTCTGAATGGGCGAAGGTGATCCGGCCGAGGGGGCGGGTCAGATCCCGGCGCGCCGTCCCGGTGAGGAAGCCGGGGTACGGGATCACCATGTGATGCCCCCAGACGTAGACGTCGAGGCGGGTGATGTCCCCCATGATGCCGGGCACCATCATCTCCAAGTCATCGGCGAGGATGTCGGCCCACTTGGACCACGGCTCGGTGAGCAGATCGGCGCGCGTCACCTTGCCGCCCAGAGGCGACCAGAGCAGCAGGACGTTCGGCCGTTTCGGATCGGCCTTGCGCCAGCGGTCCGAGTTGTAGTCGCCGACCAGGAACCCCTGGGAGAGCCTGCCGTCGGCGCTGTTGAACCAGGCGAGCGGCGCGCCCTTCAGGACGGGGGTGCGGCGGGTGAAGGCGGCCCCCATGATCAGGGCGCCGTAACGATAGTCGAGGAACTGCTTCCGCCCCGCCGCCGCCAGCTCCGGCACCATCCGGCCGGTGATGTGCTTGGGGCAGGCGATGACGGCGCAGCGGGCCCGGCGCATGGAGAACCGCAGCGTCTTCTGATCTACCAGCGTGACCCTGACTTCCGAGCTCTCGTTGACGACCCGCACCGCGACCAGGCCGGTGCGCAGCCGGTCGGCGCCGGCCTTCGCCGCCAGCCGCTCCGCCAGCCACGCGTTGCCGCCGGGGATGGTGATGTCCTCCCCTCCCTGCCCGAGTCCGTTGAAGGTCCAGAAGCCGTAAGCCGACACCTCCTCGGGCGTCCCGCCGATGTCGCTGGTCGACCACTCGGCGGCGATCCGCTGCGTCCGCTCGCCCCAGCCGCGGCGTTTCATCCACTCGGCGAGGGTGACGGTGTCCAGCGCCAGGATCTCCGGGTCGCGGCTGCCCTCCTCGACCGGCATGGCGGCGACCGGCAGGCCGTCCTTGCCTTTGCGCTTCCCCCAGGCCTCCATTTCGCGGTAGAAATCGATCAGGTCATCGCGATCCTTGGCGGACAGTGGCATCCGCCGCACGTCGGCGGCGACGTCGAGGCCGTACATGGTCAGCTCGGGGTACCAGGTGCCGTCGACCAGCTGGTTGAAGTCCGGGCCGGGGCCGAGGAGCTCCTTGTGGATGCGCGGCGTGCCGTCGGCGGCGAACGACTCGACGACGTCGAGATCCTTCAAGAGCCGCTTCATGAAGGCGTCGCGCGGCCGGACGCAGGACCACGTCCCGACCGTGAAGTCGGTGCCGTTGCCGTGCTCCTTGCGGGCGTTGCCGCCGAGATACCCTTCCTTCTCGTAGAGCACGACGTCGTCGAGCCCGCCGCGCCGCAGGTCCCACGCCGCCATCAGCCCCGACATGCCGCCGCCGAGAACGATGCCGTCGTGCAGCGGCCCCTCCGGGGCGAGCGCCGGGATCTCCAGCGACCCGTCGCGCAGCCGGTGGGCGATGTCGTACGACTCGGCCACCAGCTCGCCGTCATAGCGCCGCGCCGGCGGCGCCGCGACGGTCTCCGCCAGCAGCCGTCCCATCGACAGCCGCCCCGCCGCGCCGGCGAGAATGGTCGCCTTGAGCGAGCCGTTCAGGAACAACCGCCGGGTCCACGCCGCGGGAGCTGCGGAGGCGCCCGCGGGCGGGGTCACGGCCGGGGACCGGCGCGCCGGCCGGCTCATTTCGCCCGCTCGATGGTGAACTTGCCGAAGGCGAAGCCGACATCGACGCCCCGCCCCGTGCCGGCCAGCGCCAGGGAAACCTCCCCCTTGGTGAGCGCCTGCGCGGCGGCCGACTTGCCGGCGCCGGCGTGCGCCTCCGACTGGACGTACGACCCGAACAGCTCCCCGATGTTGAGCGCGCCGGTGAACTTGCCGGTGCCGCCGATGACGTCGGACTTGCCGAAGGTGATGCCGCCGCCCTTGGCCGTGATCGTGACCTTGGCGGTCTGGCCGTTGTCGCAGGTGATCGTCCCGGTCCCCTTCGAGGACTTGTAGAAGACCGACCAGCTCTTGAGGTCGAAGGTCATCTTGCAGATCACCAGCGCCGCGTCATGCTTCGCCTCGCCGCTCTCCCCCGCGAGTGGCGAGCCGGGGGACCCGGCCGTGAGAAGGACGACGCAAAACGTCATCGCGGCGACGGCAGCGCGCTTCATGGCGTACCTCCAGCGTGGACGGGCCCAGACTGGCTCCTGGGCGGGGGCGATCCTACAACGATTGGGCTGCGGCCGGGACGGCTGACGACGCGCCCGCGGCTTCGGGACGCGCAGCCTCGGGTGACGAGGCGCGCCACAGGCGGCCGAGCCAGGCGACCGCCGACTCGACTTCGAGGTTGATGAACGGCAGGACGATCAGGGTCAGGAGCGTCGACGACGCCAGTCCGCCGATGACGGTGCGGGCCAGCGGGAAGTAGTAGACGCCGCCGACCGTCGAGTTGCCGATTGCCAGCGGCACCAGACCGACGATCGCGGTCAGCGCCGTCATCAGCACCGCCCGCAGCCGGTCGCGCCCCGCCCTGAGGATCGCCTCGTCCCGACCCATCCCGGCGCGCCGCAGCTGGTTCATGTGATCGAGCAGCACGATGCCGTTCTTGACCACGACGCCGATCAGCATCAACAGGCCGATCTGCGCCATCAGATTGAACGGGGTCCGGGTCGCCGCCAGCAGCCACGCCACCCCCGGCAGGCTGAACGGGATCGAGAACAGGATGGCGAACGGCTGCACCACCGACTCGAACAGCGACGCCATGGCGATGTAAACGAGGATGAGCGCCAGCATGAAGTTGATCAGCATCTGCTGGTTTTCCTCCCCCTGCTCGATGAGCTGGTCGTCCCACGACCAGGAGTATCCCGGCGGCAGGTCGAAGGCGTTCATCAGCGCCTCGATGCGGGCCCGCGCCTTCGGCCAGTCGGCGCCTTCGTAGGTGGCGTTGACGGCGGCGCGCACCTTGCGGTTCTCGCGCTCGATCTGGTTGGCGCGCCGGACCACCTGGAACGTCGCGATGTCCGCAAGTAGAACAGGATGGTCCGCCGGGCCGATCCGGATGCTGCGCAGGTCGTCGAGGTTCTCCCGGTCCGCCTGCCGCAGCTCGAGCCAGGTCTCCACTTCCTTGTCGCCGGCGTTGAAGCGCCGCAGGCGCATGCCGCCGAGGGTGAACTGGAAGATGTCCGACACGTCCTCGGCGCTCAGCCCGGCGCGCTGCGCCTTGGTCCGGTCGATGACCACCTGGATCTCGTTGCGTCCCTTGTTGAGCGAGGTCGAGATGTCCTCGATGCCCTCGACCGTCCCCAGGCGGCGCGCCGCCTCGTCGCCGAATTTCTGCAGCAGGGAGCCGTCATGGCCGAAGAACTTCACCGCGAAGTAGGTGCTCGAGCCGCCCTGGTCGGCCTCCTCGCGGAAGAAGATCCGCGCCCCCGGCACCGCCGGCAGGCCGGCGCGGATCGTCTTGCGCAGCTCTTTGATGTCGCGGTCGTTGACGTGGGTATCTTGAAGAGTCAGCAGCGTGCCGGCCTCGTTCTCGCCGAAGAAGCTGTAGACCGACTCGAGGCCGAACTTCTCCTTGTTGGCGGACAGGTACGCCTCGACCTGCCGCACCGCCCGCTCGGAGTCCGACTTGTAGGAGAAATCGGAGAACTCGTACTGCAGCCGCAGCCGGTTGTTGACCGCGCCGGCGAACTGCGCCATGTCGACCATGCCGAGGACGAACGGCACGAAACCGACGCCGAGACCGGCGAGGACGATCAACGAAGTCCAGACGCGGTGCCGCAGGGTCCAGGCCAGGACACCGGCGTAGCGCTCCTCGAGCCACGCCAGACCCTTCGGCTGCACCGCCTCGCGCCGCCGCAGCAGACCCGCCGCCATCAGCGGGATCAGGGTCAGCGACGAGAACAGCGAGCAGACCAGCGCGATCGAGATCGCCACGCCGATCTCCCGCAGCCAGGTCGTCAGCTCGGTGCTGGCGCCGACGACCAGCGGCAGGAAGACGATGACCGTGGTGAGCGTCGAGCAGGTCACCGCCATGGCGACGTCGCGGCTGCCGATCAGCGCCGCCCGGCGCGGGTCGGCGACCTCGCGCCGCTTGCGGTCGATCGCCTCGAGCACGACGATGGCGTCGTCCACCAGCATGCCGATGCCCAGCATCAGCCCGCACATCGACAGGACATTGAGCGTGCCGCCCATGAAATACAGGATCCCGCACGCCGCCACGATCGAGAACGGGATGGAGAACGACACCACCAGCGTCGAGTCGATGCGGCGCAGGAACAGGTAGAGGACGAAGATCGCCAGCAGGCCGCCGATGAAGCCGGCGTGCATCAGACCGTCGATCCCCGAGGTGATCTGCTTCCCCTGGTCCTCGAAGACGAACAGCTTGACGCCCTTGAGCAGCGGGTCGTGGTTGATGTCCTCGGTGATCGTCCGCATGACGGCGCGCACCACGTCCACGGTGTTGGCCGTCGACTCCTTGTAGACGTTGACCGCCACGGCGTAGACGCCGTCGAGGTGGCGGCCGAAGGCGATCGGCGGCTCCTCGTAGCGGATCTCGGCGATGTCCCGGAGGCGCAGGCCGCGGTCGTTGACCAGCAGGTCGCCGATGGCTTCGAGCGAGCCGAAGGCGCCCAGCGCCCGGGCGGTGTAATGCATCCCGTCGTGCCCGACCTGCCCGAGCACCATGTTGGACGAGGCGCCCTGGAGCCGCCGCAGCAGCACGTCGATATCGACGGCGTGCTCCTTGACCCGGTCGAGGATCAGGTCGATGTAGATCTCGCGCGGCGCCACCCCGTTGAGCTCGACCTTCGCCACGCCCGGGATGCGCCGGATGCGGTTCACCACCCGGCTCTCGAGCAGGTCGTAGTTCTGCGACAAGTCGACCCCCGCCGCCGCGATCCGCCCCTCGACCACCGGAATGTCGCTGGTGTTGAAGGAGGCGATCAGGATCTGGCCGATCCCCGGCGGCAGCGACCCGCGGACCTGGTCGATCTTCTCGCTCACCTGCATCCGCACGATGTCGAGGTCGTGCCCCCAGTGGAACTCGATCTGCACCTCGGCGCCGTCGGCGGTCGAGGTCGAGGCGAGCCGCTTCACCCCCGGCAGGGTGGCGAGGACCTCCTCGACCGGCTTGGCGATCTGCTTCTCGATCTGCGTCGGGTTGCTGTTGGGGTAGGGAATGTTGATGCTGATGAACGGGATGTCGACGTTCGGCAGGAACGCCAGCGGCAGCCGCGCCATGGCGATGCCGCCCACCACCATGACGCACAGCAGGACCATCAGGGTGGTGATCGGGCGCCGGACGCTCAGATCCGCCAGGCTCACGATTCGCTCCCCGCCGGCGCCGGAACGCCCGCCGCGGCGAAGGCCGAGGATCCCTCGGCCGCGGCGGGCGCCCCGCTCTCGGCCGGCTGGTGCGCCAGACCTCGATCAAGCAGGACATACAGGACCGGGATGACCAGGAGCGTCAGGGCGGTCGCCACGGTCAGCCCGCCGATGACGGTCACCGCCAGCGGGGCGCGCAGCTCGGCGCCCTCGCCCAGCCCGAACGCCATCGGCAGCAGCCCCAGGATGGTCGTCGCGGTGGTCATCAGGATCGGACGCATCCGCCGCATCCCGGCCTCCACCAGCGCCGCCTCGCGCGCCATCCCCTCGCGTCGCAGCATGTTGACGGCGTCGATCAGCACGATGGCGTTCTTGACCACGATCCCCGCCAGCATGACGGCGCCGATCATCGCCACCACGTTGACCGTGTGGCCGGACAGGCGCAGCGCCAGGACGGCGCCGATGATCCCGAGCGGCACCGTGAACATGACCACGAACGGATGCAGGAGCGACTCGAACTCGCAGGCCATGACCAGGTAGACGAGGAAGATCGCCAGCGCCATCGCCAGCTTGAGGGAGCGGAACGAGCGCTCCATCTCCTCTTCCTGGCCGCTCAGCCCGGCGATGACCCCGGACGGCAGGCCGGCTCCCGCCGCCGCCCCGGCGGGCGCGGCCGCGCTGGCACCAGCCGGCCGCCCCGCTTCAGCGGGTGCGGCAGCGTTCATGATGACCCGGCGCACGTCGGCGGCGACCGCCCCCATGCTGCGACCGGCGAGGTTGCCGGAAATCACCGCGGCGCGCTTCTGCCCGACCCGGCGGATCTCGCTCGGGCCCTCGGCCAGCCGCACTTCGGCGACCGATTTCAGGAAGATCGGCACCCCGTCGCGCTGGCCGACGATGAGCGCGCCGAGGTCGTCGATCTTCGCCTGCCCGACCGCCACCGAGCGGACCAGGATGTTGATCTCGCGGTCCCCTTCGAGGAAGCGGGTCGCAACCGCCCCCTGCACCTTGTCGCGGATGGTCTCGGCCACCTGCGCCAGGTCGAGCCCCAGGCGCGCCAGATCCTCGCGGTGGAAGGTGATCTGCAGCTCGGGGTTGCCGATCTCCATCGACGACTTGACGTCGACCAGCCCCGGCACCTTCTCGATCGCCGTCTTCAGCGTCGCGGCGGCGCTCTGCAGCTGCGCCAGATCGTCGCCGTACACCTCGACCTCGATCGGGGTGCGGAAGGTGAAGTAGGACGGCCGCTCGAACTTGTAGCGGGCGATGCGGGAGGCCTCCAAGCGCCGGCGCAGGACGGCGGCCACCGCCTCCTCGTCCGCCCGGCGCGTCTCCGGCTTCATCCGCACCTGAATGCGGGCGGCGTTCTCCCCCTCCGTGCCGGTCTGCGTCAGCGACAGGCCGGCGCCGCCGATGATGCTCGACGCCGACAGGACGCGCGGATCGTCCTGGATCGACGACTGCACGTCGGCGACGAAGCGGTCGGTCGCCTCGAGCGGCGTGCCCTCCGGCAGCTCGACCAGGAAGCTGAACTCACCCTGCGAGAACGACGGGATCAGATCGACGCCGAGCCCCTGCGCCACGACCAGCGAGGCGACGAACATCCCCAGGGCGACCGACAGCACCGTGCCGGGGTTGCGCAGCGACCAGCGCAGGGCGACCGGGTAGAGCCGCAGCCCGGCATCGAAGGCCCGATCGAAGGCGGAGCTGATCGGCCGGGCGAGCCACGCCAGCAGCCCCCAGACCCCCCGCGCGCCGCGCCGCAGCGCCCGCAGACCCGCCGGCGCCCAGACCCCGAAGACGCGATGCGCCGCGCGCCGGAACCGCGACGCCCCGACCGGCGGTAAGGCGAAAGCCGCGTCGCCGAGCGGCCGGGCCGCGTCCAGCAGCGCCGACACCATCGGGATGAGGGTCAGCGACACGACCAGCGACGCCAGGAGCGAGAACGACACGGTCAGCGCCTGGTCGCGGAACAGCTGCGCCGCCACCCCCTCGACGAACACCACCGGCACGAACACCGCCACCGTCGTCAGGGTCGAGGCGACCACGGCGCGACCGACCTCGGCGGCGCCGCGCGCGGCGGCGATCGCACCGCTCTCGCCGCGCTCGCGCCGCTTGACGATCGCCTCCAGGACGACGATCGAGTCGTCGACCAGCATGCCGACCCCCAGCGCCAGCCCGCCGAGCGACATGATGTTGAGCGTCGTGCCGGTCTGGTACATCAGGAAGAAGGTGGCGATGATCGAGATCGGGATCGACACGCTGATGATCAGCGTCGAGGAGAGGTCCTTCAGGAAGAGCAGGATGATCAGCACCGACAGCAGGCCGCCCTCGAGCGCGCTGACGATGACCTCGTGGATCGAGGCCCGGATGAAGCGCGACTGGTCGACGCCGGTGACGAGCTCCACGTCCGCCGGGAGCTCCTTCCGGATCCGATCCAGCCGCACCTCGATGGCGGAGGAGACCGCGACGGTATTGGCGTCGCCCTCCTTGTAGAGGGCCAGCTCGACCGCCTCCCGGCCGCCGAACCGGGTGATCGACTCGCGCTGCGTGTGACCTCGTGTAATTGAGGCGACGTCCGACATCAGCACGTTGCGGCCGTCCCTGGAGATCAGGACGGTCTGCATGATGTCGTCGAGGTTCCTGAACTCGTTGCGGGCGCGCACCAGATAGCGCGCCTCCTGCTCGTACAGGCTGCCGCCCGCCTGGTTGACGTTCTCGCGCTGCAGCCTCTGGTTGATGTCCTGGATGCCGAGCCCCAGCAGGGACAGCTTCCCCTGGTCGACGTGGACCTGGATCTCCTCCTCGTAGCCGCCGTTGACCTTGATGGCGGCGACCCCCTCGGTCGACTCGAGGTCCTTCTTCAGAATTTCGTCGGCGAGGTAGCGCAGCTGGTACAGGTTGTCGCCGCCGCTCAGGTACAGCCGCACGATCGGGTCGTTGTTGGGGTCGAGGCGCAGGACGACCGGCTTCTCAGCCTCGCGCGGCAGGCTCACCAGGTCGAGCTTCTCGCGTACGTCCAGCGCCGCGAAGTCCATGTTGCGGCCCCAGCCGAACTCGAGCGTCACCTGCGACAGCCCGGGCCGCGACACCGAGGTGATCCGCTGCACGCCGGCGACGATGCCGACCGCCTCCTCGACCGGGCGGCTGAGGAGCGTCTCGATCTCGCCCGGCGCCGCGCCGGGATACTTGGTCTCGACAGTCAGGGTCGGGTACGACATGTTCGGCAGCAGGTTGATCGGGAGGCGGGTGAACGCGACGATGCCGAACACCACCAGCGCGATGGCGCACATCGTCACGGTGACGCGGCGACGGAGCGAGAAATCGATGAGATTCATCCGCGCACTGTGCGAACGTGATCGTCCGGCCGGCCGAGGTCGGACGCCTGCGGCGCGACGATGACCTTGACCGCGGCGCCGTCCTTCAGACCGCCCTGGCCGGCGACGATGACCTGCTCGCCAGGCTCGAGACCCTGCACCGCCTCGATGCGGCTGCCCTCCTCGAGCCCCAGCTCGATCGGCCGCTTCCTGGCCACGCCTTCCACGGCGACGAACACGAAGGCCTCCTGCAGCTCGCGGATGACCGCCTCGCGCGGCACCAGACGGGCGTTCTGGTGGGTGGTGCGGACGATGTCGACGGCGACGAAGGCGCCGGGCCGGACCTCGGCCGGCGGCGCCACCGCCTCGACGGTGACCTTGACGGTGCCGGTGGCGACGTCGACCACCGGGCTGATCTGCCGGATGCGGCCGCGGAAGCGGGTGTCTTCATTGGCCTTCAGAGTGATCCGGACCTCGCGCCCCTCGCGCAGGCCGTAGATGTCCTTCTCGGCGAGATAGATCTTAGCCACCAGCGGGTCGAAATCGGCGATGGTGAACAGGACGTCGCCCGGCCGGACGTGCTGGCCGAGCTTGACGGTCCGCTCGGTGACCCGCCCGGCGATCGGTGCCTTGATGCTGGTCTTGTCAAGGCGCCAGCGCGCCTCGGCCAGTTCCTGGTGCGCGATGTCCTTGTCGAGACCGGCCCTGTCGAACTGCTCGCGGCTGATCAGGTTCTGGCCGACGATCTCCGCCGCCCGCTCGAACACCCGATCGGCGTTGGCGGCCCGCATGGTGGCCTTGGTGAGCATGATCTCCGCGTCGTCCCGGACCAGCGAAGCGAGGACGCCGCCGGCCGCCGCCCGCTGCCCCTCCTCGATGTTGAGCGCGGCGACCCGGCCCTCGGCCTCCGCCAGGATCTTGACCTCGCTCTCGGCGACCAGGTTGGCGGTGGCGGTGATGTACGACGACACCGCGCCGACCTCGATCGACGCGACGCTGACCGGGACGGGGGCCTTCTCGTCTTTTTTGTCCCCCTCCTTGGTCCCCGGCTTCTCATCTTCTTTATTGGCGGCGGCCACGACCGTGCCGCCGCCCCCGGGCTTGGCGCCCGCCTTCCCGGCGGTCGCGCCGTTGACCTTCCCGGACCGGAGCAGCGACCAACCGGCCCACAGGCCGATGGCCAGGACCGCCAGGATGACGACCGGAACGACGATCTTCTTCTTGGTCTGAGCCACGTCGGTTCTCCTTGTTCCTGGGATGTCGTGGTGCTTCTTCCTGCCGCGTCCGGTTCAACGACCATTCCCGGCCGCCGGTTCCCGGCTCCCGGAAGATTTTTGATACGATGCCGCCGGCCGGTTGCAGTGAATGACGCGTCGGAAGACGGGGGTCACGTGCGCAGCGTCAAACGGCGCGTCCTGAGCGGTCTCGAGGTCCTCGCCCGGGCGAGACCCCGCTGGCTGCGCGGCCGGCGCGTCGGCCTGCTGATGCACCCCGCCTCGGTGGGCCCCGCCTACATCCCGGCCCGCGATCTCATCCGCGATCGATGCGGCGCGCGCCTGCGCGCCCTGTTCGGCCCCCAGCACGGTTTCGCCGGCGAAAAGCAGGACAACATGATCGAGTCGGCGCACGGCGTCGACCCGGAGCTGGACATCCCCGTCTACAGCCTGTACTCCGAGACCCGCTCACCGGCGCCGGAGATGCTGGCGGACATCGACCTGCTGCTGGTCGACCTTCAGGATGTCGGGACGCGCGTCTACACCTTCGAGTGGACCACGGCGCTGGCTCTCGAGGCCTGCGCCGCGCAGGGGAAGGAGGTCGTCATCCTCGACCGCCCCAACCCGATCGGCGGGGTGACGCTGGAGGGGAACCTGATCCGCCCCGGGTACACCTCGTTCGTCGGGCTGTACCCGGTGCCGATGCGGCACGGGCTGACGCTCGGCGAGCTGGCGGCGCTGGTCAACGCCCGGATGGCGGCGGGCGAGGGCGCCGGCGGCGAGCGCATCGCCCCGCCGACCCGGCGCCGCGACGGCGCCGGCTGGCGCTGCCCCGGCCGGTGCGCCCTGACCGTCGTGCCGATGGCCGGCTGGCGGCGCCGGATGCTGTTTCCCGGCACCGGCCTGCCGTGGGTGCTGCCGTCGCCCAACATGCCGACCTTCGACACCGCCGTCGTCTACCCGGGCCAGGTGCTGCTGGAGGGGACCAACCTGTCGGAGGGGCGCGGCACCACCCGGCCGTTCGAGATCTTCGGCGCGCCGTTCATCGACATGAAGGCGGTGCGGCGGCGGTTCGAAGCGCGCCGCCTGCCGGGCGTCGTCCTGCGGGAGCACGCCTTCGAGCCGACCTTCCACAAGTGGAAGGGCGAAGTCTGCCGCGGCTTCCAGATGCACGTCACCGACGTCGCCGCCTACAAGCCGTACCTGACGACCCTGGCGATCCTGCAGGACATCATCGCCGAGCACGGGCGCCGCTTCGAGTGGAAGCAGCCGCCCTACGAGTACGTCACCGACCGGCTGCCGATCGACGTGCTGACCGGCGACCCTGCCGTGCGCCAGGCCCTGGAGGGCGGCGGCGACCTGCGCGCCCTGGAGCGCTCCTGGCGGGCCGAGATCGCCGCCTTCGCCCGCGAGGCGCGCGAGGTGCGACTGTATGAGTGAACTGTCCGCGAGCGACCTGGTCCTGTCCCCCTGGGTGCTGGCGCCGGCGGCGTTCGTCCTGTGGGTCGCGGTCCTGCTCGTCGTCCGCCGGATCGCGCTGTCGGCCATGCGGCGGGTCGCCTCCCGCACCCGCTGGGCGTGGGACGACGCCCTCGTCGAGGGGCTGTCGACGCCCCTCTTGATCGCCATTTTCGCCAGCGGTCTGGTGCTGCTCGGCCGCATCCTGCCGCTCCAGCCGGAGTTCGACCGCGCCTTCGACGTCCTGCTGGCGGCCGCCCTCGTCCTGGCGCTGGTCCTGTTCGTCGACCGGACGGCGCGCGGCCTGCTCGATCGGCTGGCGCCGGACTCGCCCTTCCTGCAGGGCGCCCGCGGCCTGATCCTGGCCGGGGTGCGCGGCCTGATCGTCGGGCTCGGGATCCTCGTCTTCCTCGACAGCATCGGCATCTCGATCACGCCGATCCTGGCGTCGCTCGGGGTCGGCAGCCTGGCGGTGGCGCTGGCCCTTCAAGATACCCTGGCCAACCTGTTCGCCGGCGTCTACATGGTCGTCGACAAGCCGATCGAGCCGGGCCAGTTCATCCGCCTGGAGAGCGGCGAGGAGGGCGTGGTCACCCGGGTCGGCTGGCGCTCGACGCGCATCCTGATGCAGCCGAACAACACCGTCGTCGTGCCGAACAGCAGGCTGGCCGGCAGCGTCATCGTCAACTACGACCAGCCGGAGCCCGAGATGGCGGTGTACGTCGAGCTGGGCGTCCACTACGACAGCGACCTGGCGCGCGTCGAGCGCGTCACGCTCGAAGTGGCGCGCGACGTCATGCGGACCGTCGCGGGCGGCGTCCCGGCCGCCGAGCCCGGGTTCCGCTACCATACCTTCGCCGAATCGGGCATCCGGCTCACCGCGGTCGTGCGGGCGAGGGATTTCCCGTCGACCTATCCGGTGCGGCACGAGTTCATCAAGCGGCTGGTGGACCGCTACCGGCGCGAGGGGATCGTCATCCCGTACCCGATCCGGACCCTCGACCTGCCGGCCCGCCACCTGTCGGGCGCGCGCGAGCTCCTCGGCGCCGGCGACGACGCCGCGGGCCGGCGCGCCGACCGGAAGACGAACGCATGACCAAGCCGAAGCGGGGCGGTGTTTCTGGCGGTAGCGGCGCGGCGGGTTCGGCCGGCGGCAGCGCGGGCGGAGCCGGCGCGGCGCACGAGATCCTTTACCTGTCCCGCGCCGATGTCGAGGCGGCGGGGTTGCCGATGAGCGCCATCATCGAGCGGCTCCAGCTGGCGTTCCGCGAGAAAGGGCACGGGCGGGTCGAGATGCCGCCCAAGCCGGCGATCCACCCGGGCGGCCACGGCAGCGACAGCTTCATCCACGCCATGCCGGCGTTGATCGAATCGCTCGGCGCCGCCGGCGTGAAATGGATCAGCGGCTTCCCGTCGAACCAGGCGAAGGGGCTGCCGTACATCTCGGGCCTGTTGATTTTGAACGACCCGGCGACCGGCGTGCCGACGGCCGTCATGGATGCCACCTGGATCACGGCGATGCGGACCGGCGCCGCCACCGCCGTGGCGGCCACCCACCTGGCGCGTCGCGACGCCGCCGTCCTCGGCATCCTCGGCTGCGGAGTGCAGGGACGGAGCAACCTCGAGGCGATCGCCTGCGTCCAGCCGGCGCTGCGGGAGGTGCGGGCCTACGACCTGCACCCCGACCGGGTGCGCGCTTACATCGACGAGATGCGCAAGCACCACCCGGGCCTCCGCTTCACCGCCGCCGAGGCGCCGCGCGGCGCCGTCGAGGGGTGCGACATCGTCGTCACCGCCGGTCCGATCCTGGCGCAGCCCCGCCCGGCGATCGAGGCGGCGTGGTTCGCCGAGGGAGCGCTGGGCGTGCCGCTGGACTATGACTCGTACTGGAAACCGGAGGCGATGCGCGCCGCCGCGCGCTTCTACACCGACGACACCAAACAGATCCTCAGCACCAAAGCGGGTGGCGTCTACTTCCGGCAGATCCCCGAGGTGTATGCCGACCTCGGCGAGGTCGCCGCCGGCCTGAAGGACGCCCGCCGCGACCCGCGCGAGCGCCTGCTCTGCATGAACCTCGGAATCGCCATGGACGACATGGCGACCGCCCCGCTGGTCCTGGAGCGAGCCCGGCAAAAGGGACTCGGAGTCCGGCTGCCGCTCTAAGGATTTGTCCGGGAGCGTCCCCGGCGAATCCGGGATTTCTTGAGCCTCGCGAGAAACTCCTCGAAGGCGGGCTGCGCGCCTTCCATGGCGCTCCACGTGCGAACGATATCGAGATCGACCTTGCAGCGGCGGGCAATGGCCGTCGCGACCTTCAGACTCTGTCGATCCCCCCAGTGAAAGAAGCCGGCAAGTCGATCCCGGCAGGAGTCGGTCGGGGACAGGGTGAGGACGCGGGCGCTGTGCATTTTGAATTCGACTGGCTGGATCCGAAAATCCCTGCCGATGGCCAGAGGGCCGGCGGGGAATTCGACGAAGAAGGGAGCCTCGGGATGTTCGTAATGACCGCCCTTCCGCGAAAACCCGACCCCGGCCATGGCGCGATCGAGTTCTCCGGAAGAGACCTTCGTCTGGATAATGAAGTCGAGATCGGAGGACTGGTAACGTCCGCCCGCATGGAGATTGGCGCAGGCTCCGCCCGTCAGCACCGCGCGGATGCCGGCCGCTTCGAGAGCGCGGGACACGCACAGGGCGACCTCGCGCAATCGTGACCGCTTCGTGAGCCTCAAAGCGGCTTGCCGGTGCGCCGCGGCCGCTTCCGAAGATCCTCGATCCGTTTTCTGAGCTCGGATTCCGGCTCGGTCAGGCGCCGCAGGTAGCGGTCGAGATCCGCGTAGGCGAAGTAGCGGGGGTTGAGGCGGAAGACCCGGGTGCGCCCCATGCTCCGCCCGGACACGATGCCGTCCGTCTCGAGTCCCTTGAGGGCGGTCTGGACGCCGTACAGAGACGTCTCGAGGATCCGCGCCAGCTCTCTGGGATAGCTCTGGGTGAGCAGACTAAGGGCGAGGAGGACCCGGGTGCGCGTCTTGCCCCCGAAGGGGCTGGATCGTCCGACCAACATTACTGGTCATATGACCATAGAAATTGGTCGTCGTCAACTACCATTCGCAGGCGATCGGATCCGTGCGGGGAAGCGCATCGTCTGTTGTACAATTCCGTCCTCTCACATCGCGAAACGAGGAGACGCCATGACCACTTCCAAGACGACGGCGGGCGGCACCGAGACCGCCCGGCTGATCGAGACCACCGAGACCTTCAGCGCCCACAACTACCACCCCCTGCCGGTGGTGATCGGCAAGGCGGAAGGGGTCTGGGTGTGGGATCTCGAGGGGAAGCGGTACATGGACATGCTTTCGGCTTACTCGGCGCTCAACCAGGGGCACCGCCACCCGCGCATCGTCGCCGCCCTCAAGGAGCAGGCCGACAAGGTGACGCTGACGTCGCGCGCCTTCCACAACGAGCTGTTCGGGCCGTTCTGCGAGAAGCTCTGCCGGCTGGCCGGCATGGAGATGACGCTCCTGATGAACAGCGGCGCCGAGGCGGTCGAGACCGCCATCAAGACGGCCCGCAAGTGGGGCTACAAGGTCAAGAAGGTCCCCCAGGACAAGGCCGAGATCATCGTCTGCACGAACAACTTCCACGGCCGCACCACGACCATCGTCGGCTTCTCGTCGGAGGATCAGTACCGCGAGGATTTCGGGCCGTTCACCCCTGGCTTCCGGCTGATCCCGTACGATGACCTCGACGCCCTGAAGAAGGCGATCACCCCGAACACCATCGGCTTCCTGGTCGAGCCGATCCAGGGCGAGGCCGGCATCATGATGCCGCGCGACGGCTATCTGAAGGCGGCCGCCGACATCTGCCGGCAGAACCGCGTCCTGCTGATCGACGATGAGATCCAGACCGGCTTCGGCCGCACCGGCCGGATGTTCTGCGCCGATCACGAGGGGGTGAAGCCGGACCTGTACATCGTCGGCAAGGCGCTCGGCGGCGGGGTCCTGCCGGTGTCGGCGGTCATCGGCCGGCGCGAGACGCTCGGCCTGTTCCGCCCCGGCGATCACGGCTCGACATTCGGCGGCAACCCGCTCGCCTGCGCGGTCGGCATCGCCTCGCTCGACGTCATCGTCGACGAGCGGCTGCCGGAGAAGTCGGCCGAGATGGGCGGCTATTTCATGTCGCGCCTGCGGGCCCTCAACTCACCCCACGTCCGTGAAGTCCGCGGCAAGGGGCTCCTGATCGGCGTCGAGATCAAGGCGGAGCGCGGCAAGGCCCGCCCCTACTGCGAGAAGCTGATGGATCTCGGCATCCTGGCCAAGGAAACCCACGACCAGGTGATCCGCTTCGCGCCGCCGCTCGTCATCAGCCGCGCCGACGCCGACTGGGCGCTGGAGAGGATCGCCAAGGTCCTGGCGTAGACATCATCGAGGAGGTCACCATGGCAGTCCGCAAGCTGCGCAATTACGTACGCGGAGAGTGGTACGAGCCGCGGGGCGCGCGCTTCATCGACGTCGAGAACCCGTCGACCGGCGAGGCGATCGCCCAGGTCCCGCTGTCGACCGCGGAGGACACCAACGTCGCCATCGCGGCGGCCCACGCGGCGTTCCCCGGCTGGGCCGCGACGCCGGTCGACAAGCGGGTGGCGCCGCTGTTCAGGCTGGCGGGAATGATCCGGCAGAACCACGAGACGCTCGCCCGCAGCATCACCGAGGAGATGGGCAAATCGCTCCCCGACGCCCGCGCCGAAATCGACCGCACGCTGGAAAACGTCGAGACCGCCTGCGGCATGCCGGTCCTGCAGCAGGGCGACAAGCTGGTCGGCGCGGCCCCCGGCATCGACGGCGAAGTGATCCGCCTGCCGATGGGCGTGTTCACCATGATCGCGCCGTTCAACTTCCCCGGCATGGTGCCGTTCTGGTTCATCCCCTACGCGCTTGCCACCGGCAACACCTACGTCGTGAAGCCGTCCAAGCAGGTCCCCTGCACCATGCAGCTGCTCGCCACGTACATCGACGCCAGCGGCTTCCCGAAGGGGGTCTTCAACCTGGTCAATGGCGACCGGGTGGTGGCCGACGCCTTCATGGCCCACCCCGACGTGCAGGGCGTCTCGGTCGTCGGCTCGACGCCGACGGCGCGCGTCATCGCCGAGACCTGCGCCCGGAACAACAAGCGCTTCCAGGCGATGGGCGGCGCCAAGAACCACCTGGTGGTCATGCCCGACGCCAAGATGGACGACGTCGTCCGTAACATGATCACCTCCGGCTACGGCTGCGCCGGCCAGCGCTGCATGGCCTCGTCCGCGATCGTCTGCGTCGGAGATGCCGTCTACAAGGACGTCAGCGCCCGCTTCGTCGAGGCATCCAGGAAGGTGATCGTCGCCAACCCGCTCGACCCGAAGGTGGCGAACGAGTCGATGGTCATGGGACCGGTGATTTCGTCCCAGGCGAAGGACTTCATCTTGAAGATGATCGACGCGGGCGTGAAGGAAGGGGCGACCCTGGCCCTCGACGGCCGCGGCGTCAAGGTGCCCGGCTGCGACAAGGGGCACTTCATCGGCACGACGGTGTTCACCAACGTCAAGCCGGGGATGCAGATCCACAAGACCGAGATCTTCGGGCCGGTGCAGGTGATCCTGAAGGCCGCCACGCTGGACGAGGCGATCAAGATCGTCAACGAGCACGAGTACGGCAACGGCGCGTCGATCTACACCCAGAACGGCTACTACGCGCGCAAGTTCAAGATCGAGGCGCGGGTCGGCATGGTCGGCATCAACGTCGGCATCCCCGCCCCGGTCGCCTACCTGCCGTTCGGCGGCATGAAGTCGTCGCAGTTCGCCGACATCAAGGCGCAGGGCAAGGCGGTCGTCAACTTCTTCACCCAGGACAAGATCGTCACCGAGCGCTACTGGCCGGAGGCCTGAAACGACCGAGCGGAGGGACCACACCATGTCGGAACCGGCGAGCGGGCTGAAGCTGGGACAGAACGTCCCCGACTTCGAGCTCGAGACCTACGATCCCGTCAAGGACGACTTCGGCAAGTTCCGCCTGCAGGACCAGATCGCCGGCAAGCGCTGGACGGTCCTGTTCTTCTACCCCGCCGACTTCACCTTCGTCTGAGCGACCGAGTTCGCTGCTCTGGCAGAGCAGCACGAGCGGTTCGTGAAGATGGGGTGCGACATCATCACCATCAGCGCCGACACCAAGTTCGTGCACCTGGCGTGGCGCAAGAACGAGAAGGAGCTGGCGGCGGTGCGCTATCCGATGGCCTCCGACCCGACCGGCAAGGTCGGCCGGATGTTCGGGGTCTACGACGACAACACCGGGCTGAACCTGCGCGGCACGTTCGTCATCAACCCCGAGGGGAAGCTCCTGAACGCCGAGGTGAACTTCTACAACCTCGGCCGCAACATCGACGAGCTGATGCGGAAGTTCAAGGCCAACCTCTACATGACCAAGAAGACCAACGAAGCCTGCCCCTCGAAGTGGAAGGACGAGGGCGACAAGACCCTGGTCAACCCGGGCGCGAAGATGGTCGGCAAGGTCCACGAGGCGCTGAACCCGTAAGAGGCATCGCAGCACCGCGCCGACCGGCCAGTGCCCCGCAGGGGCGGAGAGGGGGTGAGCCATGAAGCCGGAGATGACCATTCTGTTCTGGTGGCTGCTGTTCGCCGGCACCCACATCATCGGGTCGAGCGTGCCGGTGCGCACGCGGCTGATTCGCGCCCTCGGGCTGCGGGGGTTCAAGGGGCTCTACACCGTCGTCGCCCTCGCCACCTTCGTCCCGCTGTTCTACGTCTACTTCGCGAACAAGCACGCCGGGACGGCGCTTTTCAATCCGGGAGAGGGGCTGCGGCTCGTCGCCCAGGGGCTGATGCTGCTGGCGTTCGTCGTTCTCGCCCAGGGGCTCGCCACACCGAGCCCTCTGACCACCCAGGCGGAGATGACCGGCGCCTTCCCCGACCGGGCCCGCGGCATCCAGCGGATCACCCGGCACCCGCTGAACCTCGGCTTCGCACTGTTCGGCCTGGCGCACTGCCTCGCCAACCCCAATGCCAGCGACTGGATCTTCTTCGGCGGCTTCGTCGTCTACGCCGTGATCAGCGCGCTGCACCAGGACCGCCGGACGTGGGCGACCGGCCCCGACGCGGTGCGGCAGTTCCAGGAGCAGACTTCGTTCGTTCCGTTCGCTGCCATCCTCTTCGGCCAGCAGCGGCTGGCCCTGCGCGAGTTCAGCCAGTCCGCGTTGTGGGCGTCCGTCGCCCTGTTCTTCGTCGTGCGGCACTTCCACGGCAGGCTCTTCGGGGGGCTCGAAGGATAGGCCCCGCCAGTCAGCCCGAGAGTTTTTTAGGGCTCGATACAGGTACCGGGTCTCTGGGCTCACCCGTCGGGCGAGGATGCCAGTCGCTTGCGAGCCTCGATCAACTCGGGGATGTCGGGGTCGGCGTCTTTCCAGTCGGTGACGAATTGCCCGTACCATTGACGGGCGCGGTCGGCCTGGCCCGCCCGCTCGCAGGCGCGCGCGGCGCTGTACTGGTCGAGCGACCCGAAGACCGACAGGACGAGATATCGCCTGCGGAAGGGGTATTTCAAGACTTCCTCGTAGGCGCCCGCCGCCTCCGGCCACATTCCGAGCGCTTCGTAGGTTCGCGCCAGCACGTGGTGGCGCCGCAGAAGGATCGAGTTGTAGGCCAGTTTTTCGAGCGCCGGCAGCGCCTCGGCCGGCCTGCCACGCACCAGCCGGAGGCAGGCGCGGGCGAACTCCAGCTCCTCCGTTGCGAAGCGGCTGTCGAGATCCTTGAGGGCGATCTCCTGCTCGCGCACCATAGCGGCCAGCGGTTCCTCCTGGCCGGTCTCGACGGCCATGACCGCCATCGCCGGGAGATAGACGATATTGCGGTCGAGCGGGGCGATCTGGTCGCGATCGAGCCGGACCGGCTTGCCGGAGGTGCGCCCGTCGACCCACGCGCGGGCGAGCGCGCTCCACCCGCGCATATCCACCTTCTTGATCTCCGCGGCGGAGCGCCAGGCGGCGATGACCGCCTCCCGCCCTTCCTTGAACCGCCCGGCGCCGAGCAGGCCATCGGCGTAGGTCACTGCCATGACGGACACGATTCCCGTTCCCTCCCTGCCGTACGTTTCGGTCAGCGCCCGGGCCTTCGTCCAGTCGCGCCGGAGGACGTGGGCCCACATCCTGGAAGGCTCCACCTGTTGCGGCAGCCTGCCCGCCTTCAACGCCTCGTCGACGATCCAGTCGATTTCCCGGGTGTTCCCCTGTTTTTCGAATGCATCGACGCAATTCCCGAGGGCGAGCAGGGTCGGCACGATGTTGTACTCAGCGCGATAGAGGGCTTCGGCGCCGACCGGATCCTCGAGCAAGTTGAGGTAGATCCAACCCAGCCAGTCTGGATAGCGGACATCGTGGGGATACATCGCCATCTGGGACTTCAGGCGCTCGATTTCGATGTCGGTCTGCAACGTGGCATCGAGGTGGTTGATCTCCGCCCACGTCCGCTTCATGGGCGACTGACCAGTGGAGCGACGATGCGCCTCTGCGGCGTTTTTGCGATATCCATCCCAATCACCCAAATTGGCCAGGGTGACGCCGAGGTCGATGTAAGCGTCCACGAAATCGGGGTCGATGTCGATCGCCTTCTTATAGAGCCCGACGGACGCCTCGTTTCCGGAAGCCCTTTCGGCCGCGGCCACAGCCTGCAGGGCGGCGAGCGAGCGGGTGGCTGGCGGTTCCGTCGAGCCGATCGCCTGCAGGCTCTCACCGGTCCTGCGCCGCACGGCGTTCGCGATGCTCCAGATCGTCCCGACGATCGCGTCCTCGCCCGCCGCCAGCGCGGATTCCGTGACCACCGCTCGCTCCTCGCCGCGGCGGTGCAGGCCGACTTGGATCCGGTAGGCGGACCCTTCCCGGACGATCTTGCCGCTGACGAAGCCTCCGCAGTGTACCTGGCACAGACTGGCAGCGGCCTTCGCGTCGATCCGGGTCGCCGTTCGAAGGCCCGCCGCCTTCGTCAGATCGGCCAAATCGTCTCCGGTCACCACCCACAGGTAGGTCGAGAAGTTGAGCATCCATTCGAACGCGTCCCTGATTGCCGTGTCGAATTGAGATTGCCCCGTGGCGTTCTCGAAGTCGGCGACGACGATGCGGCTGCCGACCGGGAAGGCGGTCGCCGGCCGGCTCGCGACCCAATGACGGACGGCGAAGATCGCCAGCAGGGCCGCCGCGCCGGCCGCGGCGCCCATCCAGGCGATCCGCGACCGGCCAGACGGTCGCGACCAGCCTGACAGCCGGCGGCCGGACCGCGGCACGCCCACCGCCACCGGCCCGCCCGGGGTCCGGACTACCTGTACGTCCGAGTCGGTCGCCCGCTTCAGGCGGCGCAAATCAGTCACCATGTCGTCGGCGTGGTGATAGCGATCCTGCGGGTCCTTTTCCAGCGCCTTGGCGATGATCCGTTCCAGCTCAGGCTGCGGCTCGCCGGTCACGCTGCCGGGAGGCGGCGCCTCCTCCTTCAGGATCGAGGCCAGCGTCTCCGCGTCGGTCTTCCCCTTGAACGGCTGCCGCCCGGTCGCCATCTCGTACAGCACCACCCCGAACGAGAACAGGTCCGAGTGGTGCGTCACCCGCTCTCCGCGCGCCTGCTCCGGGCTCATGTAGGCGACGGTGCCGAATACCTTCCCCTGCATCGTCAGCTCGCGCGAGATCGTGTCCATGCGCGAGTGCAGGTCCTCCCCGGCTGCACCGCCGGCCCGGGTGTCCGCCGTGTCGCCCACGCCGGTCGAGCCGCCCGCCCCTTCCGGCTCCAGCAGCTTCGCCAGCCCGAAGTCGAGGACCTTTGCCGTCCCCTGCCGCGTGACGAAGATGTTGTCCGGCTTCAGGTCGCGGTGCAGGACGCCGTGCTCGTGCGCCGCCTGCAGCGCCTCGCCGATCTGCATGGCCACCGGCAGCAGCGTCTTGAGCGGCAGCGGCCGGTGGCCGATCCGCTCCCGCAGCGTCTGCCCCTCGAGGAGCTCCATCACCAGGAAGTCGCTCCCGTCGTGCTCTTCGACGGCGTGGATGGTGCAGATGTTCGGGTGATTCAGCGCCGCCGCGGCCTGCGCCTCTCTCCTGAACCGCAGGCGGCGCTCGTCGCTGCCGACCAGGTCCGGCGGCAGGACCTTGATTGCCACGGGGCGGTTCAGCCGGGTGTCGAGGGCGCGATAGACGACGCCCATGCCCCCCTCGCCGAGGCGGGAAACCACCTCGTAGTGGCCGACGCGCGATCCCGGAGCGAGGTTCATACGACTGTGCGCCGCACGATTCCCCCCGTTCGTGACGCTCGCGGGCCCGGGATCCGTGGTGACGATCGCCGGCGAATACCGGCCGCGCGCGCTTTCTGAACTTGACCGGAAGGTCCGTCCCACCGGGCCAGGGACAACAAGTGGAGCGATTCTAACCCAATTGCCCTCGGCGGGGCTGCCCGCGGCCACACCGGCGGCGAATCCAGCGGCCGGGCGCCGCATCCCAAGACCGGGTGCGGTTGCTGGGCGGTCAACGGAGATCGCCGGCCAGCGCCCGGAGGCGGCGTCCGATGACCCACATCGTGCTGTACGACCTGGAATGCTGCGGCGCTCCGGTGGCCGCGGCGGCGACGACGACCTGCAGCGCCAGATCCTCGAGCACGCCTGCGCCGGACCGCTTGAAGCTCCCGACCCCGGCGACGAACTGGACCGCCGCGCTGCCCGCCTGCGAATTCGCGATTACGCCTGGGAGATGTGACGCGCCGGACCGGCGAAGGCGCTCCTAGACTCGCTCGAAGATCTCCTTGGCGATGATGACGCGCTGGATCTGCGAGGTGCCCTCGTAGATCTGGAACACCTTGGCGTCGCGCATCAGCTTCTCGACCGGGTACTCGCGCGAGAAGCCGTAGCCGCCGAACACCTGCACGGCGTTGAGCGCCACCTCCATCGCCGTGTCGGCGGCGAACGCCTTGGCGAACGCCGCCTCCTTCGTATTGCGCTCGCCCTGATCGATCTTCCACGCCGACTGCCAGACCAGCAACCGCGCCGCCTCGATCTTCATCGCCATGTCGGCGATCATGAACGCCAGCGACTGGTGCTTGTGGAGCGGCACGCCGAACGCCGATCGCTCCTTGGCGTAGCGCACGGCGTGCTCCATCGCGGCGCGCGCCAGCCCGACGGCGGCCGCCGACACGACGGGGCGCGAGTGATCGAACGCCGCCATCGCCAGCATGAAGCCCCTCCCCTCCTGCCCGACCAGGTTCGCCGTCGGGACGACGACGTCGTTGAAGTTGACGGCGCGCGTGTCGCTGGCCCGCTGCCCGAGGTTCTGCTCCTTCTTGCCGACCTCGATCCCCGGCGCGTCGCGCGGCACGAGAAAGGCGCTCATCCCCTTGTAGCGCTGCGCCGGATCCGTGTAGGCGACGACGAAGTACCAGTCGGCGACGCTGCCGTTGGTGATCCACATCTTCGATCCCTTCAGCACGTATTCGCCGCCGACCTTGCGGGCCGTCGTCTTGATCCCCTGCACGTCGGAGCCGGCCTGCGGCTCGGTGACGCAGTAAGCCGCGAACTTGAACTCCTCCGTCATCGGGGTCAGGAAGCGCTTCTTCTGGTCGTCGCTGCCGCCGACGATCACCGGCGCCTCGGCGAGGGTGTTGGCCTCCATCGCCGTGCCGATGCCGGTGCAGCCGCGGGCGATCTCCTCGGCGACGAGACACCCCTCGACGACCCCCAGGCCGGGACCGCCGCAGGCCTCCGGGATGTGGGTGTTCATCAGACCCAGCTCCCACGCCTTCTTGCAGATGTCGCGCGGGAACTCGCCGGTCTGGTCGTGATGCGCCGCCTTCGGGACGATTTCCTTGTCGGCGAATTCCCGCGCCAGCTGCTGCAGCTGCCGCTGCTCCTCGGTCAGGCCGAAGTCGATCATCCGTTGCCTTTGCCTTTCCCCCGCTCCATCTCGGCGAAGAACTTCTCTCCTCCGGCGCGGATCTCGTCCTCGCTCATTTCCACCTTCTGGGTGGCGAGCCCCCAGCGGTGGCCGAACGGGTCCTCGACCTTGCCGTAGCGATCGCCCCAGAACATGTCGGTCACCGGCATGGTGACCGTGGCGCCGGCGTCAATGGCGCGCTTGAAGGCGGCGTCGACGTCGTGCACGTACAAGTGCAGCGTGCAGGCGGTGCCGCCGAGGGTCTTCGGCGACACGTAGCCCATGTCGGGGAACTCGTCGGCGAGGAAGATGACCGAGTCGCCGATCTTCAGCTCGGCGTGCATGACGGTCTTCCCGTCCGGGCCGCGCATGCTGCTGATGACCTCCGCGCCGAACGCTTTCTTGTAAAAGGCGATCGCCGCCTCGGCGCCCTTGATCGACAGACCGGGGGTGACGGTGTGGAATCCTTTCGGGATGCCCTGCGACGGGTTGGCCATGGATCATCCTCCTTTGGACTGCGTCTGGGCCGGTGCCGGGGATTCTACGCCAGAGGAACGCGGGATGGCGACGCGATCAGCGGGAGGCGGTCAGCGAGTCCGGGCGAACAGGCCCCGGAGCATCTCCGCCCACCCCGCCTCGATCGCCTGGACCTGCTCCGGCGGCACGCCGTAGGTGGACATCCACAGACCGACCTCGCGGACGCCGCGGTTCGATTCGATGTGAACGCGGAAGAAGGCGTCGTTGAGGTTCTCGACGGTGCCGGCGAAATCGGGAGGCTCGTTGATCGAGACGGTGCCGCGCAGGCTGTCGCCGGCCGCCGTCCGGACCTCATAACGGTTCCCTTCCCGCACCCCGGCGAGCGCGCCCTCGCGCAGCAACCCGTCGCGGCTCACCAGGCGTTCCCACGCCTGCATGACCGAGCAGCCGGCCGGCAGCGGCAGGCGCGGCCAGATCGCCAGGCGCGGCGTGCCGCGATGCCGCTCGAGGTAATGCCGCAGGCCGCGCAGCTCGAAGCGCCAGCCGCGCCGGACGGAGTCGAACTCCTCGTCCCACTCGTTTCCGTCGCCAAACCCGGCGTGCACCAGACGCAGCGTCGTCTTGTTGCCGCGCCCCTCGAGCAGGTAGTCGAGGGCAACCGGGGAGGGCGGCGGCGCCGCCGGCTCCCGGCCCGCCGAGGACCCCGGGATCGGCGCAGCACTGCCGGCGGCCGCCGTCCCGGCGCCGCCCGCCTCGCGCGCCGCCCCGACGACGTCGCTGTTGCCGAACCCCTGGTCGATCAGCCGCAGGCGGCGGCCCGGCTCCCAGATCTCGATGCTCGAGGTGCCCTCGTACGGCGGCCCCCAGGAAATCCAGATAGAGCCCCCGACGCCCGGCGCCACCCTCGCCCGGATGGGGAACCAGCGGCTCAACTCCTCGGCGTCGGTCAGGGCCTTCCAGACCGCCTCGACCGGCGCGTCGATGTCGATCGCGGCCTCCACCCGCCGGCGGGTCGAACGCGTTCTCCTGGGTCCCATGCTGAAGATCTACCTCCGGCGCGACTGGATGTCGAGACAAATCTTAGGGTTAATGGCGGCCAAGGCGACCGGTGCGTGCCTGGAAAATCGTCGCCAATTCGCCCTGCTTAGTGATGCGGGCTATGAACGAGCCTGTTTCGTCAGGACCACCCAGCCATTCTATGCGGCGAGCGTCACCCATTCCTCGTCGGTGGCGTCCGCTCGCATGACGTCGGTGTGGGTGACGATCCGGAACCCCGCTTCGCGAAGCTTTTCCGCGACGCGCCATCCGAGCGACACCTCGACGAAGAAGGTGAAGTCTTCAAGCGGCCTTGTGCTGCCAGCGGATCGCTTCTTCAATGTCGCTCTGAGGCCGGCCGTAGTCTTCGGCAAGGGTCCCGAATGACTCCCCGGCAATCCACCGTTCGACCACCGTCGCCGTGGAAATGCGCGTTCCGGCGATGACCGGCCTGCCGAAAGCGATCCGGGGGTCGATGATCACGACCCTGGGGCTCGCCGGAGATTGATCGCGTCGCGTGAATGGGTAAAGGCGCGAGATCAGACCGGACGACTCGTCCCAGACGACGCGCCCGAGGTACATCTCCAGCATTTCGCGCATGGCCAGCTGCCCGTCGCGCGAGACATTGATCAGCTCGGCGTAGTGTTCGACGAAGAGATCCAAACCGTCGGTGGCGAACCTGTGTTCGGCGAGCGGAGATTGACTCGCGGGTTTCATGTTCGTCGTGAGGTAGGTCAACGCCAACCGGACTTTCTGCAGCGAGACCTTGTGCTCGCGCCGCAGGGCATCGAGGACGTACGCCTCCGCGAGATTCAGGAACGACAACAGGCGTCGCTCCGGATCGGCGATGGCGATGACCGGTTTGAACCGGCGGCGGTGTCCCTTCTCGCCATAGGCCTGACCGAGGGTCCACGCGCGCAGTGTGGCCTGGGGCATTTGAAGATAACGGGCCGCCTCGACAAAGCCGTAGGCCGGCACGTTGCGTGGGTCTTTGCCGCCATAGATGTCGGGTTTCACGGCAGCCACCTCCGGAAGGGGCTGCATTCTAGCACGCGGCGCGCCGCCCCTTTCTGGCGGGCAGGGCGGCACGGACCCGAGGTGGACTAAGATCCGCTCGTGTCGCTGCGCGGGCGCATTGACCGATGACACCCCAGGAGCGCGAGCCGGCATAATCCCCCGATGCCGAACGCATGACCGCCGCCGCCATCATCTTCGGCCTGACCTACCTGGTCATCGGCCTGCAGCGGATCCCGAAGCTGCACCTGGGCCGGCCCGCCGGCGCTTTGCTCGGCGCCGTCGCCATGGTCGCCTGGGGCGTGCTCGATTTCGACGCCGCCAAGCGGGCGATCGACCTCGACACCATCCTGTTCCTGCTCGGGATGATGATCGTCCTCGCCTACCTCGAGCTGTCCGGGTTCTTCGAGGTGGTCGAGCGCCGCATCCTCGGCCTGGCGCACAGCGCCTGCGGCCTGTTGTGGCTGGTCGTCTTGTCGTCGGGCCTCCTGGCGGCGCTGTTCATGAACGACACCATCTGCCTGATGCTGACCCCCGTCGTCGTGCGGGTGACGCGCCGGCTGTCGCTGCCGCCGGCGCCGTACCTGATCGCGTTGGCGACTGCGTCGAACATCGGCTCGGTCGCCACCATCATCGGCAACCCGCAGAACGCGTTGATCGCGGTGCGCTCCGGCATCGGCCTGCTGCCGTTCGCGGCGGCGTTGTGGCCGGTGGCGGCCGCCGGCCTCGTCCTCGACGGGCTGCTGCTCGCCTGGATCTACCGCCGCACCATCACGGCGGCGCGGCTGGTCGTGCCACCGCCCCGGCAGCCGGGGGAGGTGCAGCGCGCCATGCTCGCCGCCTCGATGCTGGCCGGGGCCGGCATGGTGATCGCGCTGGCGTTCGGGGCGCACCCGGCCTCGGCGGCGATGAGCGCCGGTGCTGCGGTCGTGCTGGCCGGCGCGACACGGCCGCGGCGCGCCCTTCAAATGGTCGACTGGAGCCTGCTGCTGTTCTTCGGCGGCCTGTTCGTGGTCATGCGCGCCGTCGAGCAGGCCGGGCTGGCGCACGGCGTCGTCGCGGGCATCGCCGGTCCGCTGGCCGCCGGCGGCCCCGAGGCCCTGGCCCGGATGGGGGCCGCGGTGACCATCCTGTCGCAGGCGGTCAGCAACGTCCCGGCGGTGATGCTGTTCGTGCCGACGATGGAGGCGCTGCCGCAAGCGACCGCGCACAGCCTGTGGCTCGGCCTGGCGGCGTTCGCGACGCTCGCCGGCAACCTGACGATCATCGGCTCGGTCGCCAACGTCATCGTCTTCGAGACCGCCCGCCGCGACGGGGTCCACGTCGGCTTCCTCGAGTACCTCAAGGTCGGCGCGCCGCTGACGCTCGCCACCCTCGCCCTCGCCTGGGCCGTTCTGAGCCTGCGCTGACGGCCCGCTGCCGCATTGACAGCCTTCTCCGAAACCCGCTAGATTGCCGGATCTCATCGGGATCGGGAGGTTTTGATGGAGACCTGGAAGAACTACATCGACGGCAAATTCGCCGACGCCGCGAGCGGCAGGACCTACGACGCGCTCAACCCGGCGACGGGCGAGGTCCTGGCGAAAGTGCCGCAGAGCGACGCGCCGGACGTCGACCGGGCGGTGAAGGCGGCGCGGCGGGCGTTCGACACCGGGGGCTGGCCGGAGACCTCGGCGCGCGAGCGCGGCCGGATCCTGTTCCGGATCGCCGCCTGGGTGCGGGCCAACGCCGAGCGGCTCGCGACGCTGGAGACCCTCAACAACGGCAAGCCGCTGGCGGAGGCGGAGGGGGACGTCGCCGACGCCGCCTTCTGCTTCGAGTACTACGGCGGGCTGGCGACCAAGATCCACGGCGAGGTCCTGGCGGTGCCCGGCAAGGCGTTCGCGATGACGCTGCGCGAGCCGGTCGGCGTCGCCGGTCTGATCGTGCCGTGGAACTACCCGATCATGATGGCGGTGCAGAAGGTGGCGCCGGCGATCGCCGCCGGCTGCGCCAGCATCCTGAAGCCGGCCCGGCCGACGCCGGTCACCATGCTGGAGATGGCGAAGGGGTTCGCCGAGTGCGGCCTGCCGCCCGGCGTCGTCAACGTGCTGAGCGGCCCCGGCAGCAGCATCGGATCGGCGCTCGTCAAGCACCCCGGCGTCGACAAGATCTCGTTCACCGGCAGCGGCGACGTCGGCCGGGAGATCATGCGCGAGGGGGCCGCGACCCTCAAGCGCGTGTCGCTCGAGTTGGGCGGCAAGTCGCCCAACATCTTCTTCGCCGATGCCGATTTCGAGGCGGCCGTCGAAGGGGCGCTGTTCGGCGTCTTCATCAACCAGGGTGAGGTCTGCTCGGCCGGCAGCCGCGTCCTCATCCAGCGTCCGATCTACAGGAAAATGCTGGACGCCATGGTCGAGAAAGCGAAGAAGATCCGGCTCGGCCCCGGCATCGACCGGGAGACCAAGATGGGGCCGCTGGTCAACCAGGAGCAGTACGACAAGGTGCTGTCGTACATCGAGATCGGCCGGAAGGAGGCGAAGCTGGCGCTGGGCGGCTCGCCGGTGAGCGGACTCCCGAAGGGGTGCGAGAAGGGATTCTTCGTGACGCCGGCGATCTTCTACGACGTCGACAACGCGGCCCGCATCGCCCGCGAGGAAATCTTCGGGCCGGTGATGTCGGTGATTCCCTTCGACGACGAGGAGGACGCCTACCGCATCGCCAACGACACGCCGTTCGGGTTGGCCGCGGCGCTGTGGAGCCGCGACCACTTCAAGGTCATGCGCGCCATCAAGCGGCTGCGCGCCGGCATCGTCTGGGTGAATCACATGCAGCCGGCGATGGTCGAGGCGCCATGGGGCGGCTTCAAGCAGTCCGGGTTCGGGCGCGAGCTCGGGACCTACGGCCTGGACGAGTTCACCGAGGTCAAGCAGGTTTACATGAACCTCGACGAGAAGCCGATCGGCTGGTACAAGTAGGGCGCAACGCCCCGTTCGCGGCTCCTTGACCTAAGGGGCACGTTCGGGCCTGTCCCGTGGTAAAGTTCCGGCGGTTTTCGTCGAATCGCCCCAAAACTCGGAGGTGCAGATGGCCGCAAAGAAAGGTCGCAAGCCCAGTGCCGCATTCATGAAGGCGATGACTCCCAGCGAAGCGTTGGCGGAGGTCATCGGCGCGAAGGCGCTGCCGCGGACCCAGGTGACCAAGAAGCTGTGGGAGTACATCAAGAAGAACAAGCTTCAAGACAGCAAGAACCGCCGGAACATCAATGCCGACGCGAAGCTGAAGAAGGTGTTCGGCGGCAAGGGCACCGTCAACATGTTCGAGATGACCCGGCTGGTGAACAAGCACCTGAAGGACTAGTTCCAGCGCCAGGCCGCGCGACCGTCCCGCCCGCCCGAGGGCGCACGCCGGTGCGCTGGCCGGACTCCTGACCGGCGACCATCCTTCCCCTCCCGCCGGGGACCGCGACGCGTCCCGGCGGGAGGGGATTCTGCTTCCGGGCATACCCCGGTCGCAGAGATCGAAGGAGGTCGAGTGGACGATCGTCCCGACACCCCGCCGGACGGGCCTCCGCCCGCCTACCCCCCGTCCTTCGACCCGCCGCCCCCGCCGGCCTTTGTCTTCGCACCGCCGGTGCCGATGGACGATGGCCCTCTGGTGCCTTGGGTCCACATCTGGACCCGGCCGCGGGCGGTGGTTCGAAGCATCCTGCGCACCGACCCGTCGCGCGGCACCTGGTCGCTGCCGCTGCTGTCGGGGCTGGTGCAGGGGACCTTCTTCGGCCTCTACGCCGCCGCCCGGGCCGAGGAGCAGTTCGGCTTCAGCCATGCCCTGGTCCTGCCGTTCGGGCTGGCCGCCGGTCTCGCCTTCGCGCCATTGCTGAGCGTGCTGTTCCTCAACCTCAACGCGCTCCTGGTTCAATGGACGGGTAAATGGCTGGGCGGCAGGGGCGATTTCGCCTCGGTGCGCACCGGGCTCGCCTGGTCCCTGGTGCCGGGAATCTGGGCGGCGCTTCTCTGGCTGCCGCGTCTGGCGCTGCTGGGGGGTCAGGCCTTCCAGACCGAGCCGCCGAACCTGGAGGGCGACTTCGCCGCCGGCGCCTTTCTGGGGATCCTCGGACTGTGCCAGGCGGTCATCGGCGTGTGGGCCCTTGCCATCCTCTGCAAGTGCATCGGCGAGGCGCACGGAATCTCGGCCTGGCGCGGACTCTGGGCCCAGATCCTGGCGCTGCTCATTCCCTGCCTGGCGGTGGGGCTCGTGACCGTCGCCGTCCTGGCGCTGGTCATGGGGCGGGGATAACAGAGCGGGTCGATCGCCCGGGCCGGAGCGGCCGCACGGCCCCTCTTTAGGAGCCGTGCGGCGCGGCCGGTCGGTCTTTCGGAATCGCCGGCCGGGCTTGCCGGCCGACCTACAGCGCCTTGAGCAGCGGCGCGACCTTCTGGAACGCCTTCAAGTGCGCCTCGACGTCGGCGTCGGTGTGCTGCACGCTGATCGTCCACTGCTCGTCGGGACCCGGCGGTTGCGGGATGATCCCCTCGCACAGCATCGCCAGGTACCAGGCGTGCGACATCCGCTTGTCGAGCACCACCCAGTCGCGGTAGTTCTTGATCACGTCCTTCTTGAAGTTGATGGTGCCCATCGAGCCGACGCCGTTGGCGTATGCCGGCAGCTTGTGCTCCCGGATGATGGCGCTGTAACCGTCCACCAGCTTGCGGTTGAGGGCGAACACCCGCTTGTAGGCTTCCGGCGTGAAGATCTCCTTGAGGCACGCCTCGGCCGCGGCCAGGGTGATCGGGTTGCTGGCGTACGTGCCGACGTGGATGACCCGCAGCGAGTTCAGCTCTTCCATGATCTCGGAGGAGGCGCCGAACGCCGCCAGCGGCATGCCGCCGCCGATCGCCTTGGCCAGGACGGTGATGTCCGGCTTGACTTTGTAATACTCGGTGGCGCCGCCGGGCGCGATCTTCACCCCCGTCTTGACCTCGTCGAAGATCAGCAGGGCCTGATGCTCATCGCACAGCCTGCGGAGCCCCGGCAGGAAGTCCGGGTCCGGCTCGGCCACCCCCATGTTGAGCATGATCGGCTCGACGATGAGGCAGGCGACCTGGTTGATGTTCTCCTCGAACCGGGCCCGCACCGTGTCGAGGTCGTTGAAGGTCGCGATCAGGGTGTGGGCGTAGGACTCGGCCGGGATGCCCTCGCTCGCCGGCACCGGGCGCGGCTTCTTCACGCTGCCGGTCCTGTGAAGCGGCGGCTTGCCGCTGACCAGGACGGTGTCGTGGGCGCCATGGTACGCCCCCTCGAACTTGATGACCTTGGACCGGCCGGTGTAGCCGCGCGCCAGCCGGATGGCGTGCATGGTCGCCTCGGTCCCGGAGTTCGAATACCGCCACTGCTCCTGGCCGAACCGGGCCCGCAGCTCCCTGGCGACGGACGCCTCCAGGCGGTGCTGCATCGCGTGCAGCGTCCCCTTCTTCGCCTGGGTCTCGATCGCCTTGACGATCACCGGATGGGCGTGGCCGACCAGCAGCGCGCCGAAGGCGTTGCCGAAGTCGATGTACTTGTTGCCGTCCGCATCGGTGATGGTCGATCCCTTCGCCTCTTCGATGAAGATCGGATTGGGGTCGACCACCCGGAAATTGGAGGACACGCCGCGCGGCAGCAGAGTCTTGGCTTCGTTGTGCAGCTCCCGCGACTTCTTCGTGCGCTCTGAATAACGGCTTACGATGGCGTCAAAACCCGACATGATGCGTTCACCTCCCACCGCCGCACGCCCGGGACGGCAGTGTCGCCGGGCGTTCCGAACGGCCCGCGGGGCGAGGCCCCGGGCACTATCGGTTGGTCTGCGGTTGTCCGCGAAGTCTATCACGGGCAAAGGAAAACCCGGAAGCGACTGCGGCGCAGCGCGCCGCCCCGGGTGGACGACATCCGGGAGCTTCCGGGTTCGGTGGCCTGCTGGCATTCCTCAGGCGGGAACCCAGCGCCGGCCCGATGACCTACGTGGACCGCCTAAGTGACAGGCACCTCACGGGTCCGAATTCTCGGGCAACCACAACTGTCATATTTCATCTGCTGGACCACCTCCTTCCTCGTGTACCGGCGAATCTACTACCGGGACGCGGAGGCGGCAAGAGGCTCGGCGGCGGGATGGTCGACCGGCTCGGAGGCGGGCGCGGTCCCTGGCGCGGGGCCGGTGAACCTGAACATCTCATCGCCGAACGGCGCGTCGAAGCGGATGTCGGAGTATTCGACAACCAGCTCGATCGCGCCGATCGCGCCGGTGACGTCCGAGGCGTGCGTCTCGCGGCGGGTCGCCACCCGCAGACCGTCGAAACGGCGGTGATCCGACCACAGCGTGACGAGATAGGCCCCGTCCTCGGCGCGATACGAATGGACGCGATCGACGAGGTGGTTGAGCCGGTCGAAGTAGAAGTCCCACCAGTCGGGCGGCCCGGTGGTCTCCTTGTCGGCGAAGGTCAGCCGCACCACGTCGCACGGCCCGGCCGGCACGCGCCCCGCGGACGGCGGCGTGCGCTCGGCGCGGATCTCCAGGCGGACGTCCGGGTCCAGCAGCGCCCACGGCTGCAAAAACGTCCAGCGGGCGATCCGGGTGTAGGCCTTCGGGAAGCCGAGGCTCGCCGGGTCGGTGACCGGCAGGCCGCCGCGCAACACCTCGACCGCGTCGCCGTCGAGTCGCACCGTCTGGAACACCGGCCCATCGAGATCTTCGATGTAGGCCTGCGCCTCGCCCCCCAGCTTCAGCCGATGAATCTGGTGCGACTCCTTCTGGGGGACATTCTGCCCGCCGAAGAATTCCAGCCGGTAGCGGTACTCGACATTGCGCCGCGCCGACCACTCCACGTACCCGCCGTACACCTTGAGGGCGGCGGCCACGATCTCCGCCGACGCCGGGTCGGCGTTGGACTCGAGCATCCGGCTCACCGGGTCCGGCTCCTGCGTGCCACAGGCCGCCTGCATCAGGCCCGCAAGGACGAAGCCCAGCAGCGCGACCAGCGCCCCGGGGGGCGGCAGCCGGCACCCGCGCGCCGCGCAGGACAGCCGGTAGCGCCGCGCGGCGACCCATCCGTAGATCATCCTGGCGACGGCCGGCGCGCCGGGGATACGGTAGAGCCAGGTGACCCATCCCATGCCGCGCAGCACCGGGAACAGGACGCGCCACCCGTCCGACCCCTTGTGGACGCGCCTCTCCGGGTCGTAGACCCACATCCGCTTCAACGCATCGTCGCGGTCGAGGTCCGGGAAGCGGGCCGCGACCGATGGGTCATGCACCGACAGCCATTCGATCCGGCCGTCGCGGTCGCGCGGTGCCATGCGCTCCTTCCAGCGGGTGCAGAACCCGCAGTCGCCGTCGTACAGGACCACGTGGCGGCGGCCGTCGCTCACCGGCGCCCCCCGCCGCCCGGAGCGCTCGGCGCGGGCGGCCGCGGCACCGGGTTCGGTCCGAGATAGGTGAGTCCCCCCTCCGCGTCGATGCGAAACATCCACCTGGGGGTCAGAACCAGATGCGGCGCCAGATCGGGGCGGCGGATGATCAGCGCGACGTCGGTCGGGCTCGGCAGCTCGCTCTCGGTGTCCGTGTGGCTGTGAAGCGTCGCCTGACCGGGCTTGTGCTCCCCCGGCGGCAGATGCGTCACCGCGAGGTGCAGCGCCTGGACGTCGACGAGCTGCCGGCCGGTGGCGGCGATCAGGGCGAGCAGGTCGCCGCCCGGCCCGTCTGCGTCGCGCGCCCGGAGATAGACGCTGAACGAGCCGTCCTTCTCCCGGATGACGGCGTGATCGAAGGGCGGCTTCGCCTCCTTGCGGCCGGCGGCGCCGTCCTTCGCCTGCTGCAGGGCGCGCATGAACGAGATCACCGAGGCCGGCGCCGGCGTCGGCGGCGCGAAGGAGCTCAGCCCGATCGCCTTGCGCGAGGTCGGGTCATAGGCCGATTCGGCGATCTCCATGGTGCCCTTCCGGCCGCCGGACTGGACCACGTCCTTGAGAAATATGACGCGCAGCCCGTCGCTCGACTTGATCACCACGGCGGCGTCGGGGGGGGCGATGTCGGACTCCCCGCGCAACCGGGCCTCCGACTGCGCCAGCGCCTCGAAGTAGTCGGCGAGGAGGCGGCCGCGCTCCTCGACGGCGCGCAGGCTCTGCTCCGGCGGCGCGCTCGGCGCCGCCGTCGCGGCCGGCGCCGGGGCCGTCTGCGGGGCCGCCGGCTGCCCGGAAACCGGAGCGCCGAGCAGGCTGAACAGCCCGGCCAGCGCGGCGGACGGGATGAGATGTTCGAGGCGGTACATCACGATCGGCGGCCCCCCGGGGGATGGCCAGACAGTTTATCAGAGAACCGGAGAGCCCCCGGGGGCCGGCGCGTCCGCCGGCCCCGGACGACGCTCTCGGCGGTTTTCCGTTAGAATGCTGCGGCTTTCAGGGGAACAATCATGACCTCCAATCCTTCCGGCCTGGTGCGCGACCTGCAGCGCCTGGTCAAGGGACAGGTCCTCGACGATCAGCCCTCCCGCGCCGAGCGGAGCACCGATTTCGGCCGCATGGTCAACCGCCTGCCGGCGGTGGTCGTCCGCCCCGCCTCCAGCTCCGACGTGGCGGCGGTCGTGGTCTACGCGCGCCAGCACAAGGTGCCGGTGGCGACGCGCGGCGAGGCGCACAGCCAGAGCGGCCAATCGCTGAGCGACGGCGGCATCCTGCTCGACATGACGTCGCTCGACCGCATCGTCGGCATCGACCCGGTGGGCGGCGAGGCGAACTGCGAGGCGGGGGTCAAGTGGCAGGCGCTGGTCCGTCAGGCGATCCCGAGCGGCCTGGTGCCGCCGGTCCTGACCAACAACCTGGGCGTCACCGTCGGCGGCACGCTGTCGGTCGCCGGGCTGGGCATCGCCTCGTTCCGCCACGGGGCGCAGGGCGACAACGTCACCGAGATCGAGGCGGTGACCGGCAGCGGCGAGATCGCGCTGTGCTCCGAGACGATGAACCGGGAGATCTTCGACGCGGCGCGCTCGGGACTGGGGCAGTTCGCGATCATCACCCGCGCCCGCCTGCGGCTGCGCCGCTGCCTGCCGAAGACGCGGACCTACTTCCTGCTGTACGACGACCTGGCCGCCTATATGAAGGACGCGCAGATCGCCATCGAGCAGGAGCGCTTCGACTACATCGAATCGACCTGCAACCCGCTGCCGGTCGGGTTCAAGTGGGCCGGCCAGGCCAAGGACGCCTTCGGCGCCTGGTTTTTTCCCCTGCAGGCCACCGTCGAGTTCGATCCGGCCGCCCCGCCGGACGATGCGGCCCGTCTCGACGGCCTGTCGCCGTACCGCCGGCTGCATGTCGAGGACCAGGACCTGCTGCATTTCGGCCTGCGGCTGGAGCCGCTGTTCGCCCTCTGGAAGCGGATCGGCAACTGGGCGATGCCGCACCCGTGGATGGAGACCATCCTGCCGTGGCAGGCGGCGCATCCCTACATCACGCAGGTGCTGGCGAACCTGCCGCCGACGGCGCTGGGCGGCGGCCACGTGCTGCTCTGGCCGTGCCGCGGCACGGTGTCGAAGATCCCGCTGTTCATCACCCCGCAAACACCCCTGGTGATGGGGTTCGGCATCCTGCCGGGGGTGCCTCCCGACCTGCTGCCGCAGGCGAAGGGGCGGCTCAACATGCTCAGCGACATGAGCATGGCGGCCGGCGGCAAGCGCTACCTGTCCGGCTTCATCGAGTTCGACGGGCCGCGCTGGCGGCAGCACTTCGGGCCGCGCTGGGATGAGATCCGCGCTCTGAAGAAGACCTTCGACCCGGACGGCATCCTGAATCCGGGTTTCATTGATTACGCCTGAGGGCGGGGATTACGCCTGAGTGACGAGGCCTTCCGGCGCAGGCGGGACGATCGCGATGGTCAAGGCGCTCCTGGTCGGCTGCGGCGGGTTCCTGGGGTCGATCGCCCGCTACCTGGTCGGCGGCGCCGTGCACCGGCTGGTCGGCGGACCGGTGTTGCGCTGGCGCGCTGGCTGTAGGGACGCGACAGGCGATCGGGAACTGCACGCGGGAGGACGGCATGGTCCTGCCTCAGGAAGGGCATCTGCTGCGGATTTTCATCGGCGAGAGCGACAAGCACGAGGGCTCGCCGATGTACGAGTGGATCGTGCGCCAGGCGCGCCGGCAGGGCCTGGCCGGGGCGACGGTGCTGCGCGGCGTCGAGGGTTACGGCGCCCACAGCCGGCTGCACACCGCCAAGATCCTGCGCCTGTCGGAGGACCTGCCGATCGTCATCGAGATCATCGACACCCGCGACAAGATCGAGGCGTTCCTGCCGATCATCGACGCCGCCATCCCGGAAGGGCTGGCGACCATCGAAAAGGTCGAGATCCGCTTCTATCGCAGCGGCGGCAAGGAGAAGCCGTGAACCGGCGGGGTGGAGAGCGGTGACGCCGCGACTGGTCCTTGGCGTCCTGCTGAGGACCCTGGTCGGCCTGTTCCTGCTGGCGGCGGGCGTCCTGAAGCTCGCCGACCCGGCCGAATTCGTCTACGAGATGAACACCTACAAGGTCGTCGCGCCGGCTTTCGCGGCGGTCGCCGCGCCGGCCCTGATCGCCTTCGAGATCGCCCTCGCCGTGGCGCTGCTCGCCGGATTGTGGCCGCGCCTGACGGCGGCCGTCACCTGCGTGCTGTTCCTGGGCTTCATCGGGGTCGTCTGGCGGGGCGTGGCGATCGGCCGGACCGGCGGCTGCGGCTGCTTCGGGTCGTACGTGCAACGCACCCCGGTGGAAGCGATCGGCGAGGACGCCGCGGCCATCGTCGCGACGCTGCTCGGCGCCTGGCTGCTGCGCGGCCGGCGGGGCCTGACCGGCCGCCGGGCC
>JAGYID010000018.1 GCA_018606725.1 Acidobacteriota bacterium
GGGGTTCGTGGTCTATTCGAGCGCCCTGAAGAGCGTCGCGATCAAGCTGGCGAAGATCTCGAGCGATCTGATCCTGCTCACCTCGGGACCGCGGGCGGGACTGTTCGAGATCAACCTGCCGGCGCTCCAGCCAGGGTCGTCGATTATGCCCGGGAAGGTCAACCCGGTCGTTCCCGAGGTGGTGGGGATCGTCGCCTTCCGCGTGATGGCGAACGACTATGCCGTCACGCTCGCCGCCCACAGCGGCCAGCTGCAGCTCAATGCGTACGAGCCGCTGAACGGCCTGGCGCCGATCGAGTCGCAGCATCTCCTGTTCAACGTCTCGAAGCTCCTGCGCTCCAGGTGCATCGACGGGATCACGGTCAACAAGAAGGTGCTGGAGCACTACATGGAGACCACCGTCGGGATCGTCACCGCCCTCAATCCGATCGTGGGCTACGAAAAGGCGACGGAACTCGCCGCCGAAGCGTACAAGAGCGGCAAGGGGATCATCGAAGTCATCCGCGACAAGCACGTGCTGACCGAGCAGCAGATCGCGGATCTGCTGGACGCCATCAAGCTGACCAACCTGGATCCGAAGCAGTATGAGAAGTACAAGGACATCAAGTGAAATGCAATCAATGGGAGGAAACACCATGAAGACACCACTGCGGATCCTCGGAGCGCTCGGGGCCACATTGCTCCTCGCCTCCAGCACGTTCGCTCAAGCCCCGAAAAGGCCGAAAATCGTGATCCTGGCGACCGGAGGGACCATCGCCGGCGCCGCCCTGTCGCCGACGGACCCCGGCTATAAGTCGGGCGCCGTGGGGGTCGACATCCTGATCAACGCCGTTCCCGATCTGAAGAAGATCGCCGACGTCACGGGCGAGCAGATCGCCAGCATCGGCAGCCAGGACATGAACGACGAGGTCTGGCTGAAGCTCGCCAAGCGCGCGAACGAGCTCCTCGCGAGCCCGAATGTCGACGGGATCGCGATTACCCACGGCACCGACACCCTGGAGGAGACCTCGTACTTCCTCGATCTCGTCGTCAAGAGCGACAAGCCGGTGGTGCTGACCGGCTCGATGCGCCCCTCGACTGCGATGAGCGCCGACGGGCCGCTGAACATCTACAACGCCGTCGCCATCGCCGCCGATCCGAAGGCGCGCGGGCGCGGCGTCCTCGTGGCCGTCGACGACGACATCCATTCGGCCCACGACATCGTCAAGACCCACACGACGGACGTGGCGACCTTCTCCTCCGGGGAGGCCGGGCTCATCGGCGTGGCGCTCTTCGGCGCCAACATCTGGTACCGGACGCCGGCCGCGATCCACACCAGGGCCAGTGAGCTGAGCGTCGGCGACGGAAAGTCCCTGCCGCGCGTGGACATCATCTACGCCCATGCGAACATGTCGCCCGACCTGATCACCGCCGCGGCCCAGAACGGCGCCAAGGGCCTGGTGATCGCGGGGGTGGGGGACGGCAACATGACCGCGCCCGCGCTGGAAGCGGTCAAGAAGGTGATCAAGCAAGGCGTGGTCGTCGTGCGGTCGTCCCGCACCAACGGCGGCATCATCCGGCGCAACATCGAGGTGAACGACGATCAGGTCGGAACGGTCGCCTCCATGGAGCTCAACCCGGGCAAAGCGCGCGCGCTGCTGCAGCTCGCACTGCTGAAATCGTCGGACGCGAAGAAGATCCAGGATTACTTCGACCGCTACTGAAGTCGCCTGAGCCGTGAGCCGTTCCGTGCGTTTCGCTCGGGCGTGGGCGGGAATCGCCCTTCTCTTCGCGATCGCCCCGACCCCCGTGCGCGGCCAGGGAGCCGGCACTCCCGCCCCGACGGTCGAAACGACCGTCGAGGCGGGGGAGTCGGACGCCGAGGAGCACCGCCGGCCGTTCGTCAAGAACGAGTACGACTGGCCGGGCACCACCTTCCATTTCGGACTGGGGTTCCTGCTCGAGTACGGCGCCTATTCCCAGGACGCGGACAGCCGGGACCAACTCTCCCTGGATCCCGGCGGCGGCATCCGCGACTCCCGCATCCTGTTCCGGGGCCGCTTCAAGACCCAGCGCCCGTTCTCGTGGTCGATCGGTTACATGTACGACCACGCGACCAACTCGTGGTTCTTCCGTCAGACGGGGCTGATGATCGGGTTCCCTAAGCTCAAGGGAAGTGTCTTCATCGGCCGGACGAAGGAAGGCTACTCGATGACCAAGGTCATGACCGGCTACCACATCCTCACGATGGAGCGGTCTCCGGCCCTCGACGCGTTCGTGCCGATTCTCGCCGACGGGATCAAGTGGCTGGGGTATTTCCCGAAATCCGGCATCTTCTTCAATGCCGGCTGGTACACCGACCGGCTGTCCGAGGACGAAGGTTTCTCGACGTACGACCACCAGCAGGTCCTCCGGGCCGGCTGGCTGCCGATCCTCGACCAGAAGAACGGCCGGCTCCTGCACATCGCGGTGATGGCCCGCAACGGCGAGCCGGACAACAACCAGCTGCAGCAGCGCGCGCGCGCCGAGGCGAACTTCGCCCCGTACTTCGTGGACACCGGAAAATTCGCCGCCAATCATGCCCTCACGACCGGCCTTGAGACCTACTACCGGGACGGTCCGTGGCTGTTCGGCGCGGAATACAACTGGCAGGACATCGACGCCCTCGACGGCCAACACCCGCGCTTCCAGGGGGGGAACCTCATCGCGGCATGGATCGTGACCGGAGAGACGCGTCCCTACAACGCGGCGGGCGGCGCGTATTTCACCGACTTCAGCCCGAAACACCCGGTGTTCGAGGGCGGGCACGGCGCTTGGGAGGTGGTCCTGAACATGTCGTACCTCGACCTTGACGACCGGGCCATCCAGGGGGGCAAGGTCTGGAGAGTCACCCCGATGGTCAACTGGATCCTGGCGGATTACCTGAAGCTGCAGCTGGCGTACGGGTATTCCGTGCTGGACCGTTTCGGGATTGAGGGTGGCACGCAGTTCTTCCAGGCGCGTCTTGTGACCTACTTCTAAGGGGGGAGTGCTGGCACCATGGCGGATCAGGGCACGGGACGACCTGCATCCCGGCGCTTAGCGGTGGCCCGGGCGATCGCGTTCACCGTCTTCGTCGCTCTCTGGTTCGCTCCGATTCCCGGAGGGCTGACGCCGGCCGCCTGGCACCTGTTCGCGATATTCGCCGCGGCGATCTTCTCGGTCGTCGCCGGCGCCCTGCCGATCCTGACGGCTGCGGTCTTCGCCGTCGCCGCGGCGGTCCTCTCGGGAACGCTCTCCCCCGAGGACGCTTACGCGGGCTTCGGCAATCCGACCATCCTGCTGATCGTCATCGCCTTTCTCGTGGCGCGGGCGGTGGTGAAGTGCGGCCTCGGGGAGCGCCTTGGGTATCGCGCCATCTCCCTCTTCGGGCGATCGACGCTCGGGCTTTCGTACAGCATCTTCGCGGTGGACGCCCTCATTGCCCCGGCGTTCCCGAGCAACACGGCCCGATCGGGTGTGCTGTATCCGCTGGTCTTCTCCGTCGCGGAGGCCGCGGGGGCGAAGCCGGACCGGGAAGATCGCCGGCGCCTGGGGCGCTTCCTGATGTTCTCGGGGATGGCCAGCCTGAGCCTGTCCTCCGCCCTATGGCTCACGGCGATGGCATCGAACCCCCTCGGCGCCGAGATCGCGAAGCAGTATGGTGTCGACATTGGGTTCGGATCGTGGCTGCTCGCTGCCTCGGTGCCGACGCTGGCGGCGATGACGCTCCTGCCGATCGTCCTCTACAAGATCATCCGGCCCGAAATCACGGCGACGCCGGGGGCCCCGGCCGAGGCGCGCCGGGCGCTCGCGGCCCTCGGACCGATCACCCGCGATCAGAAGATCGTCGCGGCCACGTTCGCCGGGATGGTGGCTCTGTGGGGGGCGTCGGCGACGCTCGGCATCGACACGACCGCCGTCGCCTTCCTCGGCCTCGGCGTGATGCTCGTCACCGGCGTGCTGACCCTCTCCGACATCGCGAAGGAGGGGGACGTGCTCGCCACCTTCATCTGGTTCGCGGCGCTCTTCACCCTGAGCGATCAGCTGAACCGGCTCGGCTTCATGGAATTCCTGGGCCAGCGCCTGGTGCTGCGCCTCGGCGGACTGGCGCCGCTCCCGGCGGGGATCCTCCTCGTGGTGGTCTATGTCCTGCTGCACTACCTGTTCGTGAGCCAGACGGCGCACCTCCTGGCGCTGTTCGGGGTGTTCCTCGGCGTCGGCGTCAAACTGGGCGTGCCGGCGCCGCCGCTGGCGTTCCTGCTGCTCTTCGCGACCAACTTCTTCGCCCCGATCACGCCGCAGGGGGCCTCCTCCAACCTCCTGTTCGCGGGCAGCGGATACCTGTCGCAGGCCGACTTGTACCGTCTTGGCGCGATCGCCACCGCCTTCAGCCTCGTGCTGTACCTCGTCATCGGGACGCCGTGGCTGATGCTGGTCGCGCGCTGAGAGTGGAGAGTCGATGAATTATCTCGTCACGGCGCTGCGCGAGAACCCCGAGCTGGCGGTCTTCCTGACCCTGGCGCTCGGGTTCGTCCTCGGGCGCATCCGGATCGGCTCCTTCCGCCTCGGCAACGTCGTCGGCACCCTTCTGGCGGGCGTATTGATCGGGCAGCTCGACATCCACGTCGCGCCGATCGTCAAGATCGTCTTCTTCGACCTCTTCCTGTTCGCCACCGGCTACAAGGTCGGCCCGCAGTTCTTCCGTGGGCTCGGCAGGAGCGCGGTGCCTCAAGTGTTGCTGACCGTCGTCCTGTGCGTCACGAGCCTCCTGACCACGCTCGCCGCCGCCAAGGTCTTCGGCTACGACTGCGGCACCGCGGCGGGCCTGATGGCCGGCGCGTTCACGGAGTCGACCGTCATCGGGACCGCGGGCGACACGATCAACCGGCTCGATCTGCCCGGGCCGGAGAAGGAACGGCTGCTCAACAACATTCCGGTGGCCTACGCCGTGTCGTATCTCGTGGGCACCGGGTTCGTCGTCTGGTTCCTGTCGAGCCTCGCGCCGCGCCTGCTAAGGGTGAACCTGCGCGCCGAAAGCCGCAAGCTGGAGCAGGAGCTCACCGGCGCGTCGAAGACGGAGCCGGGAGCGCAGTCCGCCTATCGCGAGTGGTCCCTGCGCGCCTACCGGCTCGACGACGCGACGTGGGCCGGCCGCAGCGTGACCGACCTCGAGAAGTCGTTCGCCCCCGAGCGGGTCTTCGTCGAGCGGATCCGCCGCGGGGAAGAGCTCGTCGAGGCGACGCCCGAAGCGGTCCTCCGGCGCGGCGACGCGGTCGCCATCGCCGCCCGCCACAGGGTGCTCGCCGGCGCGGTGGTCTTCGGGAAGGAGATTGACGACCGGGCGCTGCTGGATTTTCCGCTCGTTGCCCTGGACGTGGTCCTGACGAACAGGAGTCTGGTGGATCGAACCATCGCCGACCTCGCGGAGCGGCACGGGCGGGGCGTCGCGCTGGGCACGCTCATCCGCGGCGGCGAGGAAATTCCGTTCGTGGCCTCGACGACGGTGAACCGCGGCGACCTGCTGCGGATCGTCGGCTCGAGTCGCGACGTCGAGCGCGCCGGCGCCGCCCTGGGGTATGTCGAGCGGCCGTCGAGCGCGACCGACGTGGTGTTCGTCGGGCTGGGAATCTTCCTCGGCGGGCTCGTCGGGCTGCTGTCGATCACTGTCGCCGGCCTGCCGCTCAGCCTGACCGCCAGCGGCGGCGCGTTGATCATGGGGCTCGTCTTCGGGTGGCTGCGTTCCGTGCGTCCGACGTTCGGCCGGATCCCCGAGCCGGCTCTCTGGGTCTTCGACACGGTGGGACTCGCCGTGTTCATCGGCGTGGTCGGCCTCGGGGCGGGCCCCAGCTTCGTCGACGGCCTGCGGCGGACCGGGCCGAGCCTGCTCCTGGTCGGGTTCGTGGTGGCGGTCACGCCGCACGTCGTGGCGCTCCTGTTCGGGCGGTACGTGCTGAAAATGAACCCCGTCATTTTGTTCGGCGCCTGCGCCGGGGCCGGTACGGTCACCGCCGCCCTCCGGTCGATCCAGGACGAGGCGCAGAGCAAGCTGCCGGTGCTCGGTTACACTGTCCCCTACGCCGTCGGGAATATTCTCTTGACGGCCTGGGGGCCGGTCATCGTACTTCTGACGCGATAGGAGGCTTCCATGTCGAAGAAGCTGGCCGCCATGCCGGACGTCGACGGCGTCGTGATCACGCACGGCACCGACACCATCGAGGAGAGCGCCTACTTCCTGAACCTGGTGGTCAAGACGCGCAAGCCGATCGTCCTGACGGCGTCCATGCGCCCGTCCACCGCCCTGTCGGCCGACGGGCCGCTCAACTTCTTCAACGCGGTGGCGGTGGCGGCGAACAAGGAGGCGGCGGGGCGCGGCGTCCTCGTGGTCGTCAACGACTGGATCCACGGGGCGTCCTCCCTGACCAAGACGAGCACCACCGCGGTGCAGACGTTCATGTCGCCGCTGTCGGGGCTGATCGGCACCGTCGCGTACGGAGAGCCCGAGTTCTACCGCGGCCCGGTCGGCCGCAACACCCAGGACACGGAATTTCCGATAGACTCCATCACCGCCCTGCCGCGGGTCGACATCATCATGGCGTACGAGAACATGGACGGGGCGATCATCGACGCGGCGGATCGCACGAAAGACGTCAGGCAGATTCAACGGATGTTCGACGAGTACTGAGATCGTGAACGCAGTGATCCTTCAAAGGAGGCTTCAGATGAGAAAACTCGTCCTCGTGATCGCCGTGCTCCTCGCCGCCGCCATGCCCGCCTACGCCGGGTCGGTCGGCGTCTACGGATCGTACTGGGACAGCAGCGACGTCGGCTCGACGGAAGGCCTCGGCGTCCGGCTCGGGTTCAATATGTTCAAGTGGATGGAGCTCGAGTTCCATGGGACCTACTACACCGACTTCAGCCAGGACTTCCAGAACCAGGAGGTCAAGCTGACGGCGCTGCCGGTTGACGCAGGGCTCCGCTTCAACTTGATGCCGGAGTCCAAGGTCAACGTCTACGTCGGCGCCGGCGTCAGCTATTTCTTCATGGACACCAACCTCGGCGCAATCGACGACGATTTCACCTACTACGGCGACGCCGGGCTCGAATTCGGCGGCGACAAGACCAAGTTCTTCATCGAGGCGATGTGGCGCAACCTCGACACCAACGTGGATGATCCGATGACGGGGAGCGTGGATGTCAGCTTCAGCGGCATCTCCGCCAACGCCGGCATCAACTGGCGCTGGTAGTCGTCCGGGTTCGCGTGGCGCGCCCGATCGCACCCGAAGGGCGCGTCACGCCACCCCCGGCTCCCGTTCCGAGGCCGGTGCCCGATTGAAGAAGGGTCTCGAAGTCCTGCAGGACAAGACTCTCTACAAGTCGATCGCCTTCACCCGGGCGGAGCGGGAGCGCCTCGGCCTCAGAGGGCTGCTCCCGTATCGCGTCGACAGTCAGCGGCGGCTGGTGGAGCGGGTGATGGCGAGCCTGCGCCGTCTGCCGACCGACATCGACAGATACATGTCGCTGTCGGCGCTCCAGGAGCGCAACGAGAGGCTGTTCTACCGGACGGTGATCGATCACATCGAAGAGATCCTGCCCCTGATCTACACCCCCACCGTCGGCGAGGCCTGCAGGCAGTTCTCGCACATCGCGCGGGAGCCGAAGGGCCTGTTCATCACACCCGCTGACAGGGGCCGCGTCAAGAGCCTGCTCGGCAACTGGCACGAACGGGACATCCGCATCATCGTCGTCACGGACGGGGAGCGCATCCTCGGCCTGGGCGATCTCGGCGCGAACGGGATGGGCATCCCGATCGGCAAACTGGCACTGTACACCGCGTGCGCGGGCATCCCGCCGCGACACTGCCTCCCGGTCACGCTGGATGTCGGCACCAACAACGAAGAGCTCCTGGGTGACTCGCTCTACCTTGGTTATCCGCGCCGGCGCATCAAAGGCAGGGCTTACTTCGGGCTCGTGGATGAGTTCGTGGGGGCGGTGCAGGCGAAGTACCCCCGGGCGTTGATTCAGTTCGAGGATTTCCTGACGCCCAACGCCTACGCGCTGCTACGCAGATATCGCCACCGCGTGCTGTGCTTCAACGATGACATCCAGGGAACGGCGGCCGTCGTGCTGTCGGGAGTCTATGCCTCGGAGAAGCTCACCGGGACGACGCTTGCCGATTCGCGCATCATGTTCCTGGGGGCCGGCTCGGCGGCCACGGGCATCGCCGACCTGATGGTCGCGGCCCTCGTCGAGCGCGGGGTGGCCAGGGAAGAGGCGCGCCGGAAGCTGTGGTTCGTGGACAAGAAGGGGCTCGTCGTGAGCGGCAGAAAAGATCTGATGGGCCACAATCTCCCCTACGCCCACGACCACGAGCGGCTATCGTTCATGGAGGCGATCGAGGCCCTCAAGCCAAATGTGCTCATCGGGGCCACCGGCATGCCCGGCACATTCACGAAGGCGGCGATCGAGCGGATGAGCGTCCTCAACGAGCGCCCGGTGGTCTTCGCCCTGTCGAACCCCACATCCAGGGCGGAGTGCACCGCGGAGCAGGCGTACGCCTGGAGCGGCGGGAAGGCGATCTTCGCGAGCGGCAGCCCATTCGGCGAGACCGCATACAAGGGCAAGGTCTTCCGCCCGGGGCAGGGCAACAACGCATACGTGTTCCCCGGCGTCGGGCTGGGCGCTCTTGCCTGTCGTGCCCGGGTGATCTCCGATGGGATGTTCCTGGCGGCGGCGCGCGCGCTGGCGGACATGGTCGGGGACGACGATCTCCGCCGGGGCTCCCTCTATCCTCCCTTGCAGGAGATCAGGAAGATCTCCCTGGCGATCGCGACGCGCGTCGCGGAGACGGCTTACGCAGGCAGTCTGGCCCGGAGACGTCGGCCGCTCAACGTGAAGAAGGACATCAGGGATTTCATGTACGACCCGTGAGTCAGGTGGAATGGCCCCGGGGCGCGGGGCCGGCTGCCGGCGCCGGCTCGTCCCAGGCGCGGCAGACTTCGGCGCCGAACAGCACGATCCAGGCGCTGTATTGCACCCAGAGGAGGAATATGATCACGCTCCCGGCGGCCCCGTAGATCGAGGCGAGCGCGCTCTTGCCGATGATGAAGGCGAGCACCTCGCTCGCCAGGTTGAGGATGAGGGCGGCCACGATCGCCCCGGCTAGGACGGCGCCGCGTCGCGGACGCGGGCGAACGGAGGGGATGTAGCGGAACCCCGCCGCCAGAAAGACGGCGATCATCAGGAGCGTCCCGATCCGGGTCCAGGCGACCCACGCCATCGTTCCCGTCGAGCCGGATCGCGCCAACCCCGGATAGACGATCGAGCGGAGCGCCCCCACCGCCAGGACCAGAAGCCCGGCCGCCACCGCCACCAGGGTCTCCCCGAACGACATGATCCGGTCGAGCAGCGCCCGCCCCAGCCCCTTGGTGCGGACCTCCCACACGGAGTCGAGCGCGGCGCGCAGCTGCGCGAAGAACGTCGAGGTGAAATAGAGCAGGAGCGCGACCCCCAGGATCGTTCCGGCGGCGGTCCACTGCGAGGCGGCCACCAGATTCAGGAGCGAGGAGACGACCCGGTCGGCCCCGGGGCCGCCGAACCGCACCGCGGCCTCGGCCAGGCTCCGCTGCGCCGCCTCCTGCCCGAGCAGGCGGTTCGCCACGGAGAGCAGGACGAGCAGCACCGGCGCCAGCGCCAGAAGGGCGTGGAACGCCAGCGCCGCCGCGAACAGGGACGTCCGCGGAGCGAGCCAGCGGCGGATGGCGACGGCGAGCACCGCCCGGTATCGTCGAGAGGGGCGTGTGGCGTCGATCAGAATTCGACCTCGATCAGGGCCACCGTGAAATAATCGTCGCTGCCGGGATTGAACCAATCGACGCCGACGGTCGTCCGACCCAGGATCGCCTGCGCGAAGACGCCCCGCTGGATGTCGAGACCGGTCTCGTAGACGCGGGTCCGTTGGCCGACCAGGCCGAAGCGCAGCCAGTCGACGGGACTCAGCCCGAGCTCGCTCCACGAATAGACGAAGCTGTCGGTGTGCTCCTGCGTGTCGAACACGACCTCGCTCTCGAGATAGTAGTCCAGCCGCTTCCAGGTGAGGGAGAGCTCGAACCCCGGCGCCACCCCGTCGGTGTCTCCGAAGACGGCGCCGAGCATCGGGGTGATCTCGAACTCGACCGTCTGGCCCGTCGACCAGTTCCAGCCGGCCCACAGCGAAGCGGTATTCCGGTCCTCGTAGTTGTAGCGCGCTTCCAAATGCAAGGGGCCGCGATCGGCGGTCGCGATGCCCAGCAGGAAATCCCCTTCGCCGGGAAAGAGGTAGCCGTTGCCGGCGACGGAGAACTCCCAGGTTCGCGGCGAACTCACTGGCGGCGGCGAGTCACCTGGCGCCGGCTCCTTCTGCACCGGAGCGGTGTCCGTGGTCGCCTCGGCCGCGAAGTTCGCGCCCGCGACAAGCGCCAGCGCGGCGACGGTGGCCGCGGCGAAGCGCCGGCCCGGCTGCGGAGCGGGGGCCACGGACGCTATGGGGCCGCGTCCGGCTCGGTCGCGAATCCCGTCGGCACCTTCTCCCACGGGTAGCCCTGCTCGGCCGACTTGTAGGCGTCGTCGAAGAGCGCGCGCATGTACTTGGTGTCGAAGTCTTCCTTGTGGACCGCCTTGAAGGTGCTCGGAATGCGGGCGAGATTGAAATCGACCTGGTCGCGTTGGGTGGTCGTGTAGATCCGGTACAGGTCGCCGACGCCCTGGTTCTGGATCAGGCTGGAGATGGCCCGACCGGCGATCGTCAGCATGCTCCGCTCCACGTCGGCCCAGTCGGGGTCGAGGCGGGAGTTGCGGATGATGTACAGGCGTCTGGTGCGTTCGATGCCGCGCTCGCGCGACAGCGCGGCGAGGTTGATCGAAGGCGGGTAGACGAAGACCTGCGCCGTGCAGCCGCCATCGACGTGCATCTCCTGGTAGCGCTGCCCGCCGACCTCCACGTCGATCATCGTCGGCGGGAAGGCGCCCGGGATCGCCGCCGAGGCGATCATGATCTTCCTGAACAGTTCGGGCGCCCCGGGATCGTGGCTGGCGGCGATCTTGGTCAGGTTCCAGATGACCCCCTGGCGCGCGTCCAGGTCGGTCGTCCCGACGAGGAGCAGCCGCCCCTTCTGGTATTCGGCGGCGATGGCGTCCAGCATCTCCTGGTTCACGGCCTTCTCCAGCTGACGCCAGAGCGGCAGATTGTCGGCCATGGCATCGCCGAGGACCGCCGACAGAATGTTGCGCTTCGTCAGGATGTCTTTCGAGGACACGCCGGTATAGAGGTCCCTCAGCTGCGAGTCGTAAGCCTGCCCGAGAAAGGCGAACGGCGCGATCAGGCCGCCGGTACTGACGCCGGTCACCAGCTTGAACGTCGGTCGATCGCCCTTCGCGGTCCAGCCGTTGAGCAGACCGGCCCCGAACGCGCCATTGTCGCCGCCGCCGGAGATCGCCAGGAAGATCGCCGGGGGGAGAGGCCCTTGATGCCCCTGGGAGGCCAGATAGGCCTGCTCGCGCTCGAAGCTTTCCTTCGCCTCCTGGAGCAGCTCGGGCATCAGACCCGCGCGGTACCGGACTCCCGGCAGACCCGGGACGTTCGCCTCGGCCTGGAGCGCCTGCGGGACCGCAGGGAGCCGGTGCGGTCGCGAGCAGCCGAGCGCGGCCAGCAGCCCGACGGCCGCGATGGCGATGACGTCACGACCCCTCTCGATTCTGGTCCTCATCGGTCGATCCCCTCCATCGGCGGCCGGAGACGATCCTGCCGCGCCGTCATGGCCCGAAGCCCCCATCGTCACGCCTAGCATGCGCATCTTAATGAATAAGGAGGGCCGGTGCCAATACCCTCGCCGGACGGGCCCGCCGCGGGAGGGTGTGCTAGATTCACCGCATCCAAAGCCCTCATTGGCGGGAGACAGGCGAGGTGCGGCACGCAACGCGCGGACAATCTCGGGGAACGGGGCGGCGTTCCCGGTCCGCGGCCGGCGCGGCACTCGCGGCCGGGGCGGTTCTCGCGGCCGCGCTCGCGCTCTGTCCCGCGGCGCGGGCCCAGTCGATCGAGCCGCGCCTGTTCTCCAACGCGCCGGTCGGCTTGAACTTTCTGCTCGCAGGCTACGCCCGCTCGACGGGGGGCGTGGTGCTCGATCCGTCGGTCCAGCTCGAAGACGCCTCGATCGGGATCCATGCGCCGTTCATCGGCTACGGCCGGGCGCTCGGCGTTGCAGGCAAGTCGGCGCAGATTCAGGCCCTGGTGCCGTACGCCTGGCTCTCCGGCGAGGCGGTCATCCCTTCGACCGGGGAGGTCCGCACCCGCGATGTCAACGGGTTCGGCGACCCGTGGGTGCGGTTCGCGGTGAACCTCCACGGCGCTCCGGCGCTGTCGCTGGCGGAGTTCGGCGGCTACCGGCAGGATCTCGTCATCGGCGTCAGCCTCCAGGTGATCGCACCCCTCGGCCAGTACGATCCTGACAAGCTGGTGAACCTCGGCACGAACCGCTGGACGTTCAAGCCGGAGTTCGGGTTCTCGAAGGCGCTCGGCAGCTGGATTCTCGAGGGGACCGGTGCGGTGAACCTCTACACCGATAACGACAACTTCTTTGGCGGCCAGCACCGCTCGCAGGATCCGGTGTATTCCGCGCAGGGGCATGTCATCTACCGCTTCCGGCGCGGCGCCTGGGTGGCGCTTGACGCCACCTACTACACGGGCGGACGGACGACGATCGATGGGGTGCAGGGAGACGACCTTCAAAAGAACTGGCGCACCGGGCTGACCGTGGCGCTGCCGGTGAATCGGTTGAACTCGATCAAGTTCTACGTCAGCGAGGGGGTCTCCACGCGCGCCGGCGACGACTTCGTGCTCGCCGGCGCCGCCTGGCAGCACCGCTGGGGCGGGGGAATGTAGGAGCCCGGCCGAAGAGTCGGGCCGGCTTGTGGGGGAGGTCACGCGATGAAGGCGATCACGGTCGAGCCGGGGAAGCCGGGGACGGCGCGATGGGAGGACGTCCCGGAGCCCGATCCGCGCGACGGGTCGGTGCTGGTCGAGGCGATCGCCGTCGGCGTGTGCGGCACCGACGTCGAAATCGCGGAGGGGAAATACGGCTGGGCGCCACCCGGCAGGACGCGTCTCGTGCTGGGGCACGAATCGCTCGGCCGCGTGCTCGATCCCGGTCCGGCGGGCGGGCTCGCGAAGGGCGACCTGGTGGTGGGAATCGTCCGCCGCCCCGATCCGGCTCCCTGTCCGAACTGCGCCGTGGGGGAATGGGACATGTGCCGCAACGGCCGGTACACGGAGCGCGGCATCAAGGAGATCGACGGCTTCATGTCGGAGCGCTGGCGAATCGAGCCCGAGTACGTCATGAAGGTGGATCCCGCCCTCGGTCTGCTCGGCGTGCTGCTCGAGCCCACAACGGTGGTCGCGAAGGCCTGGGAGCAGGTCGCCGCCGTCGGCCACCGGGCCTTCTGGGAGCCGCGAACCGCGCTGGTCACCGGCGCGGGGCCGATCGGCCTGCTGGCCGCCATGGTCGGGACGCAGCGCGGTCTCGAGGTCCACGTCCTCGACCGGGTCGAAGCGGGGCCGAAACCGGATCTGGTGCGCGCCCTCGGCGCGACCTACCACTCCGGCGCCGTCACCGAGGTCGGGTTCGAGCCCGACATCATCGTCGAGTGCACCGGCGTCGGGCAGGTGATCTCCGACGCCATCCGGGCCGTCGGCGCGGGAGGGATCGTCTGTCTCACCGGCGTCGGCAGCGGCGGCGCCGCGACCGGCATCGCCACCGCCGACGTCGGAGCCGCAATGGTGCTGCGCAACAACGTCGTGGTCGGCAGCGTCAACGCCAACAAACGCCACTGGTACAAGGCGGAGAAGGCGCTCGCCCGCGCCGACCGAGCGTGGCTGGGGCGCCTCCTGACCCGGCGCGAGCGGAAGGAGGAGTTCGCGCGCGCCCTCGAGCGGAAATCGGACGACATCAAGGTCGTCATCCAGTTCGCCGCGGTCTGAGACCGCGCTCCGCCGTCAGGATCGCGGTCGGGCAAACAGGATGCAGACCGGCTTCGGGATCGGCAGCGAGGCCCCGACCCGGGTCGGGCGGCCGGTGGGACCATCCAGCCGGAAGGTGACGATCGAGTCGGAGTCCTGGTTGGCGACGAGGAGCCAGCGGCCCGACGGGTCGATCGCGAAGTGCCGCGGCGTGCGCCCGCCGGTCGACACGTGGCCCGAGGCGGCGAGCCGGCCGGTCCCGGCGTCGATCGTGAACAGGGCGAGGCTGTCGTCCCCGCGGTTCGATCCGTACAGAAAGCGCCCGTCGGCCGAGGCCGCCAGCTCGGCCGCCTTGTTCTTCCCCGCGAAGCCGGCCGGCAGCGTCGTGATGGTCTGGAGCGGTTCGAGCGCGCCGCAGACGGCGTCGTAGCGAAAGGTCGTCACGGTCGAGCGCAGCTCGTTGATCGCGTACAAGTACTTCCCCGAAGGATGCCAGGCGAGGTGGCGCGGTCCGGAGCCGGCATCGAGACGGACCGCTTCCGGCTCGTCGGCCTTCAGGCGGCCGGCGGCGGCGTCGAAGCGGTCGATGAAGATGCGGTCGGCCCCGAGGTCAGCCGACAGGAGGAACCGTCCGCCGGGGTCGAGGAGGACGGCGTGCGCGTGCGGCCCACCCTGGCGCGCTTTGTCCGGCCCGGTCCCGGCGTGCAGGCGGATCGCGCTGGCCGGCCGTGGGCGCCCCTCCGCGTCGAGCGGCAGGACGGCCACGCTGCCGCTGCCATAGTTGGCCACCAGGACGTTCCGGCCGGTCGGATCGATGGCCAGATGGCACGGGTCGGCCCCGCCCGAGGACTGCCGGCCGATCGGACGCAGATCGCCCGTCGCCGGCTCGATGGCGAAGGCGCTGACGCCCCCGGCGCGCTCGCCGCCGAACGAGTCGACCTCGTTCACCGCGTACAGGACGCGCCCGTCCGGATGCAGGGCGAGGAACGAAGGGTTCTCGGACTCGGCGGCGAGAACGGGGGCGGTGGCGTCACCCGAAGCGGGGTCGAAGTCGAAGCGGTGGATCCCGCGATTGCCGCCGTCGGTGTAGGTGCCGACGTAGACGACCAGCCCGGGGGCCGGCGGCGCGCCGCCGACGGTGCCGCCCCCGACGAAGCACGCCGTCAGACCGCAGGCGAGCCAGGCGAGGATCACGCCGATCGCACCGCGACGCGCCCCGATCATGATCGTGGACCTCATCGCCCTCGCCCTATCGTCGTGAGGCCGTAGTAAATCCAGGCGACCTGGAAGACGGCGATGATGGCCGCCATCCGATGATCTCGGACCGCTGCAGGCTGGGGACGAGAAGGCTTGCCGTGTCGTGCACAGTCAGCGTCCCTCGCGCGTCAGTGTCCCGGGTGGCGGGGCGCACCCGCGGTCTTGCCTTTCCTGGCCGGCTTCTCCGCCTCGACGAAAGCGGCGAACTTGCCGAGGTCGAGCGTCTGCTCGGCCGTGGTGGTGGCGAACAGATGCATCGCCCGGGCGATGACCCCGGTCCAGCCGGTCTGGTGGCTGGCGCCGACGCCGGCCCCGTTGTCGCCGTGGAAGTACTCGTAGAACAGCAGCAGGTCGCGCCAGTGCGGGTCCTCCTGGAATTTCCGCGCCGCCCCATGGACCGGCCGCCGGCCATCGGCGCCGCGCAGGAAGATGCCGGACAGCCGGCGCGCGATCTCCTCGGCGACCTGGTAAAGATTCATCAGCCGGCCGGAACCGGTCGGGCATTCGATGGTGAACCGGTTGCCGTAGTAGGAGTAGTACTGCAGCAGGGCCCGGACGATCAGCGTGTTGACCGGCATCCAGACCGGTCCGCGCCAGTTCGAATTGCCGCCGAACAGTCCCGAGTCCGACTCGGCCGGCAGATACGGCACCCGGCGCTCCTCGCTGCCGATGCGGAAGACGTAGGGGTACTCGAGGTGATAGCGGGACAGGGCGCGGATGCCATGGGGACCGAGGAACTCGCGCTCGTCGAGCATCCTCGCCAGCACGCGGCGGAGCTTGCCTTCGTCGAGGATCGAAGCGAGCCGCCGGCCTGACTCACCGAGTTTGATCGGGTCGTGGATGAACGACCTCAACTCCGGACGATCCTCGAGGAAGCGACGCACGCGCGTCATGGTCTCCGAGCTGAAGCCGCGCGCTTCCCCCTCGAACACCGTGACGGCGCACAGGGGGAGCAGCCCGACCATGGAGCGGACCTTGAGAGGTTCGGCGCGGCCGTCCGGGTACCGGAGCACGTCGTAGAAAAACCCGTCCGCTTCGTCCCACATCCCGGTGTGCCCGACGGCCCGGACCATCGACGACGCGATCCACAGGAAATGCTCGAAGAACTTGCGGCACATCCCTTCGTATGCCGGCCTCTCCTGCGCCAGCTCAAGGGAAATCTCGAGCATGTTCTGGCAGAACAGCGCCATCCAGGCGGTGCCGTCGGCCTGCTCGAGGTATCCACCCGTTGGCAGCGGCGCGCTGCGGTCGAAGACGCCGATGTTGTCCAGCCCCAGGAAGCCGCCTTCGAAGACGTTGTTGCCGGCCCGGTCCTTGCAGTTTACCCACCAGGTGAAGTTGAGCAGCAGCTTCAGGAAGGAACGCTCGAGCCAGTCGACGTCACCCTGGCCGCGCCGCAGCTTCTCCAGGTGGTAGGTGAAGATGGTGGACCAGGCGTGCACCGGCGGGTTGACATCGCCGAAGTTCCACTCGTACGCCGGGATCTGCCCGCTCGGGTGGAGGTAATGGCCCTGCAACATCAAATCGAGCTGCTGCTTGCCGAACTCCTCGTCCACCAGCGTCAGCGACAGGACGTGGAACGCCAGGTCCCAGGCGGCGTACCAGGGGTATTCCCACTTGTCCGGCATCGAGATGATGTCGGCGTTGTACATGTGGTGCCAGTGCTCGTTGCGCGGGGCACGCCCCCCGGGCCGGAGCGGATCGGCGCCGTGCTCCTTCAGCCACCGGTTGACGTCGTAGTAGTAGTACTGCTTCGACCACAACATGCCGGCCAGCGCCTGGCGCATCACGTTGGCCGCATCGGGGCCGAGGGAGGCCGGGATGATCGAGGCGTAGAACTCGTCCGCTTCCTGTCTGCGGGTCTCCATGACGGCCTCGAAGCCTTTTCCGAACAGACCGTCACGGCCAGCCTTCTTTTCGGTTGCGCCGGCCGGCGCCGGTTCGCAGAGGCGCAGGCGGATGACCCGTGACGCCCCGGCCCCAACCTTGATTCGATAGTGGGCCGCCGCCTTCGTTCCGCGGTTCTCCGGGTTCACCGCGTCCTTGCGGCCGCCGACGATGTAATCGTTGATCCCGTCCTTCACGTACGGGCTCCGGTTGGCCACAGCGACCAGGCGCTCGGAGTTGGTCTCGTTCTCGGTGAACAGGAGCTCCGCCGCCCCTTCGGCGTGCAGGACGCGCTCGCCGAGATCCGGGTGGGTGGCGGCGATGACGCCGCCTCCGGGCCCCGCGGCGGCCTGACGGAGCGCCGGCCGGCGGCCCTCGCCGCCACAGGACCAGTCGTTGCGGAACCAGATCGTCGGCAGCACGTGCAGCGTCGCCGGCTCCGGGCCGCGGTTGCAGACGGTGATGGTGATGAGCAGGTCCTCCGGTGAGGCCTTGGCGTACTCGACGAACACGTCGAAATACCGGTCGTCCTCGAAGACGCCGGTGTCGAGCAGCTCGTACTCCGGCTCCTTCAGGCCCCGGTCGTGGTTGGTCTTCACCAGCTCGTCGTACGGGTAGGCCGCCTGGGGATACTTGTAGAGATACTTCATGTACGAGTGGGTCGGCGTCGAGTCCAGGTAGAAGTAGTACTCCTTGACGTCCTCGCCGTGGTTCCCCTCGCTGTTGGTCAGGCCGAACGGCCGCTCCTTCAGGATCGGATCGTTGCCATTCCACAGGGCGAGGGCGAAGCAGAGGCGCTGCTGGTCGTCGGAGATCCCCGCCAGCCCGTCCTCCCCCCAGCGATAGGCCCGCGACCGCGCCTGGTCGTGGCTGAAGTAGTTCCACGCGTCACCCGACTGGCTGTAGTCCTCGCGCACGGTCCCCCACTGCCGCTCCGACAGATACGGCCCCCACTTTCTCCACGGCACCTGTTTGGTGCGCGACTCATCCAGACGGATTTGTTCGGCGTTCATGGTCGGCCTCCGTGCCGCGACGCAGCGAGTCTGTGTTCAGGAATCATACCTCCGATGCCGCGGCGGGAGCCCCGTCGAATCGCGCCCGCAAAGGGCACAGTTCTTGCCCTTCAACGGGTCGATCGTGGCCGCAACCGGTGGGGACGGGGGGTCGTGCCGCAGGAAATGCGCGAATCTCCTGCCGGTGCGAAAAGGCCGCGCTTCCGGGAGCGCGAACGCCTCCGGGAACGCGACCGCCGCTCCCGCTGGCCCGATGTGTTGCAGGAGGCTGGAGATGCCGGAATCGCTGACCCATGACGTGCTGATCCTCGGAGCGGGTCTCGCCGGGCTGCGGGCGGCGGTAGAGATCGCCCGGCAGCTCGACGGCAAGGTCGACATCGGCATCGTCTCCAAGGTGCAGCTCATGCGGGCGCATTCCGTCTGCGCCGAAGGGGGCACCGCGGCGGTGCTCCGGACCGACGAGGGGGACTCCGTCGAGCTCCATGCCTGGGATACCGTGAAAGGCTCCGACTTCCTCGCCGACCAGAATGTCGTCCAGCGCTTCGTCACGACGATGCCCGGCGAGATCCTGCAGCTCGACCACTGGGGGATCCCGTGGACCCGCGACGCGTCCGGGCGGATCGAGCAGCGGCCGTTCGGCGGCCACTCCTTCCCCCGGGCGACCCTGGCGGCCGACAAGACCGGCTTCTTCGAAATGCAGACCCTCTATGACACTCTCTTGAAGTACCGCTGCTTCACCCGGTACGACGAGCTGTTCGTCACCAGCATCCTGGTGGAAGAGGGGAGGTTCTCGGGCCTCGTCGGGATCCACGCCCCGAGCGGCGAGACGGTTATCTTGAAGTCCAGGGCGCTCCTGATCGCGTCCGGAGGCGGAGGGACGCTGTACGGCTTCACGACTTACTCCCAGACGGTGACCGGGGACGGGATGGCGATGGCCTATCGGGCCGGGCTGCCCTTGGAGGACATGGAGTTCCTCCAGTTCCATCCCACCGGTCTGGTCCCGTCCGGTATCTTGATGACCGAGGCGTGTCGAGGCGAGGGAGGGTATCTCAGGAACTCCCGCGGCGAGCGCTTCATGGAGCGCTACGCTCCTTCGAAGATGGAGCTGGCCCCCCGGGACATGGTCTCCCGGGCCGAGATGACCGAAATCCTGGAGGGGCGGGGGTTCAAGGGGTCCGACGGTCTCGACTGCCTGCATCTGGACCTCACCCACCTCGGCGCCGAAAAGATCAACACCCGGCTTCCCCTGATTCGCGAGGTCTGCATCAAGTTCCTCGACCTCGATCCGATCCAGAAGCCGATCCCGATCCGTCCCGTGGCGCACTACTCGATGGGAGGGATCGAGACCGACATCAACGGGCTGACGCGCAGTGGCGGCATCTGGGCCGCCGGCGAAGCGGCCTGCGTGTCGCTGCACGGCGCCAACCGGCTCGGATCCAACTCCACGGCCGAGTGCCTGGTCTGGGGCGGCATCACCGGCGGCGAGATCGCCCGGGCGCTGCCGAAGCTTCCCGCCGCCGTTCCGGTCTCCGACGCCCGCCGCCGCGCCGCGGAGCGGCACGTGCAGAGCTGGCTCGAGCGTCCGGTGAGCGAGAGCCTGTACGAGCTGCGCCGCGAGCTCCGGGCGGTGATGGATCGCGAGGTGGGGGTGTTCCGCACCGGCGAGGGGCTGGCCCGGGCCCTGTCCGTCATCCGGGAGATCCGCGAACGGATGGGGCGGGCCGGTGTTGCGGACAAGGCACGCGTCTACAACTCGAACCTGTTCCATGCCCTCGAGCTGGAAAATCTCGTGGACCTGGCCGAGGTGACGGTCGCCGGCGCCCTGGCGCGGCAGGAGTCGCGGGGCGCGCACGCCCGGCGGGACTTCGCCGGCCGTGACGACGCGAACTGGCTGAAGCACACGCTCGCCTGGGCCGCGCCGTCGGGGCCGCGCTTCGACTACAAGCCGGTCACCATCAACGCCTGGAAGCCGGTGGAACGGAAGTATTGACGGAGCGCGAGGGCTGCCTCCGGAGGGACGTCATGCTGAGGGTCCAAGGATTTCCGAACCGGCTCGGGGTCCGCGGCTGGGTCGGCGGGGGACGCTGGGGGATGGAGCGCTATCTCTATACCCTGCACCGCCTGACCGGGCTCGGGCTGCTGGCCTATTTCCTTCTGCACATCGTCGTCACCGCCTCCCGGGCCCTGGGGGAGGGGGCGTGGGCGAGGGCGATGGATACGGTGAGCGGCGGGGTCTTCAAGGTCGGCGAGTACCTGGTGTTCGCCGCCTTCGCGTTCCACGCGGCCAACGGCATCCGCCTGGTGCTGGTGGAGCTCGGCTTCGGCGTCGGCAGGCCGATCGAGCCGGTCTACCCGTACAAGACCTCCCTGGATGCCCAGCGCTCCCTGGCGATCGGGGCGCTGGCGGCCGGCGCGGCGCTGGCGATCCTGGGCGCCGTCGAACTGCTCGTGCTGCGCTGAGGAGGGGAACATGATGCGGGATCAGAAGCTCTGGAGCTGGCACGTGGCGGCCGGGATCGTCATCCTGCTCCTCCTCGGCCTCCACATGACCATCATGCACCTCGATGCCACTCTGAAATTCACCTCCCTGAACCCGGCCGGCGGCGAGCCGATCGATTGGGCGAACGTGGCGGCGCGCGGGAAGATGCTCTTTTTCCCCATCACCTACGTCCTGCTGCTGAGCGCCGCGCTGTTCCACGGCCTCTACGGACTGCGCAACATCCTCTTCGAGCTCGACCCGGGGGCCGGCCTCAAGAGCGCCATCTCAGTCATCCTGATCGTGTCGGGGCTGGGTCTTCTGGTCCTCGGAACGTGGTCGGCCGTGGCGAGCTTCGATCTCGCCCGGTAGCTGTGAGGTCACGACGATGAGCGACGCCACCGCGAAGGAGATCCTCTACCGGATCCGGCGCTTCGAGCCGACGCGGGACCGCGCACCGCGCTGGCAGGCGTTCACCATCCCCCGCGTCCCGGGCATGACCGTGCTGGACGGCCTGTGGACCATCAAGCAGACGCAGGACGCCTCGCTGGCGTGGCGCTCCTCCTGCCGGATGGGGATCTGCGGCTCGTGCGGCATGCTGATCAACGGCCGCGCCCGCCTGGCCTGCAACACCCAGGTTTCCGAGATCGACGCCGCGGTCATCGTGGTCGCCCCCCTGCCGAACTTCGACATCATCCGGGACCTGGTGCCGGACCTGTCGCCGATGTTCGATGCGCACGCCGCGCTCATGCCGTACCTCATCCGCGACGACGCGCGGGAGCAGGAGCGCCCGACCGGCGAGTTCTCCCAGTCGCCCCAGGAGCTGGAGCGCTATCTGCAGTTCTCCTACTGCATCAAGTGCGGCTGCTGCATGGCCGCCTGTCCGACCTACGCCACCGACCCGGTCTACTCCGGGCCGATGCCGCTCGCCCAGGCGCAGCGCTACAACGCCGACGGCCGGGACGGCGGATTCCTTCGTCGTCGGGCGGTTCTCGGCGGCGAGCGCGGGCCCTGGCGCTGCCATTTCGCCGGCGAATGCTCGCGGGTCTGCCCGAAGGGTGTCGATCCCGCCAAGGCGATCCAGCTGATGAAGCGCGACCTGGTGTGGGACTACATCCGGCTCAGGAAGGAACAGTGCCCCGCGGCGGTGATGTCGAAGCCGAAGGCAGGCACGCGCCGTCCCGACATCCCCGAACCCCCGCCCAGGACGGTCTGAAACACCGGGCGAGTCTATCCCGCCGGTTTCGATCGCCGCTGCGCGGGCCCGCCGCCGACCACGGCGATGTGGACGACGGCGTCGCCCAAGTTCACCAGCGGGTTCCGCGTCAAGCCGATGACCATGCCGGCGACGGGGGCACGAATCTCGACGCGCGTCTCGGCGAAGAATTCCTCGTGCAGGCGGACGTGCAGTACGCCGAGGAGCCGGTCCTTCTCGACGCGCCGCCCCAGGTCGGTATCGAGGACCAGGTAGCCGCTGCGCGGGGCGCGCACCCAGGCGGTGTCACGCGACTCTCGGGTGCGGCGGCTCTTGAAGGTTTGGGGTCGTACCATCCCCAGCGCTCCCATGACGCGCAGCACCCCCTCGACACCGATGCGCACCGCCGCAGCATCGTGACGCAGGGCCGGCCCCGCCTCGTAAAGCAGCGTCGGCATGCCGCGCTGCGTCGCCGCCTGGCGCAACGAGCCGTCGCGCTCGCTGGCATGGATGATGATCGGCGCGCCGAAGGCCCTCGCCAGACGCAGCGTCTCGCGGTCCTCCAGGTTGGCGCGGATCTGCGGCAGGTTGTCGCGGTCGATCGCCGCGGTGTGCAGATCGATGCCGTGGGTGCAGCGGCCGACGATCTCCTTCATGAAGATGTGGGCGATGCGCGCCGCCAGCGATCCCTTGGACGATCCCGGGAAGCAGCGATTCAGGTCACGCCGGTCCGGGAGGTAGCGCGACTGCTGCAGCACCCCGAAGACGTTGACCGCCGGGAATGCCAGCAGCGTTCCGGACAGATCGTCCGGCTCGATCCGCTGCAGCAGCTCCCGGACGATCGCGAAGCCGACCAGCTCGTCGCCGTGAATCGCCCCGCACACCCACAGGTGCGGCCCCGGGCGCACGCCGTTGACGACGATCGCGACCAGGCTGACCATCGCCTGGTTGTAGAGGGGCGCGACCGGGACTTCGATTCGCGCGCGCGTCCCGGGCGGGACGATCTGCCCGCCCAGCTCGAACCGCTGCGCGACCGGATCGCGCCCGTGGCGCCCGCCGGTGGCGGATCGGTCACTGCCGGCCTTGCCGCGAGCGCCCACCTCGGCCCTCCGATTCCCGGGCGCCCGCCCGGCCCTGTCTCACCGCCGGGCCGGCGGCACCGCCGCGGCCGATTATACCGATGGCGCGCGACCGGAAGCCGGGCGATTGACAGGCCCGGGAAGCCCGCCTAGACTCAGCTCCATTCGGAGGGTTTCTGTTGAGGTTGACACGGATCCCGTACCTGCTGCTCCTCATGCCGGCGCTTCTGTTCGCGGACGAGGTGTACCTCAAGGGCGGAGGCTCGTTCTCCGGGCGGATCACCGAACAGACCCCGACGTCGATCACGATGGACATCGGCAACGGGGTCGTGGGGGTTCCGACGTCGCGCGTCGAGCGGATCGTCAAGGGCAAATCGCCGCTCGACGAATACGACGAACGGGCGAGCCGGCTGGCGCCGGACGACCTCGACGGCTGGCGGAGCCTCGGGCGCTGGGCTTCGCACCAGGGGTTGTCGGCGCAGTCGCGGCAGGCCTACGAGAAGGTCGTGGCGATCGCGCCCGACGACGCGGAAGCGCGGCAGGGCCTCGGCTACGTGCTGGTCGACGGCCGCTGGCTCACGGAAGAGGAAGGGTACCGCGCCCGCGGCTACGTGCAGTTCGACGGTGAATGGATGACGCGCGCCGAGGCACAGGCGGCGCAGGCGGCCGACGCGGCGAATCTGGCGCGCCAGGACGCCGAACGGAGCGCCAACCTGGCGAAGGCGGACCAGATCCAGGCGGAGGCACGGGCGGCCGAGGAAGCGGACCGGGCCCGGTGGCAGGAGGAGACCGATTCCTGGAACGACCCGGTGTACTGGGGCGGGTGGGGGTATGGGATGACGTACTGGCCCTCGAACGTGGATACGAAGTGGCGGCCGGCGAACCGGCCGCCGCAGACGCCGACGGTGGTCCCCAAATGAGCCGGCGCGCGCGTCTCGCCGGCCTGGTCCTGTGGCCGCTCGCGGTTACGATGCTGGTCGCGATCGCGGCGGCCGCCCCGGCTGCGCCCGCGACGGCCGAGCCCGCCCCGACCAGCGCCGCGCCGGCAGCGACCGCGCCGACGGTCGATGAGATCGTGGCGCGCTACGTGGCCGCCCGCGGCGGCCTGAAGAAGATCCGATCCGTCCAGACGCTGCGGGAGACCGGGCGCGTCACCGCCGGCCCCAACCGCGAGGCCCTCGTGACCCGCGAGCTCAAGCGCCCGAACCGCACCCGGTTCCAGTTCACCCTCCAGGGCGTCACCAGCGTGTTCGTCTCGGACGGTCAGCGCGGATCGAGGATGTCCCCGTTCGTAGGCGACCTGGAACCAACTCCCCTGCCCGACGAGGTCGTGATGGAGGCGGCCGAGCAGGCCGACATCGAGGGGCCGCTCGTCGACTGGAAGGCCAAAGGGCATCAAGTTGAGCTTGTCGGCCGCGGGGTCGTCGATGGCCGCGAGGCCTATAAGTTGAAGCTCACCCTCAAGAGCGGCGCGCTGCGCTACGAATACCTCGATGTGAAATCCTTCGACCGCGTTCGCACCGAATCGACGCGGCAGGTGCGCGGGCGCCCGGTTCAGATCGAGGCCACCTTCGGCGACTACAAAAAGACCGGCGGCCTGCGCTTCCCACGCCTGATCGAAATCGAGGCCGCCGGGCGGCCGCAGCGGCTGCGCGTGATGGTCGACACGGTCGAGGTCAATCCGCCCCTGAGCGACGCGCTCTTCGAAATGCCGGCCCCCGCCGTGCCCTGATCGATCGTCTGGAGATCAATAATGAAGCGCGCACCGATCCTGACAGTCCTGCCGATGTTCGCATTGCTGACCGGGCTGGCGGCGGCTCCGGCCGGGGCCGCGTCCGATCCGGGCTGGCCGCGTCAGATCGTCGTCCCCGAAGCGAAGATCCTCGTCTACCAGCCGCAACCCGACGGTCATGACGGGAATATCGTCACGGCCCGGGCAGCGGTCTCCGTCACGGGGAAGGGGAAGACCGTGCCGACCTTCGGCACGGTCTGGTTCAGGGTCCGCGGCGAGATCGATCGCGAGAAGCGGATGGTGGAGTTCGCCGACCTGACCGTGCCCAAGTCGAGGTTCCCGGGGGCAACGCCGGAGGACGAGCAGAAGCTGGCCGCCCTCCTCGAGAAAGAGATGCCCAAGTGGAATCTCACGATGTCGCTGGACCGGCTGGTCGCCAGCCTGAAGGCGGTCGAGAAGGAGAAGGAGTACGCCGAGAATTTCAATAACACCCCCCCGAACATCATCGTGGAGAAGGTCCCGGCGCTCCTGGTGCTGGTCGACGGCCAGCCGGTGCTGCGGCCGGTGAAGGGCTCGGAGAGCCTGCAGCGGGTGGTCAACACCCCCGTCTTCCTGGTGTTCGACGGCAAGGACTACTACCTGAGCGGCGGAGCGGCCTGGTTCAAGAACAGCGACCTCAAGGGCGAATGGAAGGCGACCAAGAGCCCCCCGAAGGAGGTCGCCGCCTATTACGAATCGACTGTGCAGCCGGCCGGAGGCAAGACGAAGGGCGCTGCGCCGAAGCCGGCGGACGCCGGGGCGAAGACCCCGAAAATCGTCGTCGCCAACGAGCCGACCGAGCTCCTCGTCCTCGAGGGGGAGCCGAAGTACTCTCCGGTCACCGACACCGACCTGGTCTACATCAGCAACACGAAGAGCGATATCTTCATGGACCTCCTGTCGCAGCGGCTGTACCTGCTGCTGTCGGGGCGCTGGTTCACCAGCAAGTCGCTGCAGGGTCCGTGGGAGTTCGTCAAGTCGGCGGAGCTGCCGGCCGATTTCAAGAAGATCCCGGAGCCGTCACGCAAGGGCAACGTCCTCAGCAGCGTCGCCGGCACCCCGCAGGCCGAGGAGGCGGTGCTCGACGCCCAGGTCCCGCAGACCGCGGCGGTCAAGCGCGCGGAGGCGAAGACCAAGGTCGAGTACGACGGCGAGCCGCAGTTCAAGCCGGTCACCGGCACCGAGGTGGAGTACGCGGTCAACACGTCGTCGCAGGTGCTGCGGATCAAGGGGAAGTACTACGTCTGCGACCAGGCGATCTGGTTCGTCGGTGATTCCCCGAACGGCCCGTGGACCGTGTCCGACAAGGCGCCGCCGGAAGTCCAGCAGATCCCCCCCGATTCGCCTGCCTACAACACCAAGTATGTCTACGTCTACGATTCGACGCCCGACGTCGTATACGTCGGCTACATGCCCGGCTACGTCGGCTGCTACCCGTACTACGGCACGGTGGTGTGGGGGACCGGCTGGTACTACCCGCCCTACATCTCCCCCTATGCGTACTACCCGCGCCCGGTCACCTGGGGTTTGAGCGTCGGTTACAACCCGTACACCGGCTGGAGCTTCGGCATCGGCTTCTCCGCCGGCCCGTTCCACATGACGTTCTGGGGTGGCGGCGGCTACGGCGGGTACTACGGACCGGTCTACGGCCATGGCGGCGGCAACACGATCAACATCGGCGAGATCAACGTCGGCGGCGGGGGCAATCGCCCGGGCGGCGGCGGCAACTGGAACCAGGGCGCCGGGAACCGGCCGTCGCCCAAGGGAACCAACGACAACATTTACAACCGGGGGGAGAACAAGGGCCGCAACGCCTCGACCATGGACAAGTCCCGTCCCCAGGCCAAGACCGCGCAGGGCGCCGCCAATAACGTCTATTCCGATCGCGACGGCAATGTCTACCAGCGATCGAAGGACGGTTCATGGCAGCAGCGCGAGGGCAATTCCTGGAAGTCGGCTGGCGGGGGCGCGGACGCGAGCCAGAGGCCGGCCGGGGCTGCGGGCGCCGGCACGAAGCCATCGACCGGAGCGACCGGCGGCTCGTCGCGGCCGTCGGGGGGAGGCTATGGCGGTGGCGCCCCGGCGGGGCTGAACAGTGACTACTCGGCGCGCCAGCGCGGCACCGCCCGGACGCAGAGCTTCTCCAGTGGCGGCGGCATGCGTGGGGGCGGCGGCGGGATGCGGGGCGGGGGCGGCTCCCGGCGCTGACCGGAGCTCAGTTCGTCGCGGGCGCTTCCGACCAGCCGCCGCCGAGCGCCTTGTAGAGCAGGACGATCGCTCCGAGTTGCTGCCGCAGGGTCTGCGACGCGTCGAGCTCGGCGTTGAACAGGGAACGCTCCGCGTCGAGGACCTCGAGATAGCTGGTCACGCCGTTGTCGTAACGGGCGCGCGACAGGCGCGCCGCCCCGCGCGCCGCCGCGACCTGCCGCACGCGCGCCTCGTACTCGTCGCGATAGGTGCGCACCGCCACCAGCGCGTCCTCCGCCTCGCGGAACGCCTGCAGGACCGCCGTCTCGTAAAGCTGCAGCGCCTGCTCGGTGCGGGCCTTCTCGATCTCGACGCGGCGCCGGTTGCGGCCGTAGTTGAACAGCGGGCCGACGAGGCTGGCGCCGATGTTCCAGAACGAGGCGCCGGTGGCGTTGAGGTTCGACAGCTCGCTGCTCTCGTAGCCGTAGGCCCCCGTGAGGCTGAGCGTGGGGAAGCGCGCCGCCTGGGCCACGCCGATGCGCGCCGTCTGGGCGTGCAACGCCTGCTCGGCGGCGAGGACGTCGGGGCGCCGCTCCAGGAGCTCCGACGGCAGCCCCGCCGGGACATCGGGCGGAAATGTCTGCTCGTCGAGACGGGCGCCGCGCTCGATCGGGCCGGGGTTCCGCCCGAGGAGGACGCTCAGACCGTTCTCCGTCTGTCCCACCTGGCGCTCGAAGGACGAGAGCGCCGCCGCCGCCGTCGCCTCCTCGATCTCCGCCTGGTGCACGTCGAGCTCCGGGATGATGCCGCGCTCGAAGCGCAGCCGGATCAGGCGCAGCGACTCGCGCCTCGACTCGAGCGTGCGCCGGGCGATCTCCATCTCCGCGTCGAAATCGCGCAGCGTCAGGTAGGCGCCGGCGACGTCGGAGACCAGGGTGATGGTCACGCTGCGGCGGGCCTCCTCGGTCGCCAGCAGGTCGGCGCGGGCCGCCTCGGTGGCGCGGCGCAGCTTCCCCCACAGGTCGATCTCGAATCGCAGGTCGGCGGCCAGGACGTAGACGTCGCGATGCTCGCCCCCGATCCCCGGGATCACCTGGTCGCTGGTCTTCAGCCGCGAGGTGCCCGCCGCGCCGTCGATGGTCGGGAACTGGTCGGCCTTGGTGAAGCCGAGGGCGGCGCGCGCCTCGGCGATCCGCGCCACGGCGATCTTGAGATCCTTGTTCTCTGCGAGCGCCGTGCGGATCAGGGCCTGCAGCCGCTCATCCTTGAACAGCTCCCACCACGGCAGGTTGGCGACCGCGGCGCCGGGGGGCGCCTGCTGCACGTACGCTTCGGGCACCGGCAGCCCGGGTCGCTGGTAGTTCGGACCGAGGTGGCACGCCGTGACGGCGAGCACCGCCGGCAGAACAACCCCGAGGACGATCCGGCGCGTCATCTCAATGTCCCCCGGCGGCGCCGTCGTGCCCGCCGCCCGCGCCACCATGCTTGCCGCCCCCCGTCACCTTCTCGACCGCGACGAACAGGACCGGGATCAGGAACACGCCGAGGAAGGTGGCGATCAGCATCCCCGCGAAGACCGCCATCCCCATGACCTTGCGACCCTCGGCGCCGGCGCCGGAGGCGGTCAGGAGCGGCACGACGCCGAGGATGAACGCGAAGGCGGTCATCAAAATGGGCCGGAAGCGCAGCTTCGACGCCTCGAGTGCCGCCTCGACGAGCGGCGTTCCTTCGTGGACCTTGGCGCGGGCAAACTCGACGATCAGGATGGCGTTCTTCGCCGCCAGGCCGATCAGCATGACCAGGCCGATCTGGGCGAACACGTTGTTGACGTAGCTCGGGCTGAACTGGCGCGCCAGCCACAGGCCGAGGAACGCGCCGAAGACGGCGAACGGAGTCCCGAGCAGGACGCTGAACGGCAGCCCCCACGACTCGTACTGCGCCGCCAGGATCAGGAACACCAGGACGATCGCCAGCGCGAACACGACCGCCCCGCTGCCCGCCGCCTTGACCTCCTGGTACGACATGTTGGCCCAGTCGTAGCCCATCTCCGGCGGCAGCGTCTCGCGCGCCACTTCCTGCAGGGCCGCGAGCGCCTGCGCCGAGGAATACCCCTCGGCCGGCACGCCGCCGATGTCAACGGCGCGGAACAAATTGAAGCGGTTGGTGAACTCCGGCCCTGTCGTCTGGCTGGTGGTAATGAGGGTCGACAGCGGCACCATCGCGCCGGTGCCGCTTCGCACGTAGAACAGGGCGAGGTCGTCGGTCTTCGTCCGGTACTCCGCCTCCGCCTGCACATAGACCTTGTAGACCCGGCCGAAGCGGTTGAAGTCGTTGACGTAGGTGCTGCCGAGCAGCGTGCCGAGGGTGGTGGTCACCTCGTTGAGCGACACGCCGAGCTTGAGCGCCTTGTCGCGGTCGATGTCGGCATAGATCTGCGGCACGCTGGCGCGATAGACGCTCGAGATGCGGCCGATCTCCGGCCTCTTGGCTGCGGCGGCCATGAATGTGTCCGCCTGCTGCGCCAGGAATTCCGGCGTGCCGCCGCTGCGATCCTGGAGCATGAAGTTGAACCCCGCCCCCGTCCCGAGCCCGGGAATCGCCGGCGGCCCGAAGGCGAACACCGTCGCCTCCGGAACGCGCAGGGCGAATTGTCGGTTGAGCGCGGCCATCACCCGGAACACGTGCTCCTCGTGCTCGGTGCGCTCCTCCCAGGGCTTGAGCGACACGAAGAACATGCCGGTGTTCGAGGCGTACGCCGTGTTGATCATGCTGTAGCCGGTGACCGTGTTGTACGAGCCGATCGCCTCGTTCTCCTTCAGGATCTCCTCGACACTCCGGCAGACTGCGTCGGTCCGCTCGAGGGAGGAGCCATCCGGCAGCTGGACGTTGACCAGGAAGTATCCCTGGTCCTCCTCCGGCACGAACCCCGACGGGATCCGCTTGCCCAGGCCCACGATCAAGACGACGAGCACGGCGACGAAGGCGAGGCTCCGGATCATCTTGCGCACCAGGATCGAGGTGACCCCGATGTAGCCGCCGGTCGTGCGCTCGAAGACGCGATTGAACCAGCCGTAGAACGGGGACAGCAGCGACTTCTTCCCGCCGGCCGGCTTCAGCAGCAGCGCCGACAGCGCCGGGCTGAGCGTCAGGGCGTTGAGGGCGGAGAACATCACCGAGATGGCGATGGTGATGGCGAACTGCTGGTAGAGACGGCCGGTGATGCCGCCCATGAAGGCGACCGGGACGAACACCGCCATCAGGATCAGGGCGATCGCCACCACCGGGCCGCTGACCTCGCTCATCGCCTTGATCGTCGCCTCCTTCGGGGCGAGGCCGTGCTCGATGTGGTGCATGACCGCCTCGACCACCACGATGGCGTCGTCGACCACGATGCCGATCGCCAGGACCAGCCCCAGGAGCGACAGGACGTTGATCGAGAAGCCGAGCAGCGGGAAGGCGATGAACGTGCCGATGAGCGACACCGGCACGGTCATGAGCGGGATCAGGGTGGCGCGCCAGTTCTGCAGGAAGACGAACACGACCAGGATGACCAGGAGGATCGCCTCGAACAGCGTATGGACGATTTCGTTGATTCCCTCGGTGACCGCGAGGGTGGTGTCGAGCGAGACCTCGTAGTCGAGATCATCGGGGAAGCGCGTCTTGAGCTCCTCGAGCGTCTTCCTGATCTCGCCGGCAACCTCGAGGGCGTTCGAGCCCGGGATCTGGAAGATCGCCAGGACCGCCGCCGGATTGCTGTTCAGGCGGCCGACGGCGTTGTAGAGCAGCGTCCCCAGCTCGACGCGCGCCACGTCGCCAAGCCGAACCTGCGAGCCGTCCGGGTTGGTGCGCAGGACGATCTGCGCGAACTCCCCGGCCTCCATGAGCCGGCCGCGGGTGCGGACAATGTAGGTGTACGTGGTCTTGGGAACGGCCGGCGGCCCGCCGATCTGGCCGGCCGGGGTCAGGAGGTTCTGCTGCTGGACCGCGTTGATGATGTCGGTGACGGTGATCCCGAGCGTCGCCAGGCGGTCGGGGCTCAGCCAGATCCGCATGGCGTAGTCGCTGCCGCCGAACAGGTTGATCTGGCCGACACCGCGAATTCTGGCGATGGCGTCGTTGACGTTGATGACCGCGTAGTTCGACAGGAAGCTGCTGTCGTAGGTGCCCTTCGGCGACTTCAACGACACCACCAGCAGGGGGAAGGCCAACGACTTCTTGACGTTCACCCCGTACGTCTTCACCGACTGGGGCAGCGAGGCGGTCGCCTGGCTGACGCGGTTCTGCGTCAGGACGTTCGCCATGTCGAGGTCGGTGCCCACCTCGAACGACACCTGAAGGGTCAGGGTGCTGTCGTTGGCGTTGATCGACTTCATGTAGATCATGTTCTCGACGCCGTTGACCTGCTGCTCGAGCGGCGTTGCGACCGCCGCCTCGACATCGGTGGCGCTCGCACCCACGAAGGTCGTGGTGACCTGGATCATCGGCGGGACGATCTCGGGGTACTGGGCCACCGGCAGGCGCCCCAGGGCGACGAGGCCGCCGATGATGATGAGGATCGAGAGCACCATCGCCACGATCGGGCGGTTGACGAAGAAGTTGGCCATCGATCAGCGCCCTGGCGTGGAGTCGGCTGCGGCGGGGGCCGTGGTGGGCGGCGCGACCACCTTGGGCACGACGACCTGGTCGGCCTGGACCTTCTGGAGCCCCTCGAGGACGACGCGATCCCCGGGGTTGAGCCCGTGCTCGATCAACCACAACTCGCCGACGCGCGGCCCGGGCTCCACGGCGCGCACCTGAATCTTGTTGTCCTCGCCGACGACGAAGACGCGGTAGTTCCCCTGGATTTCCTGGACCGCCCGCTGCGGGACGAGCAGGGCCCCCTTCTTGGTCTCGATGACGGCGCGGACCCTGGCGAACTGCCCCGGCCGCAGCAGCTTATCGGGATTGGGGAAGGTGGCCTGGATGCGCAGGGTCCCGGTCGTCGGGTCGATCTCCCGCTCGGTGAAATCGACCATACCGGGATACGGATAGGTCGAGCCGTCGGCGAGGAGGAGCTGCAGGCTGCGCTTCTCCTGCTTCGTCCCGGCTCTCTGATCTTCGGCCCCCTTCTTCATCAGCTCGAGGTACTCGCGCTCGGTGATCGAGAACTGCACCCGGACCGACCGGACGTCCGAGATGGTGTTCAGGATGACCGGGTTGGGAGGACGGCCGACGAAATCGCCGATCTTCGCCTTGGAGAAGCCGATCAGGCCGTCGATCGGCGCCTCGATCTTCGTGTACGACAGGTCGAGCCTGGCACCGTCGAGCGCCGCGCGGGCCGCTTCGACGCGCCCCCTGGCGGCCCCCTGCTGGGCGAGCGCCGTGTCGAGATCGCGCTCGCTGACCGCTTTCATCTCCGCCAGCGGCTTGTAGCGCGCGACGTCGGCATCGGCCTTCACGAGCAGCGTCTCCGCCTCGGCGAGCTGCCCCTGTGCCTGCCCGACCCGCGCCTGGTATTCCCGCGGGTCGATGTCATAAAGGAGCGACCCCTTGCGCACCGAGCTCCCCTCCCGGAAATGCATCCCCTCGAGATACCCCTCGACCCGCGCCCGGATCTCGATGTCAACGGCGCCCAGCGTCGTGCCGACCATGTCCAGAGTGATCGGCTCGTCGCGCTCGACGACCTGCGTCACCGGGATCTCGGTGGGCGGCGCCTGTGGCGCCGGCGGCTTGGTACATGCGGCTGCGGTGAGAACCAGGAGCAGGACGGTGCACACCGGCCAGTCGCGGTGCCGCCTGAAGCCGGCAAGGGGGAGGGAGTGAATCGGGTTCATGCGTTCCTCGCGTTGCCGCGCCCGTGATTCCCCGCGGCCCGTCGATAGAACGGGAGATTCGGGAGAGCCTGTTTCGAGGGGGCTCATCCTAGCACAGGATCCCGCCGTTCTCGCCCGACGGCGCTCGTCGGAGCCGAGGCCGCGCTACTTCTTGAGGTAGGTAATCTCCATCATCTTCATTTCCTTGCCGTCCTTGCCCGGGGCGTACATCTCGAAGATCTGGGTCGTCGGGGTCGTCCAGCGGGTGATCATGCGCGCCTTGACCGGCCCCTTCTTGACCGCATCGTTCCAGGTGCCGGTGAAGGTGCAACTCTTCCCCTGCGCGTCACAGGTGCCGTCGGTCACCATCAACCCGGTTGACATGCTGTCGTTCCAGGTGGACCAGTACCTGCCGCTCACGTTGTCGTACCCCATCATGCCGTGACCGGTGAAGGGCGTGCCCATCATCGAGGAGCTGAGCTCCTCGACGAGCACCCGTCCGTCCAGGCTCATGGAGCGCTTCGCCGTCCCGGTGTCCTCCACCGCCGGCCCGCCCGCGTCGTGCCAGCTCTTGATCTTGAGATCGTAGCTTCCCGCCGAGGAGGCCAGCGTCTGATGCGCCGGGCCCGGCGTGCCGGCCTTCATGTAGGCCTCCATCTCGGCCTGCTGCTCCGGCGTCATGGGCGGCTGCTTTTCGATCTGCGCCAGCGCCGGCCCGGCGAGCAGCGCGATCACGACGGCGGCACACAGCATTCCAGCGAAGTTGCGCATGTCGGTTCCTCCTGTGAATGAGACGCGATCCTAACCGATCCCGGACGCCGGGAAGCCGCTTCGATTTCGAGGCAGCTCCATGAGCCGCCCCTGAGCGTTTCTCCCCTCGGATTACAGTTTCGTATCCCTCCGCGCCACCATTCGCCGCTGCGAGGCGCGTCCGTCGGCCATGTCGAGTCCCTACCTTGACTTGTATTGGCCGGGACGTGACATTCCGTGCGGCGCACGACCTGCGCCCGGAGTGTGCATGGACAGGCCGCGCATTCTCATCGTTGACGACGAAGAGACCATCCGTCACATCCTCGTCAACGTGATCGAGTGGAACGGCTGCGAGGTCCGCGAAGCCGGGACGGCCGAAGATGGGCTCGCATTGTTGTCGGAGTACACCCCCGATGTGGCGCTCCTCGACATCGTCATGCCGGGCAAGAGCGGCCTCGAGCTGCTGAAAGACATCAAGCAGCGGTCGCCCGACACCGAAGTGGTGATGATGACCAGTCACGCCTCCGCCGAGACAGCGCTGCGGGCCATCCGCGAGGGGGCCTATACCTACCTCCAGAAGCCGTTCGAGAACCTCGACGAGATCTGGACGACCCTCCAGCGTGCCCTGGAGAAGCGGAATCTCACGGTCAAGAAGCGTGTCCTCGTCAAGGAGCAGGACGAGCGGAGCCAGAAGATGGCCTCCGGAATCTCCCTGCTGGAGGCCGGCAACGCCGCGGACGACGATGCGGCTGCCTTCGCCGACCTGCTGAACTACTTCATGGACATGGTGACCGATGAGCTGGGTGTCGACGACGCCTGCATCCTGCTCGTCGACGAGCCGGCCGCAGAGCTCCGGACGGTCTGCCGCAGGACGGCGGGGACCCGCGACCCGACGTCCGCCCGCTTGAAGCTGAGCGAAGGCATCTGCGGATCGGTGGCCAGGACGGGCACCCCCTTCATCCTGTCCGGGCCGCCAGGCTCCCAGGCCGGGACCGGTGGGTCTGCACCCGCGCCGGGTCACGAGCTGCTGCGGGTCCCGATCGCGCTGTGCGTCCCGATCAAGTCGGACAGGAAGATCCTGGGAGTCTTCGTCACCGGGCCGCGGGGCAGCGGGGAGCCGTTCAACGAGGCGGACGGCGCCCACCTTGCCTCGCTGGGCGCGCAGCTCGCCGTCGCCATCGAAGGGGCGCGCCGCGCCGCGCGGCTCGAGAAGGCCTACGAGGCCCTGAAGGCGGCCCAGGATCAGCTCGTCCGCTCCGAGCGCCTCAAGGCGGTCGGCCAGCTTGCGGCCGGGGTGGCGCACGACTTCAACAATGTCCTGAGCGTCATCGTCGCCAGAGCGGAGATCCTCCGGCATGACATTCAGGGCGATCTCTTCGACCGGATCAAGGCAGTCTCCGATCTCGACACGATCATCAAGGCGGGCCTGCAGGGTGTGCAGGCGATCAAACGCATCCAGGACTACACGAGGATCCGGAAGGATCAGCCCAGCGCCCCGGTCGACCTCAACGACGCCGTACGCGACGGGATCGAGATCACCAAGCCCAAGTGGAAACAGGAGGCGGAGAGCAAGGGGCTCCGGGTCCGCATGGAGCTTGATCTCGCCGAGGTCAAGCCGGTCACCGGGAACCTCCTCGAGCTGACCCAGGTCGTCGAGAACCTCATCTTCAACGCCGTCGAGGCGATGCCCAGGGGCGGCTCGATCCGATTCAAGACGACTCAGCACGAGCACACCGTGATTCTCGAGGTCTCCGACACGGGCACCGGGATGGACGAGCAGACGCAGAAACGCCTGTTCGAGCCGTTCTTCACCACCAAGGAATCGGGACAGGGGCTGGGAACGAGCATCGTGTTCGGGATCATCGCCCGCCACCAGGGCAATATCTCCGTCGACAGCAAACCCGGTTCCGGGACGACCTTCCGCATCAGCCTGCCGGCGCACGTCCCCGTTGCCCGCGAGGCCGACCATCCACCGGCCGCCGCGGCCGCCGCGCCGCGGAACGGCCGCGTGCTGCTGGTGGACGACGAGCCGGCGGTGCGCTCCGCCTACCAGGAAGCCCTCGCCTCGGCGGGGCACGAGGTCATCTCGGCGGCATCCGGGGAGGAAGCGGTTACCCAGGTCGAGGGAAGCCGGTTCGACGTCGTCATGACCGATCTGAGCATGAGCGGCATGTCCGGCTACCAGGTGGCCAGCGCGGTCAAGATGCACGACCCGTCCATCCGGGTCATCCTGCTGAGCGGCTGGGCCGTCGACCAGAAGTCGGATCAGGTGCGCCAGTCGGGGATCGATGAGGTTCTCATCAAACCGTGCCGGATCGAAGACCTGCGCCAGGCGATCCAGCGGGCTCTCGGGACGGACGTGGAGGACAAGAACTGAGCCAGGCGTGATCCGGGAGCCGCCCCCTTTCCGCTGAGGTGGGCCGCCTGGCCTTGAATTGGAGTCGTGTCCCGGGCGGAGAACGGTACCCTTGATCGACGCTCGGCGCCTTTCGCATTTTCCCGGGCCCGGACCCGCGCCACGCCGCGTGGACGCCCGCTCCGGGTTTCCCCGCGCGGCGGTCCGGCGCCGCGGCCTCCTCCCGAACGTCGTCCTGTCGTGCGCGCTGGCGATGTCGCCGGCCGCGCCCCTTCTGGCCGCGACCTTCACCGTCGACTCGACCGCCGATCAGGTCGACGCCGCCCCCGGCGACGGGATCTGCGCGACGTCGGGAGGCGCGTGCACGCTGCGCGCCGCCATCGGCGAAGCGAACGCCCTGAACGGTGCCGACACCATCACGTTCAACATCGCCGGTGCGGGTATACACACCATCAGCCCCACCTCACAGCTGCTTGACATCACCGATCCGGTCGTCATCGACGCCACTTCCCAGCCAGGCTATGCGGGGACGCCTCTCATCGAGCTCGATGGCACCAATGCGGGGAATAATAAAAACGGCCTCACGCTGTTCATCGGTAGCGATGGAAGCACTATCCGCGGCCTGGCCATCAACCGTTTTGGGAATATTGCAATACAGATCTACAAATCGGGCGGGCACCGCATTGAGGACAACTTCATCGGCACGGATCCCAGCGGGACGATCGCTCGAGGGAACGGATACTATGGCATGGAACTTTCTTTTAACGCCACCAACAACGTCATTGTGAACAACGTGATATCGGCGAACGACATCGGAATCATCCTTGACGATGAAGACGCCGACGGCAACGTCATTCAAGGGAACAAGATCGGCACCGATGTGACAGGGACCATCGCGCTGGGCAACGCGACGGCTGGAATCAATGTCGGATTTGGCGCCGACAGCGCCCTCATCGGCGGTCTCACAGCGGGGCAGGCCAACGTGATCGCGTTCAACGGAACCGGAATTGAGGTGGTCCAGAACAGCACTGACGGAAATTCCATCCTGGGCAATTCGATATTCTCGAATGGAAGCCTTGGTATCGACCTCGGCAGTAACGGTGTGACCGCCAACGACACCGGCGACGGGGACAGCGGTCCGAATAGTCGTCAGAACTTTCCCGTGCTCACGAGCGCAACCGTGTCCGGCGGCAACACGACGATCGCCGGATCGCTCAACAGCACGGCAGGCACCACGTTCCGGATTGAGTTCTTCTCCTCGCCGACTGGCGACACATCGGGGAACGGTGAAGGTCAGACCTACCTCGGCAGCGCCACGGTCACGACCGATGGCGGTGGCAACGCCACCTTCAACACCACGTTGGCCGGAGTGAGCGTCACCAACGGATACGTCGTCTCGGCGACCGCCACGGTCGACCTCGGCGGTGGCACCTATGGCAGCACGTCGGAGTTCGCCGCAAACGTCACTGTCTCGAACCCTACGGCTGACCTGTCCCTGACCAAGACGGTCAGCAACCCGAGTCCGAACGTCGGCAGCAACGTCACCTTCACGCTCACGGTGAGCAACGCCGGGCCGAGCGGGGCGACCGGCGTGACGGTATCGGACCTG
>JAGYID010000168.1 GCA_018606725.1 Acidobacteriota bacterium
GCACGCCACGGCCCGCTTCTCCGACCTCGCCGAGGCGAGCCGCCTGTTCGCCGGCAAGGCGCTCGGCCGGCCGGTCGGCGCCGCCGAGGCGGACCGCTATTGGCTCGGCCAGGCGCTCGATTTCATGCGCGGCAATCCACTGGAGACGTTGCGCCTGGTGGGCCGCAAGATCCTACTGCTCCTGAACGCCGAGGAGATCCCGAACCGGCTGCACTTCGCCTTCTACCGCCTGCAGGTCCCGGCGCTGCGCGTCCTGCCCGCCGGCTTCTGGCTGGTCGGACCGCTCGGGATCGTCGGCATGTTCCTGCCGGCGGCCGCGGGGCCGCGGCGGCGGCCGTTCGTCGCCGGCGCGCGCGCCTTCATCCTGCTCTATGGCGCGGGTCTGGCGCTGCTGTTCGTCTGCGACCGGTTCCGGCTGCCGGCGGTGCCGATCCTGATCCTGTTCGCCGCGCACGCGCTGGTCACGCTGCGCGAGCGGGTCGCCGCTCTCAGGGACCCTGCCAGGTGGCGAGGTGGGGCGCGTGCCGGGGCGCACGCCGGCGCGAGCGGCGTCGCCCGCACCGCGTTCATCCCGGTGGCGGCGTGGCTGGCGCTGACCGCTGTCGCATTCCTGCCGCTGACGCACTACGACTTCGGCCGCGATCACTGGATGCTCGCCGAAGCGTATCAGCGGCGCGGCGACGGCGCTTCGGCCCTGCGCGAGTATCGCGCCGCGCTCGAGGCCCGGCCGGACCTCGGCTCCGCCTGGAACAACATGGGGCAGCTGCTGCTCGGCCAGGGCCGCCTCGACGAGGCGCGCCGGGCGTTCGAGGACGCGGTCGCCGTCGCGCCCGGCCTCGCCTTCCCGCACAAGGGGCTGGCCGACGCGGCGCGGGCGCGCGGCGACATCGACGCCGCCGTCGCCGAGTACCGGGCGGCGCTCGCCATCGACCCGCAGCTCCTCGACGCGTGGCTCAGCCTGGCGCGGCTCCACTACGATCGCGGCGACCTCGCCGGCGCCCGACGGATCCTGCTGGAAGGGAAGGCCGCCCTCCCCGGGGCGGCGCGCCTCGACGAGATCCTGGGGGAGATTGATCGGGCCGGGGAAAAATCTAGCGCGGCCGGTGTTCCCGCGGCTCGCCGGTGAACGAGCCGATGAACCAGGAGATCACGCTGACGACCAGGGCGCCGAGGATGGCCCAGCCGATCGAGTCGACCCGGAAGCCGGGGACGACGAAGGACGTGAGGACCAGGCCGAAGCCGTTGACCACGAGGTAGAAGAGACCGAGCGTCAGGATGGTCAGCGGCAGGGTCAGCAGGACCAGGAGCGGCCGGATCACGGCGTTGACGAACCCGAGCACCAGCGCCGCCACCAGCAGCGCCGTCCACGAGTCGTAGTGCACCCCCGGCACCACCTGCACGCAGACCGCCAGCGCGATCGTCGTGGTCAGCCAGTGCGCGATGAAGCGGCCCATCCGAGCACCCTCCGGTCCGCCGGAAGTTCACACCCGGAGGAAGTCTACCTTGACTTGGCCCCCCGGGGACCTAACCTTAGCAAATTGAGGCTGCCTGCGCCGGCTCGAGGTGTGCGCGCCTGGAGAGGTCATGAGCGAGACGTACCGCGTTCCGAAGCGCCAGGTGAGCGCCGAAATCACGGTAGCCGGCCAGCCGCCAGCGCTTCTCAACCTGTTCCTGAGCGGCCAGGCCGAGCGGCATCTCGGCTACGAGCGGCCGAGCGACCTGCTCAACAGCCAGGAGCGCTTCTTCGCGGCGAAGAACGGCGACGGTGAAGTGACCATCCTGCAGCGCGACTCGATCATCGACGTGAAGGTCGCCGCCGATGACGAAGTTGAAATCGAGGGGGTCGGGGAGGCCGATCTGGGATCGCCGGCGGTCATCGCCGCGCCGGTGACCATCACGCTGGAGGACGGGCGGGTGGTCTGCGGCACCGTGCACTACGTCATGCCGGAGGGACACACCCGCCTGCAGGATTACTTGAACGTCGCCGATCGCTTCCTGGTGGTGCGGGAAGGCGCCAAGGTCCACCTGATCAACAAGGGCCGTATCGCCGGAGTCCAGGAGTCGGGCGGCGCGCCGGGCTCGAAGCGGCCGCGCCCGGCGGGCGGAAGAGCCGGGGCGGGCAGGCGAGCACCGGCCCGTCACCCCGCAACCGGCGACGCTGGAGCAGATCCGCGAGCTGATCGTCGAGATCGCCCCCCCCGAGCTGTCCGAGGCGGGGAGCCGCGAGGGGGTGCACCGGTTCGGCTATGCCTCGCCGGTCGGGGCGTTCTCGATCGTGGTGACGCGCAGCAACGGCACGCTGCGGCTGGAGGCGGCGCCCGGAGAGAGCGACGCCGCGCCGGCCGACCGCGGCAACACGAGCCGCCAGGCGCCGGCCGTCCGGGCGTCGGCATCGAAGGCGGTCGGCACCATGGAGGGGCTGTTCCGGACGATGGTCGAGGGCCGCTGCTCCGATCTGCACCTGTCCTCCGGCAATCCGCCGCTGCTGCGAAAGGACGGCGACATGGTCCCGATCGACGGCGCCGCTACGCTGTCGCCCGAGCAGGCGGCTGAGCTCCTGATGTCAATCGCCTCCGAGGGGAAAAGACGCGAGTTCGACGAGACGCACGACGTCGACTTCTCGTACGAGATCCCGGACCTGGCCCGCTTCCGTTGCAACCTGTTCATGGATCGCAAGGGGATGGGCGGCGTCTTCCGGCAGATCCCGACGAAGATCGCCACCGCCAAGGATCTCGGACTGCCGCCGCAAGTCTTGAAGCTCTGCGAGCTGCACAAGGGGCTGGTCGTGGTGACCGGTCCCACCGGCTCCGGGAAGTCGACGACGCTGGCGGCGATGATCGATCACATCAACGCCACCGAGTCGGTCCACATCATCACCATCGAGGACCCGATCGAATTCGTGCACCCCAACAAGAAGGCGCTGATCAACCAGCGCGAGGTCGGCCAGCACACGGAGGGTTTCAAGCACGCCCTGCGGGCCGCCCTGCGCGAGGACCCGGATCGGCACGCTGCACACCAATACCGCGCCGTCGACGGTCGACCGGATCATCGACCAGTTCCCGGCCGACCGGCAGAACCAGGTGCGCACCATGCTGTCGGAGTCGCTCAAGGGGGTTGTGTCGCAGACGCTCTGCAAGAAGAAAGGCGGTGGAAGGGTCGCGGCGCTCGAGATCCTGCTGGTCAATTCGGCGATCAGCAACCTGATCCGGGAGGGGAAGACCTACCAGATCCCGTCGATCATGCAGACGGCGCGGGCCACCGGAATGGTGACCCTGGGCGACGCCCTCTACGAGCTGGTGAAGAGGGGGGCCGTCGAGGCGGCGGAGGCGTACGCCTGCGCCGTCAACAAGCAGGAGCTGAAGGCGATCTTCGATCGCAACGGGATCAAGTTCGAGGCGGCCTGAGGCACCTCCGGGGGCGTGACCCCGGCCGGAGCCGTCCGGCCCGCCGGAGGAACACGATTTGCCGCTCAGGATCCTGATCGCGGAAGACGATCCGAGCATCCACCGGCTGCTCTCCAGCCTGCTGGCCGAGTGGGGTTACGAGGTCGTGCCGGCGCGCGACGGGGCGGAGGCCTGGGCGCTGATGGTGCGCGATGACGCCCCGTGGCTTGGGTTGGTCGACTGGAACATGCCCGGCATGACCGGCATCGAGGTCATTCGCCGGGTGCGCGGGCTGCGCCAGAGCTACCGGCCGTACTTGCTGCTGCTGACGGCGCGCGACAAGCCCGACGACATCCTGGAGGGGCTGCGCGCCGGCGCCAGCGATTACATCACCAAACCGTTCGACAACGAGCAGCTGCAGGCGCGCCTTCAAGTGGGTGCCGAGGTCGTCACGCTCCAGATGGAGCTGGCGACGAAGGTCGCCGAGCTGCAGGAGGCCCTCGATCACGTCAATCGGCTTCAAGATATGCTGCCGATCTGCGCCTACTGCCGGAAGGTCCGCGACGACCAGAACTACTGGCTGACGGTCGAGGAATACCTCACGAGCGTGTCGGGAACCCACTTCAGCCACGGCATCTGCCCGGACTGCTACGCCAAGTATGCCCGCCCGGAGATGCTCGACCAGCTGAAGCGCCGTACCTAGTCACGACCCTCGAACGGTCCTCGACCGGGCGTCGTGCTCAGCGACCGGTGATTCCCCCGCCGACCGCGTCATCCTCGGCCAGCCAGCCATAGGCGGCGAGGAAGCGTCGCAGGCGCGGGTCGTCGGCCGACAGCGGCGGCAGCCACAGCCCGAGCGTGGAGCGCTGCCACCAGGCGCGGGTGGCGTTCCCCGGCGGCGCGAACTCGTAGCGGTCGTAACGGGCGCGGACGAAGCGCGGCGGCCGCTCGGGAAACGGATTGCCGTCCAGCAGGCTGAGCGCCCCCGGATCGTTGTGCAGCAGCTTCCAGACGAGGTGCAGCGTCCACGGGTAACGCTCCGGCGTCGACATCGAGGCGAACCAGATCTGCCAGTCGAGGCGCGGCTGGAACGGGGCGACGACGCGCGGCCGGCGCTCCGGGTCCACCGGCGCGTACTTGAAGCGGTACTCGCGCCAGCGGGCCGCCGCGCTGGCCGCGTCGTCGGCAGTCCCCTCGAAGATGATGGCGCCGCGCTTCTTGCCGACGCTTCCGAACGCGCCGTAGGTATTGACCAGCTCCAGGCGGTTGAAGGAGCGGTTCATCGCCTGCTGACCGCTCATCAAATTGAGCACCGGGTCGATGCTCAGGAACGCCACCGTCGCGACCAGCCCGATGACCGCGGCCAGCTGCGGGCGCGACGGTCGCGCCGTCGCGGCGGCCACCCCCGCGGCGGCGACCAGCCGGCGCGGCAGGATCGTCTTCAACAGCGTGTCGTCGAAGCAGGCGAGGATCGGGACGATGGTCAGGTAGTTCAGGAACGACAGGTTGCCGCTCAGGATCAGCGTGACCTGGAAGAGCAGCATCAGGCCGCCGGCGATGTGCCGCATCAGGCGCGGCCCGAAAGCGAACCACGGGAGGCCCAGCTCGACGACGTGGTTGAACAGACAGCAGCCCCGGTGGGCCCAGCGCGGCAGAAAGTGGAACGACCGGCTGAGCGGGTTGGGGATCGGCTGCGTCTCGTAGTGGTAGTAGAGACAGGTGAGATCGCGCCAGCACTCGTCACCGCGGATCTTGATCAGGCCGGCGCCCAGCATGATCCGGAAGATCAGCCAGCGATAGAGCCAGACCACCGGCGCCGGCGGGGGGCGGCGCGGGAACGGGCGGCCGTCCAGGAGCGGCACCAGGAAGATCGCCAGGAAGCCGGTCTCGAGGAGCTGGATTTCCCAGCCGTAGCCGTACCAGTCCTGGCCGACGTGGACGAACGACATGTACAGCGCCCACAGCGCCGCCATCAGCAGAGAGTTGGCATAGCCCGCCACCACGACGATCGCCAGACCGACCCCGACCCACGCCATCGTCTCGAGGAAGGCGTCCGAATGGTCGAGCCAGAACAGGCTCGGGAACTGCTGAAACCCTCCGAACGGCGAGCCGTAGCGGGTCGCGACACGTTGCAGGAAGAGATCGAGCGGCAGCAGGCCGTCGTGACCGATCAACGGCACGATCTGCCGCGCCGCCGACAGGAACGCGAACAGGTAAACGAAACCGAGGAACCTGAGCAGGATGAAACGGGTCAGCCACAGCGGCGCCGGCTCGGTCATCCGGTCCCGCAGCCGCTGCAGCAGGGAGGCGTCGGGGGGCGCCGACAGGGCGGCGGGCGGCCCCGCCGGCGCGGCGGACGGGGCGGGCGGGACGGGATCCAGCGCGTCGCTCACGCGGTCGATGATAGCAGCCCCGCTTCCCTTTCCCGACGTTGTCGTAGTACCATGGCGGCTCCCTCGAACAGGCCTGAGGCGTTAGGACTTCGCCAGGAGGTGCGCGATGAATTCACGATTCACCCTTGCGGTCGTGGTGGCGCTGGCCGTGCTGTTCCTCGTGCCCGGTTGCAGCGGTGGCGGCTCCGCCTCCAGCAGCAGCGGCAACGCCAGGCTCAACGTGCGGCTGACCGACAGTCCGATCGATCTCGCCAACGTCCAGAGCGTCATGGTGACCCTGACCGGCGTCATCGTCTACCCGAACGAGAATCTCGACGCGATGGATCCGATGCATGTCGAAGAGCCGCCCCCCATCCATCTGATGACCTATCCGCAGACGTTTGATCTGTTGACGCTGACGGGGGGCGCCACGGCCCTGCTCGCGTCCGGGGAAGTGCCCGCCGGCACCTATGCCCGGATCCGGCTGCAGATTAGCAATGCCACGCTCGTCTATAAGGAGGACGCCGCGCTGGCGCCGGTGACGCTGAAATGCGAGCCGGACAAAGTCGACGTGCCGATTCGCTTCACCGTCAGCGCCGGGCTGGACAACACCGTCGTGCTGGACTTCGACGCCGCGGCGTCGGTGAAGGTCAACGAGACCGGCTCCGGCCAGTTCATCCTGCGGCCGGTGGTGACCCCGGTCCCCTAGATATCGCTGCGTTGCAGGCGGCGTACCGCGAGGATCGGCGGCAGGGCGATCCAGAACGCTACCGAGGCGCATAGCAGCAGGACGGCTCCGGCCGACCCGCCGGTGAAGCGGAAGAAGGCGAGCGACGCGGCGCCGAACGCCGTCGTCCCTTCGGCCCCGAGCAGGGCGCCGGTGCGCACCGCGTCGACCGGGTTGACGAGGACGGCGACGCACAGCAGGCGCGAGGCGATCCCGGACGGCAGGAGCGAGGCGGCGCCGAGCGCCGTGACATCGAACAGCACCACCGCCACCAGCCAGATGACCAGGGCGATCGCCAGCGCGCGGGTGCGGCGGCGCCCGGTCGTCCCGGCGCTGACCAGCGCCGCGATCCCGAGGAACACCGCGGTCAGCGCGGCGGAGCCGAGCACCAGCAGCAGGAAGCCGCCGACCCCCTCTCCGCCCGACTGCCAGAAGACCACCGCTCCCGCCAGCCCGAACCCCATCGCCTGCGCCGCCGCCAGCGCCTCGAACAGGCCGAGCAGCTTGCCGAGCAGGATCGACCGGCGCCGGACCGGCTGCGAGAACAGCAGCTCGGCGGCGCCGCGCTCGGGCGCCAGCGCCAGCACGCCGATGACCAGCGAGGTCAGCGGCACCAGCAGCAGGACGAGCTGCACCAGCGACGCGGCGGTGCGCGCGAAGTCCTGCACGCCGTAGCCGCCCGACAGGACGTACCCGGACGCCGCGACGGCCAGCGCCAGGGCCGCGAACGCAACCGCGAAGATCTGCGTCCAGCGCGAGCGCAGGGCGAGCAGCAGCTCCTGCCGGGCGCACAACGCGACAACCGAGCCTTCACGCATCATGGGCTCCACCACCGCCGTCGTCCGCATCGGCGTCCGGCGGCGTCGCGGCCCCGAAGATCGCCTCCGCCGGCAGCGCCGCGCCGCCGCGGGCGTACGGATCGGCGTCGCGCGAGCCGGCATCGGCGTAGGCGACCCAGTGCGATCCCATCGGCGTCGACAGCGACGGGACCTGGACGTACACGGCCCGCGCCGCCCGCACCCAGCTCCCGGTGCGGTGATCGGCGACGTAGGCAATCGCCCGCGGCGGCAGCATCGGCGCGCGCATCAGGTACTCGCGCAGGCAGCGGAGGTCGTCGAAGAAGCGCGGCTCCTCGCCCGGGGCGACGATCTGCGCCGAAAAGCGC
>JAGYID010000169.1 GCA_018606725.1 Acidobacteriota bacterium
GGCAGCATCGGCGCGCGCATCAGGTACTCGCGCAGGCAGCGGAGGTCGTCGAAGAAGCGCGGCTCCTCGCCCGGGGCGACGATCTGCGCCGAAAAGCGCGGATCGCTGACCGTCATCCGGCACGAGTCGCAGGTGTCGTTGAGCGTGTCGACCGCCGCCGGTCGGGCCGGCCCGCCGGCGCACGATGCAGTGACGCCCGCCAGCAGGATCGCGAGCGGGACGACGACCGCGACGGCCGATCCCGGGCGGAGGCGCCTCATGAGCGCGCCCCCGGCGGCGGGCCGGCGCCCTCCGGCAAGTCGGGGGCGTCCGGCCGGCTCCCGCCGACCAGCTCGCGGTACAGGAGATCGAGGCGGCCTTCCTCGACCGTCAGGGCGCGGATGACGACGCCCGCGGCGCGCAGCAGGTCGAGGGCCGCCGGCCGGGCGGCGGTCGGCCCGGGAACGAGCAGCTCGTCGCCGGCCCAGACGGCCCGCGGCGCGACCGCCCGGAGGGAGTCGATCAGATCGGGCGGTCGGCGGTCGAGCCGCAGCCGCATCACGCCGCGGTCCGACAGGCGCGCCGCCATGTCGGCCGCCGACAGCAGCGCCACCAGGCGCCCCTCGACCAGGACCGCGAAACGATCGGCGAGCCGTTCGGCGTCGCCCAGCTGGTGCGAGGTGAACAGGATCGTCTTGCCCTGCTGCTTGCGTCGCTGCACCAGACCGTAGAAGGCGCACAAGCCATCCGGGTCGAGCGCCGCGGTCGGCTCGTCGAGGAGAAGGATTGGCGCGTCCGGCAGCATGGCGACGGCGAGCCCCAGCCGCTGCACCATCCCGCCGGAGTAGGTGCCGACGGCGCGGCCGCCGGCGCCGTTGAGCGACGCGAAGCCCAGCACCTCGGCGGCCCGGCCGGCCGGCGCGTCCCGCAGCCGGCGATAGAACTCGACGACCTCCGAGCCGGTGAGCGAGTCGGGGAACGACACCCGCTGCGGCAGGTACGACAGCGCGCGCCGCGCCTCCGGATCGGACGCGGGACGCCCGGGCCGGCCGAGCAGGACCATGCCCGCCGACGGCCGGATGAGCCCGGCGCCGGCCTTCAACGACGTGGTCTTGCCGGAGCCGTTCGGGCCGATCAGGGCCACCGCCTCGCCGGGGAGCACTTCCAGCGACAGGCCCTCGACCGCGGCGCGGCCCCCGAAGCGCTTGGTCAGCGAGGCGAAGGCGATCACGCGCGGGTCCCTCCCCGAGAGGCGTCCCGCCTCGTTTCGATGGACGCGTCCCGCCTCGTTTCGATTGACTCGCGCCGCCGCGCGCCGCGCATCATGACGGCGCCGCCGCCGGCGAACAGCAGCAGCGCGCCGGCCACGGCACGCGGGTCGGCGACCCGCTCCACCGGCCGGGCCGCGGGGACGGCGGCGAGGATCGGCGGCCGCGACAGCGGCGCTGCATCCTCGACCGGAATCGACTGCAGCACCGGGAACGACCGCTCGGCGGCGGCGATCGCGTACGCCGCCGGGCCCTGCGCGAACAGGTCGGCGGCGATCAGGTTGCCGCGGAAATGGTCGAAGATGTTCGACAGCCGGTACGGCCGGTCGCTGCGGCCGTCGCCGTCGAGATCCGGCTCGTCGTTGTCGGACCAGTAATTGCCCTCGAACAGCGTGTCGGTGCGGCGGCCCACCAGGAACAGCGGCGTCATGTTGCCGACGAACGAGTTGCCGGTGACGCGGTTACGCGCGCAGGAGTCGTACAGCACGATCGCCATGTCCGAGGCGGCGACGACGTTGCGGCGGATGATGTTGTCGTTCGACCCCTCGAGAAAGATGCCGCGGGCGTTGTCGGCAATCAGGTTGTCCTCGGCGACGACCTCGTCGCAGGCCTTCAGCAGCAGCCCCACCGACGCGAACCCCCGGTTGCGCAGGAAGCGGTTGCGGCGGAAAGCGATGCGCCGCGAATACATGATCGCCGTGCCGGCGGCGCCGGTCTCGAAGGTGTTGTCCTCGAACACATTGTCGTCCGAGTACATGTAGTGCAGGCCGTACCGCAGGTCGCGCGCCACGTTGCCGATGACGACGCCGCGCGGCGACGACTGGATGTACAGCCCGTCGCGCACGTCGCGGATGTCGTTGCGCTCCAGCCGGAAGCCGCCGGTGTTCCAGACGTGGATGCCGGAACCCTTCTCGCCGGGCTGCCGGCCGGGGATGCCGCGCACCCGGCAGGCCACCACGGCGGTGCCGTCGGCCTGGCGCAGGTAGATCCCGAAGATCGAGTTGCGGATGTCGCAGTCGCGGATGACGGCGCGCGGCGCGGCGACGTGGATGCCCGAGGTGTCGCGCCCGAGGTCGCCGCCGCCGCGGCCGTCGATGACCAGCCCCTCGAGGGTGACGTCGGCGGCGCGGATGCGCACGACGCTGCCGCGCCCGGAGCCGATCAGCAGCGGCCGGCCGGTGCCGATGAGGCGCAGCGGCCGGTCGATCAGCAGGTCGCCGCGGTAGGTGCCCGGCCCGACCTCGACGGTCGCGCCGGCGGCCGCCGCGTCGACCAGCTCCTGGATGGGGGAGATCTCGTCCGCGGCCGGGCGTCCCTCGAGGGCGCCCGGCAGGGTCGCGTGCCCGCTCGCGCTGTCGGCGAGCGACGCGGCAAGGACGAGCAGCGGCAGCAGCATCAGCGGCCCGCGGCCCGCGGCCGGCTCTGCCTCCAGCCCAGGGCCAGCGCCGCGAGCAGGACGACGAAGGCGCCGCCGAGGGCGTACGAGGCGGCGCCGGGGTAGGAGTAGATCTCGAAGTTGGCGATCTTCCGGTAGCCGAACATCGGCGGCATGAACGGGGGCACCTTCACCGCCGCTTCCGGCGCCAGGTTGTGACCGTAGCTGTACAGCTTGTAGGCGAACGACCAGAGCGAGAACAGGGCGAAATAGACGTACAACATCGTCACATCGACCAGCATGCTCATCTTGCCGAGGGCGGCGGCGCGCAGGCACAGCAGCGCCACCGCCCCCACCACGAACGGGATCCACTTGAACTCGGTGAACGCCTCGGTGGTCAATGCCGGCATGCCGATGTAGTGGTTCAGGACATTGACCTCCTTGACGTCCTGGCCGCGGTTGCCGCCATCCAGCTTGTAGGAGTAAATCTGCAGCCGCAACCCGTCCGGATACTGCGGCGCGAACATGGTCAGCTGCCAGAGCGGGAACAGGTAGACCGGGATCAGCAGCGCCGCCGCGAGCACGACCAGTCCCCGTGGCCCCAGGGCCACGCCGGATTCCAGGAAACGGGTCAGCCGATCGAGCAGCGCGTGCATCGGTGCACCTCCGGAACGGTCGCCCGGGAAGTTCCTTAGCGTCCCTTGACGATCATGTAGCCCTGCATCTCCTGGTGGAGCGCCGAGCAGAAGTTGGTGCAGTAGTAGGGGAAGACCCCTTTCTTGTCGACCTTGAAGGTGACGGTCTTGGTCTCACCCGGATCGACCACGATGTTGAGGTTGTAATCGAGCAGGCCCAGGCCGTGCAGCTCGTCGGTGGTCTGCTCGATGTTGGTGATGGCGATCTTGACCTCGTCGCCCTGGTTGACCTCGAACGAGGTCGGCGTCAGGGTCGAGCGCACCGCCACCATCTTCACCAGCACCTTGTTGCCCTGCCGGGTCACCCCGGCGTCCTTGACGTCCCAGATCGCCAGCGGGTTCTTGTTCTCCTCCTTCGGATAGACCTCGATCGGGTGGAGCTTGTCGGCCTTGATGATCTGGGCGTAGTGCGGCTCGGGCTCGGTGAAGGCGTCGTAGAGCAGCTTCATCTTCTCGTCGCTGATGTCGACCAGCTGCGAGGATTCGGGCTGCGACGGGCCGACCGACAGGTGCCGGCCGTGCGACAGCTTGTTGAGTCCGACCAGGTACTTGCCGTCCGGGTCGACGGTGTCGCCCTCGGCGGCGGTCAGGTGGCCGATCGAGTACGACATCGGCACCTTGTCGACGACCTCCCAGGTGCCGAGCTTCCACGAGGCGATGGCGCTGTCGACGAACAACGACGTGTACGCCATGCCGTCCGGGCCGAACTGGGTGTGCAGCGGTCCGAGGCCGACCGCCACCTCGGCGTCCTTGATCGACTCGTACTTCAGGACCGGGATGCCGTCCTCGTCGCCGGTGAAGTCCTTGTTGCGGATCGCCGTCTGGATCTTCTCGAAGTTGAAGGCGGTGGTGACGCCCTGCAGCTTGCCGGAGCCGATGATCCACTTGCCGTCGGGCGACACGTCGACGCCGTGCGGCGACTTGCCGCAGGGCATCAGGTAGACCACCCCCTCGACCTTCTTCGGGTCGAGGACCTTGACCCCGCCGATGACCTCGCCCTTGCCGTCGGCGATCGCCTTCTCCGCCGCCTTCCAGTCGATGGCGGCGATATAGTCGCGGTCGCGCTGCGTCGAGGTCACCTCGAGCGAGCCGGTGGCCCGCTCCGAGTTGTAGCAGCTCCAGAACATCCAGCCGTCGGAGACCTTCTTGCCGGCGTCCCCCAGGTCGTAGTCGAACGGCGGCATCAGGATCTCCCAGCCCATGGAGATCGTCCCCGACTTGGGGTCGACCTTCATCGCCGCCACCACCCCCTTGTAGTCGGTGGCGTACTTGTCGATCGGCGCCACGCTCCCCTTCGGGATCGGAATGGAGAAGCGCGACGCCATCATGGTGTACTCGGTGTTGGGGGTGACGAAAGCCGCTGCGTGGTTGCCAGAGATGTTCGGCACCGGCCCGAAGATCTGCCGGGTCTTGAAGTCGCGCAGATCGACGCGCGCCACGCGGCCGTTCATGTCGTTGACGAACAGCCAGCGGCCGTCGTAGTCG
>JAGYID010000072.1 GCA_018606725.1 Acidobacteriota bacterium
GGGCTCGGCTACAAAGCGCTCGCTCCGCCGTGCTCCGCGACGGCCCCGCGAGGCGCAGCCCGCCGCCCCGTCACCATCGCGCCCTTCCGCACGCGTCGCCGCTGTGCTCGAGGGATGGCGTACTGAGTGTTCGCGGGGGTGACGGGCGGCCCGGAGTGGGGGTGGCGGGGCCATCGCGGACCGCGCCCGCCAGCCGCCGTTCTTTGGCGGCCGGGCGCGGGAGCGAGGAGCGGCGTTGCGCCTGTCGGCGTTCTCCAGCCGATCCGGGCGCAACGACCGCGTGCCCCGCCAACCCCACTCCGGGTCGCCCCCGGTGCCGCGGAGTTTTCAGGGCGTGATCCCTGTGAGCAGAGGGGGCGAGGTGCCGTGCTAGCATCCGCGCATGTCGGCGAGTCGACCGTTGGACCGTCACGAGTGGTGCGCCCTGGGTCTCATCGCCCTGTTCGTCGCCCAGGCTCTGTCGGCGAGCCTCATCAAGACCGCCACCTTCGACGAGCCGGCGCACATCGCCGCGGGGCTGTCGTATCTCGGCACCGGGGAGTTCAAGATCAACCAGCAGCATCCGCCGCTGCTGAAAGAAATCGGGGCTCTGCCGCTGCTGGCGCTCGGGGTGCGCTGGCCGCTGACCGACGAACAGTGGGCCAGGGTGCCGGACCCGCCTCCTCCCTTTCTGCAGTGGGATCTGGGCTACCGGATCCTCTCGGCCCACGGACCGGCCCGCGTGCTCTTCTGGTCGCGCCTGCCGTTCATCGCGATCGGCGCGGGACTCGGCTGGTTGATCTGGGCGTGGGGCCGGAAGCTCGCCGGCCCGGGGGCGGCGCTGGCCGCGCTCCTGCTCTATGCGCTCGATCCGACCGTCATCGCCCACACGGCGCTGGTGACCACCGACGTCGGCTTCGCGGCCGCCGGGACCCTGTTCATCTACGCGCTGTGGACGTGGCTCAACGATCGGACTCTGAAGCGGCTCCTCGGGTGCGGAGCGGCGCTGGGGCTGGCGCTGGCGACGAAGTTCTCGGCGCCTGTCCTGATTCCGGTAGCGCTTCTGCTGATGCTCGGCGCGGTCGCATGGATCCCGGCGGCACAGCCGCGGCGGCCCTCGACCATCGTCGATCCCTACGTCTCGGAGCATTCCGGGCCGAGGGTCGTTTGGGGCCTGTTGGCAGCCTTGGTGGTGCTGGTGATCGCCGGCACGGTCGTTTACGCCGTCTACTTTTTCCCGGCGAACCCATTCCTCTACCTACGTGGCTGGAAGCTGGTGAATAAGGACCACGATCCGAGCTACTGGCCTTACATGGCCGGCGGCTTCGCACCGCGTTTCCTGTCCTATTACCTCGTCGCCTTCCTCTTGAAAGTGCCGCTCGGCACGCTGGTCCTGATCGGCGCGGGTCTGTGGACGATCCTGCGAGGGGAAGGGGTGGCGCGGATGGACCGGGCCTTCCTGCTCCTCCCGCCGGCGGCGTTGCTCGTCGCCTACACCGCGTTCTCGGACAATCTCGGCCTGCGTTATCTGATCCCGGCGTTTCCGTTCCTCCATCTGACGGGCGGGATCGGATTCGTGCGGCTGGCGCGCTCCGGACGCATGCCCGGACGCCTCGCCGCCGCGGCCGCCTGCCTGTGGCTGGCGGTGGCGGCGTTCGGCATCTACCCGGATCACCTCTCATATTTCAACGAATTGGCGTGCGGGATGACCTCGCCGGGGCGCCTCGGCCTGGACGGCGGCTCGCGCTGCGGGCCGGCCTGGCTCGACGACAGCAACGTCGACTGGGGGCAGGGGGTGCGGCAGCTGAAGTAACCGGGCCGGTACGCGATCAGCGGACACCTCCTGGCCCGGACGATCGGCATGCTGCGCGCCCAGGGGGCGAGCGGCCCCGGGGCGTGGCTGCTCGAGGCGCAGCCCGCCACCGTCGTCGGCCACGCCTACTACATCTTCGATATCCCGCCGGACCGCGGAACCCCTCCATAGAGGCCGGGCCGGCCGCCGGCGCGGCGGCCGCTCCGACGGTGTAGACTATCCGCGCCTCTGCGGGGTCCCAGAGCATGAAACCGAGACAATTGAAGAAGATCGCCGTCGTCGGCGCCGGCAAGATCGGCGAGAGCCTGATCGGCGGCCTGATCGATGCGGGCTTGGTCGGCCGGGAGCAGGTGATCGCCACCGCCCGGCACCAGGAGAGGCTCGACCTGCTGTCGACGCGCTTCCGCGTGGCCACCACCCTCGCCAACCGCGAAGCGGTGCGCGGCGCATCGGTCGTCATCCTGGCGGTGAAGCCGCAGGCGATGGAGGAGGTCCTGGCCGGCATCCGGGGCCACATCAAACGCAATCAGCTGGTGATCTCCGTGGCCGCCTCGGTGCCGACCGCATTCATCGAAAAGCGGCTGGGCGCCGGCGTGCCGGTGGTGCGGGCGATGCCGAACACGCCGTGCCTGATCCGCCAGGGGATGACGGTACTGTCGCGCGGCCGGCTGGCCGACAGCGGGCATCTCGAGGTGGCGCGGCAGATTTTCGCGACGCTCGGGCGGTGCCTGATTCTCGACGAGCGGCACATGGACGCGGTCACCGGCCTGTCGGCGTCGGGGCCGGCCTACATCTATGTCGTCATCGAGTCGCTGGCCGAGGGGGGCGTGAAGGTCGGGCTGCCGCGCGACGTGGCGACGACGCTGGCGGCGCAGATGGCCCTGGGGGCCTGCGACATGGTGCTGCAGTCGGGAGAACACCCGGCCAAGCTGAAGGACATGGTGACCACCCCGGCCGGCTGCACCATCGACGGTCTCCTCGAGCTCGAGGAAGGCGGGCTGCGGGTCACGTTGATCAAGGCGGTGGTGCGCGCCGCCCACCGGGCCGCGGAGCTGATCCACGGTTGACGTGTGGAGGGCGTGATCCAAGTTCGCCGGTTTCTGGTATCCTCTCCGCCCCATTGACCAGAAAGGAGGTGGGTCGGGAACGCTCCGGAGGTTCGCGCCGGAGCGGGTCATCCGTGTGACGCGCAAGGCACGAGAGCGTCGTTGATTGCGATCACAAGTTCCCTTGCACCAGTCGTCAGTCCTGTCCCATGAAATGAATCGCTGAGTTCGAACAGGAGGAATGTCACTGCCATGACCACACGCCTGAAGTTCATTCCGTTCGTCGCTGCGCTGGTGCTGCTCGTCGCGGTCGGCTGCGCCAAGGCGCCGCAAGAGGCGATTGACGCCGCCAAGGCCGAGCTGGACAAGGCGACGCAGGCGCAAGCCGATGTCTGGGCCGGAAGCGAGTACCAGGCCGCCAAGCAGGCGATGGATGCCGCCCAGGCGGAGATCGACGCGCAGAGCCAGAAGTGGATCAAGAACTACGACAAGGCCACCGAGCTGGTGAACACCGCCAAGGCCGAGTCGACCAAGGCCGCCGACGCGGCGGTCGCCAACAAGGAGCAGACCCGCAAGGACGCCGAGGCGGCGATCGCCGACGCCGACGCCGCCCTGCAGACGGCCCAGGCGAGCCTGAAGGCCGCGCCGCGGACCAAGGATTCCAAGGCCGATCTCGAGTTGTTCGACAACGACCTGAAGGCCCTGGCGACGACCTTGGACGACGCGAAGGCCGCGCAGGGCTCGGGTGATTACAAGAAGGCTCTCGAGCAGGCCAGCTCGGCCAAGGACAAGGCTGCGAGCATCAACCAGCAGCTCGAGGCGGCCAAGGCCAAGAGGGCGGGGGCCAGACCCGTCAGGAAGTAGCATGTCTCGTCGCGGCGACCCGGCCCGCACCTGGCGGGCCGGGTCCCGCCGACGGCAGCGTTTCACCCCATCCGTCTCGTCGTGATGCCCGGAAAAACGCGCCTCGGCCTGGTCCTCGCGCTGCTTCCCGCCGCGCTGTCCTGTACCCGTCCGCCGCACGCCGACCTCGAAGCGGGGACCGCCGCCATGAAGCGGGCCGCCGAATCCGGCTGGACCGAGGACGGCCCGGCCGTCTGCGCCAGCGCGCAGGGCCTGCTGCTGCACGCCCAGGCGGAGGTGCGCCTGCAGAGCAAGCGCTGGTTCCTGGCGCGCGACTACGACGAAGCCATCCGACTCGCCCGCGGCGCACGCGCCGACGCGGAGAGCTGTGCCGAGCACACCGAGCTGATCAAGGAGCGCACGCGGCGGCGCGCCGAAGCGGGGTTGCGCTCCCTGGAGCAGCGCATCGCCGCGGCCACGGCTCTGGCGCGGCAGGTCCCGGACGGCGAGACCATCAAGTCCGACCTGCTGCAGGCCGAGATCACCCTCGGAGAAGGGCGCGCCAGCCTGGAGCGCGGCCAGTACGAGCGCGCCGACGAGACCATGGCGCGCGGCATGCGCCAGGTCGCCGGCGCTCTGGCCGACATCCGCGCCGCCTTCGACGCTTTTGCCACCGGTCCGCGGCGCTCGACCTGGAGGCGCTGGGCGCTGCAGACCATCGACGAGTCGCGGCGCAGCGGCGGGCCTGCCATCCTGGTGGACAAGCTCCGCCGCCGGCTCTACCTGCTGCGCGGCGGCGAGGTCGAGATGTCCTACCCCGTCGACCTCGGCATCGCCGGCACCGACGACAAGACCCAGGCCGGCGACGAGGCGACGCCGGAGGGACGCTACCGGATCACCGAAGTCCGCGGCCCGGGCCAGACCCGCTACTATCGGGCCCTGATGCTCGACTATCCGAACGACGAAGACCGCGCCAACTTCCGGCGACTGCAGCGGACCGGACGGATCCCGACGCGGCGCGGCATCGGCAGCAACATCGAGATCCACGGAAAAGGCGGGCGCGGACAGGACTGGACGCAGGGATGCGTCGCGCTCGACAACGACGACATCGACGATCTGGTGCCCCGGGTGCGGGTCGGTACCAGCGTGACGATCGCCGGCACCATCCCGGACGACGTGACGCCGTAAGGAGCGGGCGGCCGCCCGGGCCCCCATTCAGGGCCTGAGAACCAGCCCCGGCGTGAGCCTGCCGCTGCGGTCGGCGCTCTCCTCATACTCCAGCAGCAGCATCACCTTCATGCCGTTCGACTGGATGTCGACCGAGGCCGGCGCGCACCGCAGCTGCGGATCGCGCACCTTGACGGTGTGCGTCCCCGCCGGGATGACGAGACCGGTGCGGGTCTGGGCGCCCAGTTTCTCGAGCTTGCCGACCACCTGTCCGTCGACCTCGACATCGAGGCCCGCGAACCGATCGGGATCGGAGCCGAACTCGATCAAGATCCCCTGCTGCGGCGTGAACGCGCCGCCCATGAGCTTGTAGGCGATGAACAGGAAGACCGCCGCCCCGGCCATGCCGAGGCGGAGACGAGGCAGGTTCAGCTGCATGGCTCTCCCTCCTGAGTGCCGGACGGCCCCCGGGGGGGGCGATCGGTCACCGCCCCCACCGATCCGGGTGGACGAAGTCGCAGGCAGGCACTAAATATATGCGCCGGCACGGGTTCGTCCAGCCGGCCGCCGCGACGCGCGGGGAGGGACATGGATCAGGACGGTCTGACCGAATTCAGCGGCATCGGGGGGAGCGTCGCCAGGGGCGCCTTCGGCCCCGGCAGCCTGTTCTCCGGTCTCTGTCTCGCCTTCGCCCTCGTCCTGTGCACCTGGTTCGTGAACCAGATGGGCGCCGGGCAGGCGGCCGCGCCGGTCGCCCAGATCCTGGTCGCCCTGGCCCTCGCCCGCTTCAGCGTGAACGGCCTGGCGGGGGAGCGGCGCGGGACGATCGTCTCGATGGCCGGCGGCCCGTGGACGAAAGTCGCGACGGTGACCCTGCGCTATCTCGTCCTGTCGACCCTCTGGCTCGTCCCGATCCTGCTCCTGCATGTCCAACCGCAGCAGCTGCAGGGACAGCTGGCGGCGCGAGCTCTGGGGATGACGACAGGGGTGGAAGGGCTGGGAACACTGGTGGCCGCCGCCATCCTGCTCGTCGTCGGCATGGCCGCCACCCCGCCGGTGTTCCTGATCGTGGCGACCGGCGCCGAGAAATTCAGCGACATCGTCTCGCCGGCGCACTGGCGGCGGCTGTTCGAGGGCCGGCTCGGCGATCTCGGGCTGGTCTACGTCCTTTACCTCGGTGGCGTCGGGACGGCGTTCGTCGCCTCGATCCCGTTGCTGATACTCGCCTTCACCCAGGGCGTCAATCTCGGGCTGTTCGTGGGCGGCGTGATGCTGGTGTTTTGCAGCGGGCTGGCGGTCAACCTGCTCGGCCGGTTGTGCGGCTTCTACGCTTTCGGCGAGGCGGGCGGGACGCCGATCCAAGCGCCGGCGCCGGACTTGATGGCGGCGGAACGCAGGATGAGGGGCGCCGGACCAACGAGGCCCGCCGGTGCCCGCCCGCCGGTTCATCCACCCGGAAGTCCGCCGGTGAGCGCCGACTCGGGGGCGCCGCCGCCGGTCGTCGACGAGGCCGCGACCGCGCATCCCAGCGGCAAGCCGCCGCTCCTGGACGCGGTGCGGCGCGCCGAAGCGGCGCGGCAGCGCTTCGCGCAGGACCCGACCGGCGCCATCGCCGACCTCGAAGAAATGCGCGCCGGCCATGCGCCGAACCCCCAAGTCCTGCATGCCCTCTGCCTGTCGTTGTACCAGTCGGGCAGGGCCGAGGAGGCGCTCGCGGTGGCGCGGGAGGCGATGCCGATCTGCTTTGAACGGGGGCACGTCACGCTGGCGGCGGACATCTTCCGGTTCGCGGCCACCCAGCTCAAGGATCTCGGCCTGGAGCGCGATCAACTCTTGATGATCGCCTCCGTCCTCCTCAAGGGAGGTCACCCCGGCCACGCTGCCAACCTCTACGCCACGATCCTGCGCAGCGATGCGAGCGAGCGCCGGGCCGTCAAGGGGCTGCTGCAGGTCGCCGACCTGAAACAGCGGGATCCGGCCGGGGTCAGCGAGGCGGTCAGGATCTACCGCTTCCTGCTGCAGCATTGCGCCGCCTCGCCCCTCGCCGACGACATGCGCCGCGGGCTGGCCGACGCCGAGAGCAAGATCGCGCGCGCCTCCTGATCACACGCGGTTGGCTGTAGAATCCCGCCCCGCCATGACGAACGCTCCGACCACGAGGAGTCCGACCCCGAGAACGCCGCCGCGCCCGGCGCCCGGAAGGGCGGGGCGGTCGCCGCGCTGGGCGCTCCTGGCCGCGATCCTGATCCTGGTGATGGCGATGGCGGCGCTCTGGGGCCTGCTCCGGCCGACGGCGCTGCGCCTGCCGCCGCCGGACACAACGCCGCTGACCGCGGCGGAGAGCCGGCAACTGAAAGAGCTGGTCGCCAAGGCGGTCGCTCTGGAGAAGAGGATCGAAGCGCTGCGGCCGCACGGCACGTACATCCTCATCGACACCGGCCGCAACCGATTGACGCTCGTGAAAGCGGACAAGGAAGTGCTCACCGCCGTCTGCTCCACCGGCAGCGGCCGGTCACTGGCCGAAGGCGGCAGGCGCAGGCGGCAATGGTATTTCGACACGCCGCGCGGCGAGTTCTTCATCCGGGCCAAGCACCCGAACCCGGTCTGGATCAAGCCGGATTGGGCCTTCCTCGAAGAAGGGGAGCCGATCCCCCGCGGTCTCGCCGAGCGGCTGGCGCCCGCTGAGCTGGGGGCCTACGCCATGGACCTCGGCGAAGGCTACCTCATCCATGGGACGCTCTATACGCGAGCCCTCGGGCTGAGCGTCACGCACGGTTGCGTGCGGCTGGGCGACGAGGATCTCGAGACCGTCTACAACACCGTGCGGATCGGCACGCCGGTCTATATCTTCTGAGGTCCGGTGTTTGAAACGCGCTGCGAGGCGCGAACGGCAGGGGAGTTCCTGATGCGGCAGCAGGGTTTCAGAGCGAGCGACCGATGGGGCCGGGGGCGCGCCATCCCGCCGGTCACCGCGGGCGCGGTCGTCGCGGCGGCGCTGGCGGGAGCGATTGGCGCCGTCGCCGCCGCCGGCGTTCCCGGGAGTGCCGTTGGCCGCGGGCCGACGCGCGCCGATCTCGACGCCGCCCGCCGGCGCCTGGCGCGGCTGGAGAGCGAATTCGCGCTGGTGCAGACGCGCAAGCCTTACCTGGTGCTCGACGCCGGCGCCCGCCTCCTGAGCATGCGGCTGATGGGGATGACGGTCCGCGAGGTGCCGATCCGCGGGCTCGAGGCGCGTGGCCTGCTGCGGTCCGGCGACGCCGCCGAGGGGGCCGCGCCGCTCCGCGTCGCCGGCATCGTGACGCTGAAGGAGAAGGAGGGTGACCCGCGACTGACGCCGTTGAGCGCCGAGCAGATCGAGGCGGGGGCCGACGACGAGAACGCGGCCGACGCCCTGCCGCCGCCCACGCCGGCCGGCTTCCGGCTGTTCTTCAAACAGTCGCTGGTCGTGCCGGTGGAGAGTCGCGGGGAGGAGGGGTCGCTGGGCGGGGCCTGGACCATCCTGCGCCGGCGGGTTGCGCGCGCCCTCGGTTCCGACGAGCGGCGCGAGCAGAAGGACGCGACGGTGGTCCTGAGCGTCCGTCTGGAGGAAGCGACGGCGCAGGAGTTGTACCGGTCGCTCCTGCCGGGTGAGCGGATCCTGCTGCTGCCACCCGCCGGACTCGTGCTGCCGGACGTCGGGCAGGAGCTGCCCAGGAGCCTGCGTCCGGGCAGGGCACCGGCGCCACCGCAGGCGGGGCCGCAGGCGGCGCCAGGCGTGCCGTTCCGGATCCCGGCGCCGGTGGAGGCCGGCGGTCCGGCGAACGGCGAGCCGGCGGCGCCGCTGCCGGCCGAAGAAATGCCGCCACCGGAGGGCGCCGGCGGCGAGCCGGCCCCGGTGCCCGCGCAGCGTCTCGATGCTCCGCCGCCGCGCCCGCCGACCGATGACGCGCCGGCCCCGGTCCCGCAGTCAACGCCGGCTCCGCCAGCCGAGCCACAGTGAGGAGCGACGACATGCCGCACCCGACCGCGACCTCTCCCGCCGTTCTGCGTGAGGATCTGCTCTCCATCATGGACCGCAAGAACCACTGGGCCTGGCCGCACTTCAACGACGGGCAGGCAACGCGACCGCAGCTGCTGCTGCACTTCCAGCAGGAGTTCGAGGTCTACGTGCGCGACTTCCCGATCCTCCTCAGCCGCGTGCACGCCCGCTGCCCGCACCCCGAGGTGCGACAGGATCTGGCGGAGAACCTGTACGAGGAGGAGACCGGCAAGCTGAGCAAGGGGGTGCCGCACCCCGAGCTGTTCCTGGTCATGATGGAGGGACTCGGCTTTCCGCGCGGGCGCTTCACGGGGATCGATCTGCTGCCGGAGGCGGCGGCCTACCGGGCCTGGATCGACATGGTGACGACGCGCCGGCCCTGGATCGAAGGGGCGGCGCTGGTGACCATCTTCATCGAAGGCAGCGTCGAGGATCGGCGCCGGGTCACCGCCGCTGAGCCGGAGGACCCGGTCGACCTCGAAGCGGAATTGCGGCGGAACGCCCTGGTGCGGCATTACGGCGTGGAGCCGCGCTTCCTCGATCTCAAGCGGGCCCATCACATGGTCGAGACCGGTCATCGCAAGATGGCCTGGAAGATGGTCCTCGACCACGCCGGCAACGAGCGCACCGCCGAGCGGATCCGCCGGCGGCTGGCGCGGACCCTCGATCTATGGCTGCTGTACAGGGACGGCGTGGCACGCGCCTGCTGCGTGGCGCGCCGCGGCGCCCCGCCTTCGACCGGCTGGGCGGGGTCGGCTTCGCCGGGCGGTTAATGGGCGCAGGATTTGAATACGCTACTAACTGAAAGTGAAGTATTTGTCGCGATAACGAGAATTGATCTTGACTTGGGTGCGCGGCTCGGTTAGAGTCCGGGTCTCGATGCATGCGCCCCGTGTGACGAACCCGCTGTCGCCTCGACAGCTCGATTTCCGGCTCCGGCAGGCTGGCGCGCGGCCCACGCCCCAGCGCCGCGCTGTATACGCGGCGCTGTCGGAGCGGTGCGATCACCCGACGGCCGAAACGCTTTACCGCCAGGTGCGCCGCCGGATGCGTGCCCTGTCCCGCGCCACCGTCTACAACGCGCTCGATCTCCTGGTGCGCGGCGGCGCGGCGCAGCGGCTCACCCATGCCGACGGCACGGCCCGCTACGACGCCCGCGTCGACGGCCACGACCACCTGCATTGCCTCGCCTGCGGCCGCGTCGACGACCTCGACCGGCCGGAGCAGCAGGTGCCGTTCACGATTCGGCCGGACCGGAACTTCACCGTCACCGGCTATCGCCTGGAGCTCGTCGGGTACTGCGCCGCGTGCGCCGGTCGCCAGACGATCGATTCAACCCAACCGCTGTCCCTCGAACAAGGAGACTCACGATGAGCGAGTGTCACCACGACGTCATCGCCAAAGTCGGCGCCCCCGCGCCCGACTTCGAAATGCAATCCACCCGGAACATCGAGACGCTCAAGGAAAACGTCAAGCTGGCGGACTATCGCGGCAAGTGGCTGGTGATGTTCTTCTACCCGCTCGACTTCACCTTCGTCTGCCCGACCGAGATCCGGGCCTTCTCGGACGCCACCGCCCAGTTCCGCAAGGCGGGCGCCGAGGTCCTCGGCGTGTCGACCGACTCGGTCTACTCGCACCGCGCCTGGATCAAGTCCGGCAAGGACCTCAACGGCCTCGGCGAGATCAGCTACCCGCTGGCCTCCGACATCACCCGCGAAGTCAGCCGCAAGTACGGCGTCCTGATCGAGGGCAAGGGGATCGCCCTGCGGGGTCTGTTCATCATCGACCCGAAGGGCGTGCTTCAGTACTCGGTCGTCCACAACCTCGGGGTCGGCCGCAGCACCGACGAGACGCTGCGCGTCCTGACCGCGTTCCAGACCGGCGAGCTCTGCCCGGCCAACTGGAAACAGGGCCAGGCGCCGCTGAAGCCGTAGGACAGCGGCGCGCCCGCGCACACCGGACCGGACGGGGCGGCCCGCCGACAAGGCGGCCGCCCCGTTTTCTAGGCTTCGCGCAGGGCGGAGGTGATCATCAGGCGGGCCGCGCGCCAGGCGGGGAGCAGGCCGCCGAGGAAGCCCATCGCCAGGGCGAAAAGGATCCCCGCCGTCACATTGGCCGGCGTGATCTTGAACGCGAAGGCCAGCTCGCTGAATGAGGATGTTTGTCCGGTGGCCGTCGTGTAGCCGTTGGCGGCGAACGACAGCAGGCAGCCGAGGACTCCGCCGGCCAGTCCCAGGAAGAGCGATTCCACCACGAACGCCGTCAGGATGCTGAGGCGCGAGAACCCGAGGGCGCGCAACGTGCCGATCTCGCGGGTGCGGGCCGCGACGATGGCGTACATGGTGTTCATGGCGCCGAAGATGGCGCCGGTCCCCATGACGAGGGCCACGAAGCCGGCGAGTGCCAGGAGCGAGCCGGCGACCGGTCCGGCCTGGTCCTCGTAATACTGCTGCTCCTGGACGAGGCGGATCTGGAATCGCGGGTCGGCCTGAACGGTCTCGTCGAACGCCTTCAGCGTCGCCGGGTCGGCCAGGCGCACGGTCATGGAGTTCTGCCCGCCGGTCCGCTGAAACGCCGGGGCCATGACGTCGAGATCCCCCCAAATCTCGCTCTCGAATGACGATCCGTCGGCCTGGAAGTGGCCGACCACCTCCCAGTCGCGTTTCTGGACCGACAGACGGGCGCCGATGTCGAGCCCGCGCACGCGCTCGCCGATCCGCTGTCCGACGATCACCTCGTTGAGCCCGGGCTTGAAGGTTCGGCCCTTGACGATGCGGAGGCCGCGGCGCACCTGGAAGGCGAGCGGGGAGACGCCGCGGATCGTGACGTTGGTCGGCGCCCCGTCGACCCGGCGCGGCAGGTTGGCGATGATGACGATCTCGCGCGATACCAGCGGTGCGCCGTCGCCGGCGGCGCGGGCGACCCGGGCGTCGGCGGCGATGATGTCGGCCGCCTCGCCGCTGAAGAACGAGGTCAGCTCGGACCCCGAGCCGCGCTGCACCGCGATGGCGTTGTCGGGCGAGCCGGTCGAGCGGAGCGCCAGCCGGAAGCCGGCGAGCATCGCCAGCAGGACGACGAACACCGTCACCACACAGCCGATCCCGAAGATCGCCAGGAGCGTCACCTTCCAACGCACCACCAGGCTGCGAATGTTGTAGGTCAAGGGCAGGGCCATCAGGCGCTCCGCAGCAGGTCGGTGATTCTCGCCCGGAAGGCGAGGAAGGCCGGGATGAGCCCGGCCAGCACGCCGAGGGCCACCGCCAGTCCGAACCCGAGCAGCGCCACCAGAGGGTGCAGGCCAAGGTCGGGGAAGCCGCGCACCGCGTCGCCGATGAACGGCAGCTTCGTCAGGTTGCCGATCGCCAGGGACGACAGGCCGAGCGCCAGCGCGCCACCGAGGGCCCCGAGGGCGGCCGATTCCGTCAGGATCAGCCCCATGACCAGGCCGCTGGGGAACCCGAGCGTCTTCAGGACGGCGATCTCGGTGCGCCGCTCGCGCACCGCCATGCTCATGGTGTTCGCCGTCACCAGCAGGATGGTGAAGGTGACCGCCAGGCCGATGGCGTTCAGGAGATAGGCGAGGTTGCCGGCGAGCGACACGAAGCCGGCGCGGAACGCCGCCTCGGTCTCGGTGTGGGTCTGGGCGTCGCTGTTCTCGAACAGGGCGTCGACCGCCTTGCTGATGGCCCCCGCCTGCGCCGGGTCGGCGATCTGGATGCGGTAGGTGCCGATTCCGGCGCGCTGGTTGGTCATCTCGTACAGGTACTCGTAGTGAAAGAACATCAAGTTGTCGACCGTCCCCGGGTGCCGCTTCTCGTCGGCGTCGTAGATCGCCCGCACCACGAACTCGAACGGCCGGCCGACGCGGTAGGGCGGGATGAAACTCTCCAGCTGAAAGGTGTCGCCGATGTTCCAGCCCCGCTCCACCGACAGCTTGCGCGCGATGATGCAGCCGCGGCGATCCTGCCGGTAGGCCTGTTCCTGGTCCGGCGGAATGATGTACTCGGGATACATCTCCAGGAAGGCGTCGTCGATCGCGAAATTGGGGAAGAAGTCCCGGAATTCGCCGGGCCGGCGGGAGCCGCCGAACCAGTTGGCGATGCCGACCCGGGTCACACCTGGCACCGAGGCGATCCGCTCCTTGTAGGCGATCGGCAGGTTGAACACCAGGCTGACGGCGTGCCGCATCACCAGGATGTTGGCGTTGGCGGATTTCAGGTTGAAGGTGACGGCGCGGATCAATGTCTGCAGCGTGCAGAACAGGAAGATGCAGATCGACATCGCGACGATGGTGCTGCCGGTGCGCATCCAGTTGCGTCTCAAGTGCTTGAGGATGTAAGGCAGGTATCGCATGGTCAGGCCGTCAGGACGCCCTTGTCGAGGTGGCGCTGCACGTGGGCCCGCTCGGCCGCCCGCGGATCGTGGGTCACCATGACGATGGTCTTCCTGAACTGCTTGTTCAGCGTCTCCATCAGTTCGAGGATCTCCTGGGCGCTGCGCGCGTCGAGGTCCCCCGTCGGCTCGTCGGCAACCAGGACCTTCGGATCGGTGACGATGGCCCGGGCGATGGCCACGCGCTGCTCCTGCCCGCCCGACAGCTGCCGGGGGTAGTGCAGGGCCCGGTCCGCCAGCCCGACGACCCGCAGCGCGGTGAGGGCGCGCTCGCGCCGCTGCGCCTTCGACATCCGCACGAGGAGGAGCGGCAGCTCGACGTTCTCGACCGCCGTCAGGACCGGGATCAGGTTGTAGAACTGGAAGATGAAGCCGACGTTGTGGCTTCGCCAACTCGCCAGCGCCCCCTCCGACAGGAGCGACAGATCGGTCCCGGCCACCATCACCCTGCCCGATGTCGGTCGGTCGATGCCGGCGATCAGGTTCAGCAGGGTCGTCTTTCCCGAACCGGACGGGCCCATCAGGGCGACGAATTCCCCCTCGGGAACGCGCAGATTGATGCCGTCGAGGACGGTGATCTCCTGGCTGTCCCGGTGATAGACCTTGCGAACGCCTTCGATGTCGACGATCGCCATCGTGCCGACCCTCCGTTGATCGATACGCCGCTGCCGGCGGCTCAGCTCCTGACGCGGACGGTGTCTCCGTCGCGCAGGCTGTCGGGCGGCCGCGCCACCAGCGTCTCGGTGCCGGACAGCCCCTCGGTGATCACGATCTGTCCCGACCGCACACCCCCGGTCGTCACCGGACGCAGTCGGGCGCGGCCGCCGCGGATCTCGAACACCTGCGATCGGCCGTCGCGGGTCACGACCGCCTCCTGCGGCACGACCACCGCCGGTCCGACCTCCGCCGCCGACGCCGCCGGTCGCTCGGGTCGGACCGCGACGAAGGTGACCCGCGCGGTCATCTCCGGCTTCAAGTTCCTGTCCTTGTCCAGGATGGTCACCTTGACTTGCACCGTCGCCTTGGTGCGGTCGGCAGTCGGGATCACCTGGCGGAGGACCGCCTTGTACTGCCTGTCGGGGAACGCCTCGACCGTTACCTCGGCCGGCTGCTCGTCCTCGAGCTGCGCGACGTTCGATTCGGCGACGTCGGCCTCGACCTCGAGCGTCTCGAGGTCGGCGAGCGCCACGATCGCGCCGGAGGAGGTCGACAGGTTGACCCCCGGCGGGATCGGCGCGACGCTCTCGCCGACCTCCGCCATCTTCTTGACCACGACGCCGTCGAACGGCGCCCGGATGATGGTGTTCTGCACTTCCGCCGCCGCGTACGCGCGGTCCGCCTGCGCCTGCAGGAGCGATGCTTCGGCGATGGCCACCCGGCTCTTCGCCGCCTCCAGCTGGTCCTCCGACGCGACTTTCTCCCGCGCCAGGCTTTCGTTCAGGCGCTGCTGCCGCCGGGCTTCGTTGAGGTCGGCCTCGGCGCGCGCCACGCTGGCCGCCGCCCTCTGCGCCTGCGCCAGCAGATCGGCGTTCTCCAGGCGGGCCAGGATGTCGCCCCGCTTGACCCGGCTCCCTTCCTCCACCCGCAGGTCCGACAGGCGTCCCTGGATCTTGGCGGACACCACCGCCTTGCGGCGCGGCACGACGTAGCCGGTGGCGGTGAGAATCGGCGTCCCGGCGGCCGCCTGCGAGACTGACGCCAGGGTGGCGCGCACCGTTTCAACCGGCACGCCACGCGGTCTCGCCGCCCGCGCGATGAGGAGGGCGCCGGCCGCGAGCAGGACGATGGCGCCCGCGGCCACGAGCCAGCGGACGCCCCGGCGGGGCGACGGGCCCGAGCGGTCGATGCGCAGCGAGTTCAGCTCAGACGCGAGATCGGCCACCGCCCGTTGACCTCATTCAAACCGCGGATGCGTGCCGGCGGCCCGGAAACCGGCGTCGGCGGCCCCCGGCTCAGATCAGCTTCAGCACATCCGCCGGATGGGATTTCACTTCAACCTTGGAGAAGGCGTGCCGGATGATGCCGTCCGGACCGATGATGTAGGAGATCCGCCGGGCGTACTGATCCTTCGCCGACCCGCAGGCACCGTAACCGATGCCGATGACGCGCTCCGTGTCGCACAGCAGCGGATAGGGGAAGGTGAATTTGTCGGCGAATGCCGCATTCTCCTGCACGGTATCGAACGACACGCCGAGGATGACTGCCCGTTTCGCCTCGAACTGCGCCGACAGGTCGCGGTACCCGCAACCTTCGATCGTTCATCCCGGCGTGTCCGCCTTGGGGTAGAACCACAGGACGACGGTCCGGCCGGCGAAGTCGGACAGCGACACGTCGCGGCCGCGATGATCCTTGACCTTGAACTCGGGTGCCTTGGTCCCGACCGGCAGCATGGTGGCCTCCGCTATGCACTGGTTCAGTGAACCTGAAGCCTATCAGAGGGCGCGGAGCGCCTCAAGGGCTTCGGCGGTCGCGTGGATTGCGCGCTGAGAGATCCGCCGTGCCCGGTGGGCGGCCCGGAGTGGAGTTGGCGGGGACGCGGTCGCCGCGCCCGGCTGCGGCACAGTACGCCGCACGGGCGCGGCGCCGCTCGTCTCTCGACCGCCCGGCCGCGCTGCGGAGCGCGCGTCTCGGGCGGTCTCCGAGATCGCCCCGCCAACCCCACTCCGGGCCGCCCGTCACCCCCGAGAAGGCTCAGTGCGCCATCCCCACGATTGCAGCGGTGATGGGTGCCGAAGGGCGGGATGGTGACGGGGCGGCGGCGTGCGCCTCGCGGGGCCATCGCGGACCGCGCCCGCAAGCCGCCGCTCTTCGGCGGCCGGGCGCGGGAGCGAGGAGCGGCGTTGCGCCTGTCGGCGTTCTCCAGCCGATCCGGGCGCAACGACCGCGTGCCCCGCGAGGCGCACGCCGCCGCCCCCAGACCACCCGGTCCATCTGCATTCGTCGGCGCGGTGCTCGTGGGGATGGCGTACTGACGGTTCGCGGTGGTCAGGGGCGGCGCGCCGATTGGGCGCGCGCGATGACGGCGGTGTAGACGGCGGCGGTCTCGGTGGCCAGCCGGGCGGGCGTGAATCGCTCGGCCACGTCCTGGCTGCCGCGCCGGCCCATGTCGCGGGCCCGGTCCGGATCGCCGAGCAGCGACA
>JAGYID010000170.1 GCA_018606725.1 Acidobacteriota bacterium
ATGAGGACCGCCAGGGCGTAGCTGACGTACATCGCCCCCACGAAATAACCGGGCTCGCGTTCGAACCGCAGACCGCAGGATGGGCAGGTCTCGTTCATCTTGAGCCTGCCGGAGAAAATGCGCCCCGAGCGGCAGAGCGGGCAGAGCCCGCGCCAGACGGCCCGGAACCTCGATGGTCCGGAAGGACTCACGTTCATGTCGTCTGCGCCCGCGGTGCCCGCCGGTCAGGAACGCGGGGCGGCCTTCAGAATCGCGGGAAGGCCCTCTGCTCCAACGCCACTTCCAGGACGTGGCTGTCCTCGTAGATCAGCGGCAGCCAGAGGAGCCGGCGGTCGTCACCGTGCACGACCCAGATCTGCGGTGCGAGGCCGCCGCGCCTGGGGCGGCGGCGCCAGTCGATCACTGCTTGCCAGGCGATGAACGAGGTCCCCAGCGGACCGCGCAACGCGAAGCCGCGGTCATCGAGGACGAGCCGGGAGAAGGCGTAGCGCACGGCGCCCCACGCCAGCCAGGCGCCGCAGAGGATTTGCAAGATAGGCAGCACCCAGCCGTACAGCGGATCGACGCCGTGCCGGGACAGGCCGCGCGCCAGGTTGTCGGTGCCGCCCAGCAGTCCGTACGCGGCCGCGACGCTGAACAGGATTCGCCACGACAGGCGGGCGCGCAGCACCAGCGGCGGCAGGGCGGCAGTCGGGGGCGGCGGCGGGGCCGACGGCGGCCGCGCCCCGTGGCCGCTCACGTGGTCGTGTGAAGCAGCGCGCGGCAGGGGTCGAGGACCTTCGCGATCGCCTCCGGCAGGGGCATGTCGATGACCGCGCCGGCGGCGTTGTTGTGCCCCCCGCCGCCGAAGGACGCGGCGAGGCGGTTGACGTCCAGGCCCCCCTTGCTCCGGAACGACAGCTTGGTCCGGCCGTCGCGCAGGCCCTTCAGGAGGACGGCCATGCGCACCCCGTCGACGGTCAGGAGCTCGTTGACGACATCCGACGTGTCCTCCATCTCGCCGTCGCAGGCGACGACCTGCTCGTGCGTCAGGGTGATCCAGGCCAGCCGACCCCCCTCCTCGATCCGCAGCCCGGCGAACGCCAGCCCCATAATGCGCAGGATGGCCGGGCTGTTGCGCTCGAACACTTCCTGGTAGACGTGCGGCGGGTTGACGCCGATGGCGAGCATCTCGGCGGCGGCCTCGTGACAGCGGGACGAGGTCTTGGAGAAGCGGAAGCTGCCGGTGTCGGTGACCAGCGACACGTAGGCCGCCTGCGCCGCTAGGTGGTCGAGCGTGCCGCCGAGCGCCTTGACGATCTGGAACACCAGCTCGCCGGTGGCGCACGCCTCCTCGTCGACAAGGGTGATGTTCCAGAACGGGTCGGTGAGGTTGTGGTGGTCGATGCAGACGGTGGTGGCGCGCGAGGCGCGGACGTGCGGCCCGAGCGTCCCCATCCGGCTGGTGGCGGCATTGTCGAGCATGAAGATGAGGTCGGCCTCCCGGACGAACGCGGCGTCGCGGGCCTCGTCGAACACCATGACCTCGTGATGCGGATCGAGGAACCGGTAGCGGAGCGCCAGCGGCTCGGTATTGAGGACGCGCGACTCGATGCCCCGGGCCTTGAGGTACCGGTACAGGCAGATCTCGGCGCCGATGCCGTCACCGTCGGGCGTCGTGTGCGTGATCAGGGCGGCGGTCCGCGCGTCGTCGAGCAGCGGCCGCAGCGCCGCCGCGGCCCCGGCGATCAGGTCGCGGTCCCGGCCGGTCATGACGCCCCCCCGGAGAACATCGTGAACGCCCCCTCGCGGTAGGCGCGCGCCAGCTCGACATAGGCGGAGGCGTTGCGGTGCACCCGCTCGACTTCCTCCGGCGTGAGCGGCCGGACCACCTTTCCCGGCACGCCCAGCACCAGCGATCCCTCGGGGATGCGCGTCCCCTCCGGGAGCACGGCGCCGGCGCCGATGAGGCTGTGCCGCCCGACGTGACAGCCGCTCAGGACCACCGCCTTCATGGCGACGAGGACGTCGTCCTCGATGGTCGAGGCGTGCACGATGGCGCCGTGGCCGAGGGTGACGCGCTGGCCGATGAGCGCCGGCACATCGCGGTCGACGTGCACCACGGCGCCGTCCTGGATGTTGCTGTCGGCGCCGACGCGGATGGGCGCGATGTCGCCCCGCAGGGTGACGTGGAACCAGACCGACGATCGCGGCCCGAGCGTCACCGTCCCGACCAGCGCCGCGCCGGGGGCGAGGTAGGCCGTCGGATCGATGCTGATGCCGGCGCTCGACTTGGCGCTCATCGGTCTCTCCTGGGACGCAATGGGTTCGGATGGTGCGCGTGCCGCGCGCTGCGCGGCGGGGCCAAGCGCGGGACTATACGGCCCCGTCGCGGGGCAAGTCAAGCCGGCGCCCGAGGGCCGCGGCGCGCCGCGCCCTATTCGGGGCAGGACGACGCGTCGCCGGGTGGGAGCGCGTGGCCGGCGGGGGCCGGCCCGATGCGCGGCGCGGCGACGAGGAGCCGGTCCGGAAGCGGCCCGCCGGCCAGGGCATCGCGGACGACGCGGATCGGATGAACGACCGGCAGGCGGGTGCCCTGCTCGATCTGCATCTTGCAGGTGCCGCAGCCGGTGGCGACGACGCCGACGCCGGTCGCCTCGATGCCTTCGAACAGCTCGCGGCCGATTCGCATCGACTGGTCGAAGTTCGCCTCCTTCATGCCGAAGGTCCCGGCGATGCCGCAGCAGTGATCCTGGACGATCGGGACGACCTCGACGCCGGGCACCAGGCGCAGCAGCCGCACCACGTCCTCCCCCATGCCGCGCGCCTGCATGTGACACGGGTTGTGATAGGTCAGCCGCAGGGGGACCGGCTGCAGGCGGGCCCGCAGCAGCGGGTCCCGCTCGAGGATGCCGAGGACGTAGGAGTGGATGTCGGTGAGGTGGCGCGCCAGCACGTCGGCCTGCGGCGTGCCGAGCAGGCGCGGGTAGTCCTCGGCCAGCGCCAGTCCGCAGGAGGGCGCGCTGTAGACGACGTCGTAGCCCCGCCGGACGAATTCGAGCAGCGTCGCGACGTTGCGCGCCGCCGAGGGGCGCACGTCATCGAGGTGACCATAGGTGATCGCCGCGATGCCGCAGCATTCCTGCGGCGGGATGGCGACCGCGCAGCCGAGCCGCTCCAGCAGGTCGACGGCGGCCCGACCCTCGTCCTCGGTGTCCTGGTAGCCGCCGAAGCAACCGTGGAAGTAGGCGACCTTGCGGCCTTCCGGATCGACGGAGGGGACGCGCGTCCGCAGCGGCTCCCCCGAGAACGGCTGCAGGCGGCGGCGCGCCGCAATGCCGGTCAGCGCCGACATGAGCCGGCGCGCCGGACCGAAGCCCATCACCGCGTTGGCGGCACCCGCGAACGCCGTGCCGGCTCGCAGCATCATCTCGGGCGAGGTCAGGGCGCGGTTGACCTGGTCCTTGCCGCGCGCCTTGACGTAGATCTCCTTGGCCATGACGACCATGCCGGGGATGTCGATCGCCGTCGGGCACTCGGAGTGGCACAGCTGGCAGTTGACGCAGAGATCCATGATCGCCTTGAAGTCCCGGGTGGCGACGACATCGGCCTCGAGACGGCCGGAGATCACCGCGCGCAGGAGATTGCCCTTGGCGCGCGCCGTCGCCGCTTCGTCGCCGGTCTCGGCCGACACCGGACAATAGCTCTTGCAGGCGCCGCAGCCGTGGCACTTCTCGATTTCCGTCTGCCAGGACGGCGCGTCGATGGCGGTGGACGTCGCGACGCGCCGGTAGTCCCGGCCGTAGCGCAGATCGGACGTCAGGCCGTACGTACCGTCATGCACGATGATGCCCGGGTTGAGGATCCCCTGTGGGTCGAAGAGTCGCTTGACCTCCTCGAAAGCATCCACGAGCGGCCCGTAGGCGCGTCGCAGATAGGGCGTGCGCAGCCGCCCATCGCCGTGCTCCCCCGACAGCGATCCGCCCAGGCCGACGACCAGGTCGACGAACTCGTCGGCCATCGCCTCCATCATCTTCAGATCCTTCGGATCCTTCTGGTTCATCATCGGGTTGCAGTGCAGGTTGCAGTCGCCGGCATGTCCGAAGATCGCCGCCTGCAGCTCGTATTTCTCAAGCATCGCCCGCAGTCTGCCGACGAAGTCGGCCAGCTGCTCCGGATGAACCGCGGCGTCCTCGATGAAGCGGGTGTTGCGGCGCGTCCCCTCGCGGCGCGACAGGATCGGCGAGGCCGCCTTGCGGATGGCCCAGATCTTCGCCGTGTCCTCCGGCCGGGCGGCGCGGCGCACGTCGGTCGCCAACCGGCCAACCCGCGCCGCCAGCGCCGTCAGGCGCCCCTGCACCTCGGCGGTCTCGTTCCCTTCGAGCTCGACGATCAGGATCGCTTCGGTCCCGGGCGGCAGCGCCGCGCCGGTCGTCGGGTCGGCATCCCGGATCACCTGCACGAAGGTGCGGTCGAGCAGCTCCACGGCGGACGGCGCGAAGGCCAGGATGGCCACCACCGCCTCCCCCGCCTTCCGGAGGTCATCGAACAGGACGAGCGCCGTCGCCCGGCTCCGCGGGATCGGGACGATCCGCAGCGTCGCGTCGAGGATCAGGCCGAGGGTGCCCTCCGACCCGACCAGGACCTTGGCGAGATCGACGGAATCGCCGCCGGTCGCCCGGGTCACGGCCTCCCGCAGGGCGTACCCCGACGAGTTGCGCGGTGTCCGCGGCTGGTGCCGCTCGATGCTGTCGCCATGGCGGGCCACGATGTCGTGCAGCCCGGTGACGAGCCTGGTGTGCGCTCCCGACGG
>JAGYID010000171.1 GCA_018606725.1 Acidobacteriota bacterium
GGCGCGGGAGCGACGAGCGGCGTTGCGCCTGTCGGCGTTCTCCAGCCGATCCGGGCGCAACGACCGCGTCCCCGCCAACCCCACTCCGGGCCGCCCCCGAGCGACCGGGGAACTTTCAGCGCCATCTCTGCGACGGCGCGCAATCGCCGCGGTGGGTTGACGGGGGATCGAGGGCGGGTATGATCGCGCCGTTGCCGGGTTGCAACATCAGCATTCCGATTCAACAGGGAGGCCGCATGTCGGTGCGAGGCTGGACCGGAGGTTCATTCGCGGGGATCGTCACGGCGGGGCTCGCCGTGGCACTGCTGGCGGCCGCGGACGCGCCGAAGAAGGGGACCCCGACGCCGCCGCCGGCGGCGGCCAAGTCGGCGGCGGTGAAGCCGGCCCCGGCCGCGATGCCGGAGGCGGCGGCCGGGCCGCTGCCGCCGAAGCCGGGACCGGAGCACGCCCTGCTTGCCCGGGGTGCCGGGACCTGGGACGCCACCGTCGCGTTCAAGGTCGGTCCACCGGGCGCTCCGGCACAGGTCTCGAAGGGGGTCGAGACGAGGCGCGTCTGCTGCGGCGGGCTGTGGCTGGTCACCGATTTCAAGAGCATCGCGCCCGCGGCGCCGTTCGAGGGGCACGGCTTCATCGGCTATGACCCGTTGAAGAAGCGCTACGTCGCCGGCTGGATCGACACCGACCAGACCCGGCCGATGCTGTCGGAGGGCGCCTTCGACGCCGCCGGCAAGGTCATGACGATGAAAGGACGGATGGACCGCGGCGCGGGGGAGCCGGTCAGCTGGACGGAAGTGGAGACCTGGAAGGATCCTGACCACCGGGTCTTCACCATGGCGATGTCCGGCGCCGACGGCGTCGAGTCGGAGGTGTTCACGATCACTTACGCGCGGCGCAAGTAGCGCAACGGGCGCGGCCCGCGCCGGCGGACGGGAGGGTGCGATGTCGAAGAAGCCCGGCTGGTACGAAGCCCAGAGCCGGAACTATCCGGAACTGTTCCAGGCCTACGAAGCGCTCGGCGAGGCCTGCCAGAAGGCCGGCCCGATCGAGGCGAAGACGCGCGCCCTCGTCAAGCTCGGGATCGCGGTCGGCTCGCGCCAGGAGGGGGCCGTGCACTCGCACGCTCGACGCTCGCTGGAGGCCGGGGCGTCGATCGAAGAGGTCCGTCACGTGGTGCTGATGGCCACGACCACCATCGGCTTCCCGGCGATGATGGCGGTCCTGTCCTGGGTCGAGGACGTCGCCAAGGAGACTCGGTAGAGCACCGCGGCATTGACTCGGACGGCGCGGCGGGCGCATCATGGCGGCCAGTCCCCCGCTCGATCCGTGCCGGACATCCGGAACAATGACGCTCCACCCGAGACGCGACGTCCCACGATGAGATCGCCGAGATCGCCCCGGAGCGCGCCCTCTCCCGCTGCCGTGAACGCCCGCGCCGCCGGCGCGGCGCGGCAGGGCGCCCCCGCCTCCGGAGGGCTCCACCCCCTGCTGTTCGACCGGAATCCCTCCCCGATGTGGGTGTTCGACGACGAAACGCTGGCCTTCCTGGCCGTCAATGACGCCGCGCTGCGCGCCTATGGATTCAGCCGGGAGGAGTTTCTGTCGATGACCCTCATGGACATCCTGCCGCCCGAGGACGTCCCGTTCCTGTCCCGGCACCTGTCCGGGGTGATCGGCGACTTCGACCCCGACTCCTGGCGGCACCGGAAGGCGGACGGCGCCCTCATCGACGTCAGCGTGATCAGCAGCAGGGTCGAATTCGGCGGTCGGCCCGCCCGGCTGGCGCTGGTGGAGGACGTCACCGACCGGCGCAGGGAGTGGCGCCAGCGCGAGGAGAGCGAGCGGCAGCTGGTACGGGCGCAGCAGCTCGCGCAGCTCGGGAGCTGGGAGTGGGATCTCCGGAGCGGCGCGACCGGCTGGTCGGAGGAACTGGCCCGCATCCTCGGCGACCCGCCCGGATCCCCGGCGCCCACCTACGAGGCGTTCCTGCAGCGCGTCCACCCGGACGACCGCGATCGGCTCGCCGGCATCGTCACCGGCGTCCTGGAGGACGGGCGCACGGTGCCGGTCGATTTCCGGGTCGTCCGGGCGGACGGCGAAGTCCGCTGGCTGCACGCCTTTTCCGAGGTGTCGCTCGACGTCGCCGGCCGGCCGAGCCGGTTGATCGGCTTCGCCCAGGACATCACCGCGCGCAAGGCGGCCGAGGAGGAGCTGGCGGAGACCGAGCGGCGCATGCGGCAGATCGCCGAGGCGATCCAGGACGTGTTCTATCTGAGCGACTCCCGCACCAACCAAATCATCTATGTCAATCCGGCGTTCGAGAAGGTCTATGGCCGCCCGGCCGAGACGATCCTGGCGCAACCGCGCTCCTGGCTGGAGGCGGTCCATCCCCAGGATCGGGAGCGCATCCAGACGTCGCTCGAGCGCTTCCAGCCGTCAAGCGAGACGCCGGAATGGAGCGAGGAGTTCCGGATCATCCGCCCCGACGGCGCGGTCCGCTGGCTGTGGGTCCGATCCTTCCCGATCCGCAGCCGCACGGGGGAGGTGGTGCGCTTCGCGGGCGTCGAGCGCGACATCACCGAGAGGCGCCAGGCGGAGGACACCATCCGGTCCCTGCTGCGGATCACCTGGGAGCTCAACTCCACCCTGGACGTCGACGCGCTCATGGAGGAGCTGGTCAAGGAAACCCTGAACCTGCTGGGCGCGGCGAGCGGCTGCGCCGGTCTGAAGACACCCGAGGGGATGGTCTCCCATACCTTCTTCCGCGACGGCGAGGGCGTGCCGTTCCGGCACTGCTGGGCGGACGGACGGGGATTGCCGGGCCGGATGATCGCCGGCGTCGCGGCCTGCGTGCGCGGCGGCGGGGCGGATCTCGACCCCGAGCTGCGCGACCGCTTCGGGGTCCGTTCGGCGATCTGCGCCCCGCTGGTCGACGCCCGCTGGGAGCCCCTCGGCTTCTTCATGTTGTGCGATCGGAGGGACGGTCAGCCGTTCGGCCGCGACGACGAAGAGAAGCTGCTGGCGGTCGCGCAGGCGGCTTCGGTGGCGATCCAGAACGCTCTCGCCTACCGCAAGCTGCAGGAGGCGGCCGCGGCCTTGCAGGCGGCCGAGGCCAAGTATCGCGACATTTTCGAGAGCGCCGCCTTCGGGATCGGCCAGTCGATGCCGGACGGCCGTATCCGCGCGGCCAATCCGGCGCTGGCGCGCATGCTGGGATACGAGTCGCCCGAGGATCTGATCGCCAGCGTCACCGACCTCGGCCGGCAGATCTATGTCGATCAGAAACGGCGCGACGAGGGGCGGCGCATCCTCGAAGAGCGCGGCTCGATGAGCGACTTCGAGGCGGAGCTGCGCCGGCGGGACGGCAGCACCATCTGGGTCTCGATGAACCTCCGGGTGGTGCGCGACGAGCGGGGGGCCCTGCAGTATTTCGAGGGCGCCTTGCAGGACGTCTCCCAGCGCAAGCGGGCCGAAGACTTGTTGAGGGAGATCTCCGGACGACTGCTGCAGACCCAGAGCGAAGAGCGCCGCCGCATCGCCCGCGAGCTGCACGACAGCACCGCCCAGAGCCTGGCGGCGCTGGCATTGAATCTGGGGCTGGTGGCGCGCGCGGCCGACAGCCTGGGGGAGACGGAGCGGCAGCGGCTGGACGAGAGCCAGCGGCTGGCGCAACAGTGCTGCCGGGAGATCCGGACCCTGTCCTATCTGTTGCATCCGCCGGCGCTGGAGGAGGCGGATCTATGGTCCGCGGTCCGCTGGTTCGCCGAAGGGTTCACGCACCGCAGCGGCATCAAGGTGGATCTGTCCATGCCGCGCGGCGTCGGCCGGCTGCCGCAGGACGTCGAGACCACCCTGTTCCGCATCGTCCAGGAGAGCCTGGCCAACATCCATCGTCACTCGCGCAGCCGCAGGGCGCGCATCCGGATCGCGCGCCGGGCGGCGCACATCACCCTGACGGTGCGCGACCAGGGACGCGGCATGCCCCGGCCGCCGGTGGAGGGCGGGGCGGGGGAGGCGCCGCCGTCCGGCGGACACGCGGCCCTGGGAGTCGGCATCGCCGGCATGCGCGAGCGCGTCCGTCAGCTCGGCGGCCGGTTCGAGATCGATTCCGACCCGCGGGGCACGAGTGTGCGGGTCGAGATCCCCCTGTCGGCGGAACACTGACCGGGACGCGTTGCGGAGATCAGTCCTGGTGCCCGGTGCCCGCCTGGGCGGGAGCCGCCTCGGCGCTCAAGTTCCAGATGTCGTGGGTCAGTTTCCAGGATCCGTCCGCCTGCTTCTTCATGATGGTGACGTACGCAGCCGGCACCGACAGGCCCCCGGACGGGGCGCTGAGTCCGATGGTTCCCTCGCCCGTCTCGTAGGCGAGATCCCCGGCGACCCTCACCTCGCGCGGCTCCAGGCGCACCGACTGCAGCGGACCGTTGAGCATGCCCTGCCAGTACTTCTGGATGGCGGCCCGGCCGCGGATAGGGTTCGAGCCCGGCGGCAGGACGACGGCGGCCTCGTCATACAGCGCCGCGAGGGCCGCCGCATCGCGGCCCTCGACGCCCTTCACGAACCGCGGCGAGATCGAGCGGATGGCGGCGAAGTCGGCGTCCGCCGGCGCGCCCGACACGCCGCAGCCGGCTCCGCTGAGCGCCAGGGCCAGCGTGAGGGCGATCCTGCCCGATTTGAGTGTCACTGCGCTTCCTTCGCCAGGATGCCGATCGCGATCACGCCGAGCAGCAGGACGGCGGCGTTGAGGAGAACCGACCGGCGATGCAGTGCCCGAAAG
>JAGYID010000019.1 GCA_018606725.1 Acidobacteriota bacterium
TGAGGGCGCTGGTGAGGGCGGCCGAGGCGGTCTCGGCCGCCAGGCCCCGGGTCGCGCCGGCCTCGCCGAGACCGGGCAGCGTCCGGCCGGTCAGGATCAACGCCACGATATCCTGTTGCGGCAGCGCCGGATTGCTGCTCACCTCGTAACGGAAATCGTCGGCGTGGCCGGTCACTCGAAGGCTGATCTGGTAGTCCGATACCGTCGCCTCGCCGGTCAGGTCGAACAGCGGATTGAAGCGTTCCGGCTCGTCGAAGTCGATGGTCCCCTGCGTGATGCTGTAGCGGACGTTGCGGAACCTCAGGCTGCCGCCCTCCTCGGCGGCGACGCGGCCGGTCACCAAGGGCCGCCCGGCGGTGCCGGTCACCGCCAGGTTCCCCTCGAACTCGACCTTGCCGAAGTCATTGCGCAGCCAGACGTCGCCGGGAGCGCGGATGGTCACGTCGAGATTGAGCCCCGCCAGCTCCTCCGGCGGCGCCGGCGGGCCGACCATCACCCCCAGTCCCCGGCGCCCGAGATTGGCCTCGAGCCGGAAATCCCGGCTGTACACGCCGCGCACCAGGTCGACCGTGCCGTGCAGCGCGTTGCGGCCCTCGAGGTGCGTCAGGGTCAGGTCGACGTCGGAGACCGACCGGAAGCCGCTCGGCACGTTCGCCTTGACGTCCTTCCCCTTCAGGTGAATTGCGGCCTCGCGGATCAGCCTCGAAGCGCCCGGGGTGCGTCCGAATTCCACCCGGCCGTCGCCCTTGACGCGCCCGCCACCGGCCAGAAACTCGACGCTTTCGATCTGCAGACCCCGGTCGGTGAAGGCGGCGAACAGGCTCAGATCGTCGAGCGGCGATGGCAGCACCGGGTGGCGGAGCGCCGCGCCGTCGATCTTGAGATCGCCGTGCAGCGCGACGTCGCCCCGCGTGCCGGTCACGTTCAGGGAGGCCTCGCCCCGCCCCGAGGCCTGCAGGTCGTGCACGAACAGCCTCAGCACGCGCAGGTCGAGACTGCCGCGCGCCTCGATGTCCACCGGCGCACCGGGGTCGAGACCGATCGAGCCGCGCGCCTCGAGGCGGCTGCCTTCGCCGGTCAGCAGCAGCGGGCCGAACTGGAGGCTGCCGTCCGCGAGTTCCGCCTGCAGCGGCTGTCCGGCCCGCAGCTCGACGCCGGCCGTCGTCAGGGTCACAGTCCCGAAGCGCGCCCGGCCGCGCAGGCCCGATGGCGCCCCCGGCCAGCCGCTGATCTCCGCCTCGCCCGACAGCACCAGCTCCACCTCCTCGGGGGATTCGGGGACGATCTCGGTCCCCTTCCACCGCCCGTCGGTGACGCGCGCCCGCAACGTGGCGCTCGGCTCGCCCCCATACGCGATCGTCCCGTCGAACGTGACGCCCCGCTGCGGCATGCCGCCCTCGATGGCGACCCGCCCCGGGGTCAGGACTGCCGCCAGCGTGGCCTCACCGAGGCCGACGCGACGCATCGTGACGCCGGTCGCCTTCAAATCGACACGGCCCGACGGAGCGGTCAGGGCACCGCTGATGACACCGTCGATCGTGGCCACGCCGGCGAGCGGCAGCCCGGGCCGGACCGCGGCGATCGCCGCCAGGTCGATGTCGACGCCGCGCACCGACAGCCGCGGCGGCGGGGCGCCCTCCGGCGCCAGCCATTCCCCCGTGTCGCGGTATGGAATGCGTCCCTCCAGACGCAGCAGGCCAGCCCCCTGCAGCAGGGTCAGATCGTTGACTTCGACGACATCCGGCGTGAACAACAGGTCGCCGGTGAAGCCGTCGAAGGCGACCCCGGCCACCGACAGCGTGCCGCTTTCGATGACGGCGTGGCCGGACGGACGATCGGGCGACCCCGACAGCGCGATCCGGCCGCGCAGCCGGCCGACGGCCGGGAGCGGCGCGCCGATCACCTCGAGAAGCGGAGCGAGGGGGAAGTCGATCATCTCGGCGTCGAGACCGAGGTCGCCGCGGCCGCGGAACGACACCCGCCCGGCGAGATGGACGGTGCCGCCTTCCGGCAGATCGATCGACGCGTCGTCGATCTGCAACGTTTCGTCGCGGTAGTCGACGCGGGCGCGCAGATCGCCCAGCGGCGTGCCGCGGAAGGCGATCCCGGTCCCCGACAGGGCGCCGCTGAACGACAGCCCGTCGTGCCCGTAACCGACATCGCCGTCCCACCGCCAGCGTCCGCCGAGGGCGTTGATGATGCGCTCGAGCGGCGTCTCCGGCGCGGCGGCCGGGCGGCCGCGACCCGGCTCCCCGGCGAGCGCCGCGCCGCCCTGTGCCCCGGTCGCGGGGGCCGCGGCTCGGGGGTCGCCCGTCACTTGGGGAGGCTGGTCGGCGGCGGGGAGCGGAATCGGAGGCGGGGTGGGGAGGCGGAGGGTGGCCGGGACGACACGCGGTCGCGGTCCCGCCCGCCACAGCGCCCGGAAGGCCCGCGGCCCGCCATGCACCGCCGTGCGCTTCGTTTTCGGGACCCCGGCTGCCGGCTTCGCGGTCCCGGCCGGCGGCTTCGGCGGCGCGGGCTTCGGCTTGGGAGGAGCGAACAGCGGCAGGATCTCGGCGATGTTGCCGGTCGCGCCGCTCAGCTTGAGGCGGATCCCCTCGTCCGATGACACCGTGCCCGAGAAGCTGCCGCGGGTTTCGCCGGCGCGTAACGACCCGCCGCTCAACTGCACGACGTCGCCCCGGGTCGCCAGCGTCGTGGTGATCTCCAGGGGGAGCTCGCCGCCCTTGGGCGGCGCGTAGGTCCCGACGGCGTCGATGACGCCCGAACCGGCGAGGCTCTGGATCCCGCCGCTGTCGACGGTGTGCCGGCCGCGGTAGTGGATGGTGCCGCGCACCGGCGGCCCGCTCCAGCCGGCCAGCGCCAGCACCTGGCCGACCTCGATGCCATCCATGCGCACGTCGGCCTCGACTTTAAAGCGATCGCCGTCCCTGGCGATGTCGAGCGCGCCGGTCGCCTCGCCCCCGAGCACGTGCGCCCGGACGCCGGTGAGGCTGAGCCGGTCGTCCAACCGCACTTCGGCCTGCAGGTTGTCGAATTCAACCCCGTGGAGCTTGAGCGCCACCGCCTTGAGATCGCCGACCGCGTGCACGGCGCCGCCGCCGCTGCTGCCCGACAATTGCGCATCGAGCCGCCCGGAGGGGGCGGTCCCTTCAGGGAAGAAGCGCGACAGTTTCTCCATCTCGATGCCCAGCTCGAGAGCGCCCTGGGCGCCGTCGGCGGCGAGCGTCCCGCGGTACGAGACGGTGGCGCCTTCGGCCCGCAGCGTCAGCGGCTCGAAGCGCACGCCGGCGGCGGTGATGGTGAAGTTGCCGTCGCCCCCGAGGCCGGTCCACTCGGCGGTCGGGCCGCGCCACGAGCCGCCGGTGAATTCGAGCCGGCCGCGCAGCGCCGGACCCTCGGCTTCCATCCGGGCCGAAGTCCAGAAGCCGGTCAGCGATCCGCCCCAGCGATCACCGATGTCGAGGTCGATCGCCGCACCGCTCACCGTCAATCTCGATCCGGGCGGCACCGGCGCCAGCGCCGCGGCGACGCCACCCGGGTGCGCGGCGTCGCCGCCGCGCAGCAGCGACACCAGGCGCCCCTCGGCGAACTTCAGACGCACTCGTGGCTTCTCGACGGCGATCTGCAGCGGCTCATGCCGCACGCCGAGGAAAGTCAGGAGTCCGGTCCGCAGGCCGACCTCCTCGATGGCAGCCTCGAGATCGGAGCCGCGGTTGCCGCTCAGGTGCAGGCGTGCCTCGTGCAGGCGGACCGAGGGAGGGAAGAGATGGAGCTCGAGACGATCGATGGTCAGCGGCACGCCGAACCGCGCCTTCGCCTGCGCCTCGATGCTCCGACGCAGGCGCTCCTGCGGCCAGCCGCTCCACAGCAGGCCGACCGTCAGCGCCGCCGCCATCGCGATCAGCGCCACCAACGCCAGCGCCGTCTTGCGCACGGTCCCCTTCACCGGCTCCGCTCCCCGGCCGCGCTCAACGATCGCGTCGTTCGGGCCCGCGCCGCCCCGCGCGCGGCGCACAAGGATACAACGCTTCGCGACGCCCGCCTGTCCCCGGCGCGGAGCCGGACGGGCCGGATCAACGGGCGCGTCGGGCCGCCGGAGGCCGACTGCCGTGCCGGGCCCAGAGCTGGCGGAACGCGATGAGGGCCGGGACGCGGCGGTGAACGAACGCGGTCATGAACAGCTCGTAGGCAACCCAGGCGAAATAGACGAGAGTGACTTCATCGTGCAGGTGCGGCACGACGAACTGCAGGCCCCAGAGGAAGAAGATTCCCGCCGCCTCGACGATGTGGAACGACATGTTCAACAGCAGCATCATGCCGAGCATCGACTGGGCGATGGTCAGGAGGATTTCCTTGCGCTGGAAGTCGTCGAACGGGACGAAGGCCGGGTGACCGAGGCTGAAGCTGTAGACCACCGGGATCATCGCCGCCAGCATCGTCCATTGATTGATGTTGGCCGAGATCATGTTCAGGAGCGCCATCGGCGCCTTGCCCTTCTGCCGGGCCCAATTCATGGCGCTGAGCTTCTCGGGGAACTCCGACAGGAACGGCGACACCCATTGGATGAACAGGTATTCCGACACTCCCAGGGTGACCGCGAACCGCAGCATGCTGCGCAGGAACGGCTCCGCGGCCAGGTAGAGGATCACACCACCGCCGACGAAGAAGGCGACGATCGCCGCCACCCGGGGACGGTGCGGCAGGCGCATCACGGCGCGCGGAATCGCTTCGAGGTCCTCGATGTGCTCGGCGTCGCGCGGCGGCAGCTTATTCAAGACATACAGATAGAGGATGTAGATGGCGAGGAGTACGCCGGCGTCGACGAGGGTCAGGGTCGCCTTCCAATAGATGAACAGGAAGTAGACGATCGGCAGCCCGAGCGCCAGCACCTCGACGCAGTTCTCCTCGTCGAGCCGGATGGAGCGCAGCAGGCGGCGGTGGCGCCGCCATTCCCCCCACGACGCCACGCCGAAGATCAGCGGCCAGCCGAGCCCCACGAGAAGACGCAGGGAGCCGGTGAAATTGGCAGTCATGAAGTGCACCTTCTGCGACCAGGCGATGACCGCTTCGACGGCGAACTCCGGCAGCGCCTGCAGCCAGGCGAGGATCGCCAGAGCCATGCCGCGCGACACCAGGAACTGGGCGCACTCGGCGCCCCAGGAGATCAGGAAGGCGGAGAAGACAACGCTGGGGAACGGCCAGAACTGGGACCAGAAGCCGGCGGGAGCCGCGCTCTCCGCGCCGGGCAGCATCGCGAGGAACGACCAGACCGAGCGCCGGCGCGGTGGCGCCGCGACCGTGTCTTCCGCCGCACTCCTTGCGGCGCCGTGCGGCGTCGGCTGGCTCATCGGCCGCGTAGTGTAAGCCGCCCTCCCCCCGGCCTGTCAATGCACCGGGGCGCTATGGTTTCGTCGGAGCCTTGGGATCCAGGCCCCGGCTCTGGATCGGCCGGTTGCCGGGGCCGAGCATCTCGGAGGTCGAGACCAGGACCATGGCGCCGCCGGGCAGGACCAGGGAGGCCTGCGCCAGGCCCTTGCCGTGGGTGCGCTCGCCCGCGATGGTGCCGCGGCCGGTGACCTCGAGGTCACGCGCCAGGCGCTCGGCGGCGCTGGCGGTCTGGCCGTCGACCAGGACGGTGACCGGCGCGCCGGTGATCGCCCCGTCACCTCCGGTGACGCGGCTCATGGCGCCGTCCGGGCCGCTGTCGGCGCCGGCCCGGCGCCCCGGTCCGATCAGCATGTCCGAGATGGCGTCGGCGGTTCGCGAGAAGCCGCCGGGGTTGCCGCGCAGATCGAGGACGATCCCCTCCTTCTCGCGCATCGCCTGCAGCAGTTCGCGAACCTGTGCGACCACCTGCGGATCGTCGAAGTTCGTCAACCGGATGTACCCGAGCCCCCCCGGCAGCTCCCCGCCGACGACGCTCTTGCTGCCGGGCCGGTTGCGTCCCAGCCGGTCGACGACGACCCGTTCGCCCCGACGCGCCAGCTGGCTCGCCGCGGTCTCCTCCGGGTCGCGCAGTCGGGTGTACGGATCCCCAAGCGACCCGAGCATCGCGGTGATCGCCCTATAGGCCTCCTGCGACGTCGCCAGATGGCGGCCGCGGTCGCGCCATTCACGCCAATCCTGGCCGTTGAAGCCGCGGTCCCGGCAGGAGTCGCGTGCGAACGCCCAGGCGTCACGGTACAACATCTCCGGCAGCGGCGGGATGTCGCCGCGCAGCGCCCGGCGCGCCTCGACGTTGCGACCGAGGGCCGCCAGCATCAGGGGAAGCTGCCGGCGCGCCAGCCCGAAATTGTCGGCCGGGTCGGCGCGCAATGCGGCTGCGTAGGCTCCGGCCGCCGCTTCGAAGTCGCCCTGCTCGGCGAGCGCCATGCCGAGCACCGACAGCGCCGGCGCGGAGTCCGGCGCGCTCTCGAGCGCGGCACGGGCCGCGCTTTCCGCCCGGCGCACCCGCCCGGCGCGCAGCAGCGCCAGCGCCAGATCGATCCGGTCGGTGAGCCGGGGTGGCTCCAGCGCGACGAGGGCCGTGAGTTCGTCGATCTCCTGCGCGGGATCGCGATCCAGTTGCTGACCGACCTCGGTCCTGATCGAGCGGGCCACCGCCGAGCGCGGGTCGGCGGCGACGGCGCGCCGCGCCAGGCCGAGCGCGTCCTCCAGATGGCCGGACCACCATGCCAGGCGCGCCGCCAGCGCCCCGAACGCCGCAGCCTGCGGCGCCGCCCCGGCGGCGTCCCCGCCGGCCCATGTCCGCTCCGCGGCCGACAGACGCGACGCGTCCTGCTGCAGCCGCGCCCCCAGGTCCTGGATGAGTTCCGCGTGCAGGAACATCAGCTCGCCGCCGACCGCCTGCGTCCAGGGATCGGTCGGATCGATCTTGAGCGCCTCGTAGAGCGCCTCGGCCGCCTCGGGCCATCGCTCCGCGGTCCCCTGCAGCAGCGCCACGCGACGAAACAGGGCCAGGTCCGGCGTGTTCTTCACGGCGCGGTCCGCGGCCTCGATGGCGCGGCCGAGCGCCTCGTCGCCCGCCCGCTCGAGCGACCCGACGTAGGCACGCAGCCCGTGCAGGTCGTCCGGGTGGGTCCTCAGGAGATCCTCCCAGGCGGCGCGCTCGCCGCCCGCGTCGCCGGCGGCGCGCGCCAGCGCCGCCAGGTTGTAGAGCGCGACCGGGTCGCCGGGGAGCCTCTTCAGCAGGCGGCGGAACTCCGCGGCTGCGCCGCGCGCGTCGCCCGCGTCACGCAGGGCCAGCGCCAGAGCCCGCCGCGTCGCGCCGTCCCTCGGATTCAGGCGCAGCGACTTTCGGTTGAATTCCACCGCCCCGGCGGCGTCGCCGGCGACGGCGAGCAACCGCCCCAACTCGGAGTACAGCGGCCCGGACGGCGAGGTCGACGCGGTCGCCCGCAGCGTCTCGATCGAGGCCCGCAGCTCGCGCAGCTCCTCGCGGCGCAGCGTCGCCTGGTCGTCCGCGGGCTTCGCCTCCAGGTACGCATCCCAGCCCCGCAGGGCACCGTCCAGATCGCCGCGGTCCTCGGCGAGCTGCGCCAGGCCGGCGCGGGCCGGCGCGCTCCCCGGTTGGGCCTTCAGCACGCGGTCGAACAGGGCCGCCGCCTCCTCGAGTCGCCCCTGGCGCCGGCGCGTCTCGGCCATCACCAGCAGCAGCTCGGGCGCCGCCTCTTCCGGCACCCGCCGCAGGCCTGACTCCGCCGCGGCGCAGGCCCCGTCGTAATCGAAGGAGGCGCGCATGACGAACGCCCGCCCCGCGTACGCTTCGGGCCGCGCCGGATCGAGAGCGAGCGCGCCGTCGTATTCCCGCGCCGCCTCGGCGCTCCGCCCGGAGCGTCGCAGCGTATCGGCGATCAGGATCCGGACCTCGTAAAAGCGGGGAGCCATCTGCTCGGCCTTGCGGTAGTCCTCGAGCGCTTCCTCGACCCGCCCGGCCTGTCGCGCCGCGTTCCCCTCCCTGATCAGCTCGGTCAGTGGATTGGCCGGCGTCGGCTTCGGTTCCGCTCCGGCCGCGACCGGCGGCACCGGCGACGGCGCCGTCGAGGCCGGCGGCGGATCGCTCGTCTGCGCGCCGGCGCCGGCCGGCAACGCCGCGACGGCGATCGCCGTGACCAGCAATGAGACGAGCGGTGAGGGTTTCACGGGACCCTGAAGGTACGACGAGCCATCCGTCGAGTCAACCCGCGGCGACGTCCGCGATGGTGACGGGGCGGCCCGGAGTGGGGTTGGCGGGGCGATCGCGGACCGCGCCCGCAAGCCGCCGCTCTTCGGCGGCCGGGCGCGGGAGCGACGAGCGGCGCCGCGCCTGTCGGCGTTCTCCAGCCGATCCGGGCGCGGTGACCGCGTCCCCGCCAACCCCACTCCGGGCGGCCCCCGCAGCCAGCGGGCTATGCGGCGCGCGGTGAGGCGATCTGATCGAGCAGGGTGAGGACCGATTCGAGCTTGAACGGCTTGCTGAGGTAGAGCGCGCCGGTGACCTGGAAGAAGGTCTGCACCTTCGGGTTGACCAGGTCGCCGGTCGAGAAGATGAAGCGGCGCGCCATGTCCGGCTTGGCGGCGCACAGTTTCTCGTACAGACCCTGGCCATCGAGACCCGGCATCTTGAGATCGGTGAGGACGATGTCGTAGTCGTTCCGCATCGCCAGATCCAGCCCGATCTGCCCGTTGGCGGCGGTGTCGACGCGGTGCCCGGCGCTCTTAAGGAACTCCGACAGCAGCTCGACCAGGACCCGCTCGTCCTCGACGACGAGCACGCGCAGGGACCGCGCCGGCTTCGCTGCGGCGGGCGGCTGCTCCTCCTCGCGACCGGGGGCCTGCTCCTCGAGCAGCGGCAGATCGATCGTGAAGGCGGTGCCCTGTCCGACGACGCTTTCGACGGTCATCGTCCCCAGGTGGCTCTTGACGATGGCGCGCGCCAGGCTCAGTCCCAGACCGGTGCCTTTGCCCTCCTGCTTGGTCGTGTAGAACGGCTCGAAGATGGTCTCCAGCCGGTCGCGGCTGATGCCCGGCCCGGTGTCCGCGAAGCGCAACCGCAGCATCGGTCCCCGATGCTCCGTCGTCACCGTCAGGACCCGCGGCCGTACCGCCACCTCGAGCATCGCATGGTGGGCGTTGTTGACCACGTTGAGGATGACCTGCTGGAGCTGGTGGAAGTCGTACATGGTCTTGGGCAGGTCCGCGGCAAAGTGCCGCACCACCTCGATGTCGTCGACCTTCAGCTGGTAGGAGCGCAGTTCGAGGACCCGCTCGATGGCGTCGTGCAGGCTCTGAAAGGTCTTCTCCGGCTTGTGACGGCGGGAGAAACCCAGCAAATTCTGGACGATCTTCTGACAGCGCACCGCCTCGTTGTAGATGCGCTCGAGGTTCTTCTTCGCCTTGGGGTTGAGTTCCTGCGCCAGCAGCAGCTGCGCGAAGCCCATGATCCCCGACAGCGGGTTGTTCAGCTCGTGCGCCACCCCCGAGACGATCTGCCCGATGGCGGACAATTTCTCGGACTGCATGAGCTGCAGCTGCGATTGCATGAGCTGGCGCTGCACGTTGGTGACTGCCTGATCGAGCCGTTTCTTCTCGACCGCATTGGCCATCTGTCCGGCGAACAGCTCCAGGGGCGACAGCCCCTCGGCGGTCGGCGTCTCGTCGCCGCGATCCTCGAGCATCAGCGTGCCGACCAGCGATGCCTTGGCGCCGTACAGCGGGATAAACAGCAGATGACGCGCGGCATCCGGCCGCAGGCCGCCGTAATTGATCGCCGCGGTCGCCGGCACGCGGTACGAGTTGCCGACGCGATGCTTCTCCTGAAACACCCCGGCGCGCTGCGCCGGCGTGATCTTGTGGGCGTGGAAGTGGTCGATGCCGTTGTTGTCGTAGCCGGTGAACAGGTACTGAACGTCGCGGCCGTTCTCGTCGAGCAGCGTCAGGACGGCGCGCCGATGACCGGAGCCCTCCCGGATCGCCTCGAGAAACAGGCGGCAGGCCACGCGCAGGTCGTCTTCCTGGACGATCTGGTTGGCGACGCGGCTGAACGCCGCCATCTGGCGCAGCGCGCGCTCGAGGACCGCGGAGGGATCGCGCGGAGACTGCCCGTTCTCGCCCGTCTTCGCCACAGAACCTCGGCCCGGAGATGGCGACGCCGACCCATTTGATTAAAGCGCGTCCTCGCAAATATAGGGTCGCGGAAGTCGGAGTCAAGACGCGGAAGTCATTGTCAGGATTACGAAAATTAGCATTGACTCGTCCGGCGGATTCCCTAGATTCGCTCTCGGACACGAACAATCTCATCGACGCGGTCGCGATGTTACAGAGATGCAATCAGGGGACGCGTCTGGCGTCCGGTGACGCACCGGGAGGGGTCATGAAGGAATGGAGGACGGCACTGTCACGGGCGGCATGCGTGGCCGCGACGCTGGCCGCGGCGCTGCTCGCCGACGGCTCGGCGTGGGCACGGGCGCCCCGGAACGCCGGGCCGGTGCTCTACATCGTCGCCGATCGGATCGTCGGCTTCGTTCCGTTCACGGTCTACTTGTTCGGCAAGGTCACCGGCACCGAGCCGGGCGCCATCGAGCTGTGCCGATCGGAGGTTGCGCTGATGGCGGACCTGGCCGAGACGCGGTCGGCGGGCGGATTCGGGGTCGGCGGCCCGGCAGGGAGCGGCGCGAGCGCCGCGTCGGCGCCCGGTCCGGCGCGCAGCACCGCGACCCCGGCCGCAACCTGCTCGAGCGGACACCTCTCCAAGGGTCCGGATGGCTACGACTTCGCGCAGGAGGCGCGCTTCGAGAAGGCAGGGACCTTCCAGGTGCGCCTGAGCATGGTCGACACGAGCGGCCGCCGGGTCCTGTCGAACCCCGTCCAAGTGAAGGCGCTTTAAGGAGCCGGCGTCGGCGTGGGCTTCGGCAGCGGCTTCTTGAGAGCGTCCTGGAGCTCGGTCCGAAACGCCGCATCGGCGGTCAGGTGGGTGACCAGCTGCGCCCGCAGCACCGGGTCGGCCACCAGCTTGTCGATCATGGTCGCCGAGGAAGCCCGGTCGGCCACCAGCTTCTCGACCGCCGTCGCCTTGATCGAGGTGTCGCCCAGGAGCGTCTCGGCGAGCCAGCGCTTCGATTCGTCGTCGCTCGTCAGCCGCTTCATGATGTCTTCCTTGGCGGGCGGATCGGAGAGCAGCTTGCCGATCAGCTCGTCCTTGGTGGTCGGGTTCATCACCATCTCATCGACGGTTTCACCGCAGGCGACCAGCACGGCGAGCATCGCGGCCGCCGCCACGAGCGACATCCTGCGCGCAACGTTCATCTCGTCTCTCCTTCTCAGGACTGGGCGGGGGCCGCGGGCGCGGCGGTCTCGTCCTTGGCGTGCCTGGACTTCGACTTGCCCTGCTCGGTGCGCTTCGTCTCCACCGTGGTGGCCTTGCGCCGGGCGCGCTGCAGGCGGCGGAGCCGCTTGGCAAGCTGCCGGCGCCGTTCCGGCGACGCTGTCGCGCCCTTATCGGCGATCTTCTTCTTGAGCAGATCGACTTTCGCTTTGATTTGGCCCGCTGTGGCCATCCCTGCACCTCCGACTCGTGAGTCTGCGCGGAAAGGGGCGTGAGAGTAGCACCCCCACCGACCCGCGTCAAGCGGCAGGTGCTTTGGGTGCCGCGCGGCCCGATGGGGTGCTAAGATGCCCGCCATGCCGCCGCGCCTGCGACGCCGCCCCCTGTCCTTCCTGCAGCTCCGGGTGAAGGCGCCGCTCGGCTTCCTGTACCTCCTGTTCCTGGCCGTCCTCTCCGTCCCGGTCATGATCGGCATGACGCTGTTGTGGTATGCGAGCCGCGGCGCGGCCGTGGTCGCCGGCCTGGGCGCCGGCCGGCGGCGGGGCGAGACCGAGGAACGCGCCGCCTGACCTCTCCACGCCCCGGCATCGCGCCGGGTCGTCTCCGATGGACCCCTGCCGCGTTTCAGATGGTGACCCGGGGTCGGGTTTCGATCATTTTGTGGTTGACGGGCCCCGCGGCTGCTGGTAGTTTTTGCAACGTTATGCATAAACATGCAGCCGCGCGCATTGCTCCCGCCAGCAAGGCCTACCGCCAGGGACTGATCCGCTCGTTCGTGCGGAACGCCCCGCCGCGCAGCCAGGGCGAGGTGCGGCAGCGCCTGCGCCTGCACGGCGTGCTGGTGACCCAGTCGACGTTGTCCCGCGATCTGCGTGAGCTTGGCCTCGTGAAGGCCGCCTCCGGTTATCAGGACGCGGGCAGCCTCGGCCAGGGGGCTGACGAGAAGTCGCGCCTGCTCGACATGGAACGCATGCTGCGCACCCACCTCAACGACGTGGCGGTGGCCGGCAATCTGGTGATCTTGAAAACCAATCCCGGCTTCGCGCACGCCCTGGGCGTCTCGATCGACCGGGCCGCCCTGCCCGAGGTGGTCGGCACCGTCTCGGGGGACGACACCCTGTTCGCGGCCACCCCGCGACCGTCCCACGCCAGGGCCCTGGAGCGTCGGCTCCGCGGGCTCATCGGGCGCCGGTAGCGCGTAGTTTCAGCAAGTCATCCGCGGCCGGCTCCGAACTCGGGCCGGCCGATTTTTTTTGGGCCCCAGGTGGACACGACGAACACGATGGACACTCTGACGAAAGGAACGGCGGGCGCCGCGGCGCACGCGGCCGTCACCGCCGTGGCGCTGTTCGGGGCCACCGGCTACACCGGACGCGAGTCGGCGCGGCTGCTGCTCACCCACCCTGCGCTCCGCCTCGCCGCTGCCTTCGGCGGCCGCGATCGCGAGGGGGCCCCGCTGGCTGCCATCCATGCGTCGCTGCGGGGGCTGCCCGAGGTCGTCTGCGCCGGGCTCGGCGAGGACGACAGCGCGCTGGCGGGCGCGGCGGACCTCCTGCGGGACCGTGGCGTGACCTGCGCGCTGCTGGCGACCCCGGAGGCGACCTCGATGCGGCTGGCGCCGCGCCTGCTCGAGGCCGGCGTACGCGTCGTGGATCTCAGTGGCGCGTTCCGGCTGCGCTCGGCCTCCGACTATCCGGCCTGGTTCGGCCTGGAGCACACCGCCCCGGCGCTCCTGAGCCGCGCGGTCTACGGCCTGACCGAGTGGAACCGCGCGGCGATCGCCGCCGCCGACCTGGTCGCCAATCCGGGCTGCTTTCCGACCGCGACTCTGCTGGGCCTGCTCCCCCTGCGCCGCGCCGACTTGATCGACCCGTCGGCGGGAGTGGTCGTCAATGCCGTGTCGGGCGCCTCGGGCGCCGGCCGGCGGCTGCGGGACGATCTGCTGTTCTGCGAGGTCGAGGGCGGCATCCGGCCGTACGGCGTGCCCCGTCACCGTCACCTGGCGGAGATCGCCGCGACCGCAGGGTTGCAGCCGGGCATGGAGATCGTGTTCACCCCGCACCTGGCGCCCTTCGATCGCGGCCTGCTCGCATCGATCGCGTTGAAATTGCGGGACAGTGTCGGGGCGTCGGCGGTCGCAACGGCGTTGGGGGACGCCTACGCCGACGCCCCGTCCATCCGCCTGCTCGGCGAGGGCGGCCTGCCCTCCACCGCCGACGTGCGCGGCACCAACTTGTGCGTCATCGGCTGGTCGGTCGACGCCGCCGCGCGGCGCGCCACGGTGTTCGCCGCCATCGACAACTTGATGAAAGGCGCGGCCGGCTCGGCGGTGCAGAACCTCAACCTGATGCTCGGCCGGCCCGAGACCGAAGGGCTGCCGCGATGAGCCGGCTGCGGAAGACGGAGCCTGCCGCAGCCCGGCGCGGCGCGCCGGCCGGGAAGGCGGCGCGACGCGACCTGACCGTCCTCAAGATCGGCGGCAGCCTGTTCGAGGCCGCGGACGGCGGCGGCGCCCTCCTCGACCGCGTGGCCCGCGCCTGGTCGGCCGGGGAAAACCTGATCATCGTGCACGGCGGCGGCGCCGAGCTGAGCCGTTGGCTCGATCGCCTCGGCATCCCGTCGCGCTTCCTCGACGGACAGAGGATCACCACGCCCGAGATGCTCCCGGTGGCGCTGGCGGTCCTCGGGGGCCTGATCAACCGGCGCCTGGTCGAGGAGCTGCTGCGCCGCGGCTGCCCCGCCATCGGCGTGACCGGCGCCGACGGAGCAGCCTGCGGTGCCCGGCGCACCAATGGCGGCTCGCTCGGAGCGGTCGGCGAGCTCCACGAGGTCGACGATCGCTTCTATCTCCGTTTGATGGATGACCGCCGGCTGCCGGTCGTCGCCAGCCTGGCCTGGGACGCCGGGCACGGCTGGCTGAACGTCAATGCCGACCTGATGGCCGCCGGGCTCGCCCGCGGCCTGCGCGCGCGGCGGCTGATCCTGATGACCGACGCCGGCGGCGTGCGCGACCGCGACGGCGGCGTGATCGGCCGGCTGTCGCGCGCGGCGCTGCGCCGCCTGATCGACGACGGCGCCGCCACCGACGGGATGATCCCGAAGCTGCGCGCCTGCGAATCGGCGCTGCGCGCCGGCGTGGCGGACATCCGCATCGTCGGCGCGACGATCGACCTGGCTTCCATCCTCGGCGGCGCCCGGACCGCCGTCCACGGAACACGCATCACCCACGACGGAGGGACAGCATGACGGTGCGCCGCGCGGTGCTCGCGTACTCTGGAGGGCTCGACACGTCGATCATCATCCCGTGGCTGAAGGAGAACCATGGCTGCGAAGTGATCGCCATGGTCGCCGACGTCGGCCAAGGCGACGAGTTGGACGGCCTCGAGGCGCGCGCCCGCGCCGCCGGCGCCGACGCCTTCATCCGCCGCGACCTGCGCGCCGCCTTCGTCGAGGAACAGCTCTGGCCGGCGCTGCGCGCCGGGGCGGCGTACGAGAACGGCTACCTGCTGGGGACGTCGCTCGCCCGGCCGGTGATCGCCCGCGAGCAGGTGCGCGTCGCGCTGCTGCACGGCGCCGATGCGCTGGCGCACGGCTGCACCGGCAAGGGGAACGACCAGGTCCGCTTCGAGCTGGTCTACCAGGCGCTCGCCCCCGGGTTGACCATCATCGCCCCCTGGCGGGAGTGGAGCATCAAGTCGCGCGAGGAGGCGATCGACTACGCCGCGGCGCGCGGCGTGCCGGTGCCGGTGACCCGGACGTCGCTCTACAGCCGCGACCGGAATCTCTGGCACATGAGCCACGAGGGCGGGCCGCTCGAGGATCCGGCCTGCGAGCCGGCGGCGGACATGTTCGCCCTGACGCGCGATCCGCTGCACGCCCCCGAGACGGGCGCCACGGTGACGATCGCCTTCGAGCGCGGCACCCCGAGGGCGCTTGACGGCGAGTCCCTCGACGGCGTGTCGCTGATCGGGCGCCTCAACGCGATCGCCGGCGCGCAGGGCGTCGGCCGGCTCGACATGGTCGAGAACCGGCTGGTCGGCATCAAGTCGCGCGGCGTGTACGAGACACCCGCCGGCACGGTTCTCGCCGCCGCCCATCGCGAGCTGGAGTCGCTCTGTCTCGATCGCGCGACCGCGCACTACAAGCAGCTGGTGGCGGCGCGCTATGCCGAGCTGGCGTACGACGGTCTGTGGTACACGCCGCTGCGGCGCGCCCTCGACGCGTTCGTCGAATCCACCCAGGAGCGCGTCACCGGCGAGGTCGTCCTGAGGTTGCGGCGCGGCCTGGTCACCGTGTGCGGCCGGCGGGCGCCGCACTCGTTGTACGACGCCCGGCTCGGCTCGTTCGTCATGGGCGACGGCTTCGAGCCCAAGGACGCGGCGGGATTCATCCGCCTGTTCGGGCTGTCGACGCGCGGCAGCGGCGCCGCCGCCATCCAGGGCGCCGACGCGGCCGCGCCGCTCGAATTCTCCCCGGCGCGCGCAGCGTCCCCGCACGGCGCGCGGCCGCGCGAGGCATCCTCGGGCGGCGCGCTGCCGCGCGAGGCGTCTTCAGGCGGCGCGCTGCCGCGCGCCTTGGCCCAGCCCGGCGGGCCGGAGGTGTCGCGATGAGCGCCGAACGGCTGTGGGGTGGCGGGTTCGAGCAGCCGCTCGACCCGATCATCGACCGCTTCTGCGAATCGTTCTCGTTCGACCGCCGGCTGCTGCTCGCCGATGTCGCGAGTAATCGAGCCTGGGTGGAGGCGCTGCGCGACGCCGGTGCGTTGACCGGGGACGACGCGGCGCGTCTCGACGCGGCGCTCGCCGGCATCGCCGCGGCGGAGATCACCATTGGCGGCGCGGCTCCTCCGGGTCGCGCGCCCGCCGCGGCCGCCGGCGGCGGGCCCGAGGACGTGCACACCTTCGTCGAGCGCGAAGTCGAGCGCCGCGTCGGCGCGGACCTGGCCGGCCGGCTGCGCACCGGTCGGTCGCGCAATGACCTCGTCGCCACCGACCTGCGCCTGTACTGCCGCGAAGAAGGCGCGGGTGCGCGCCGCGATCTGGCCGCCTGCGTCGCCGGCCTCGCCCACCTGGCGGGGCGGGCCGGCGGGCTGATCGTGCCCGGGTACACACATCTTCGCCGCGCCCAGCCGATCCTCCTCGCCCACCAGCTCCTGGCGCACGCCGCCCGGCTGATGCGCGACGACGAGCGGATCGCCGAGGCGCTGAGTCGCATGGACGTCTGCCCGCTCGGCAGCGGCGCGCTCGCCGGCACGACCGTGCCGGTCGATCGGCTGCAGCTGGCGCGGCGGCTCGGATTCGCCAGCGCGTCGGCCAACAGCCTCGACGCGGTCTCCGACCGCGATTTCGTCGCCGACCTGCTGTACGGGTCGGCGCTCATCATGATCCACCTGTCGCAAATCGCCGAGGACCTGATCCTGGCGACCGCCGCCGAGTTCGGCTGGCTGACGCTCCCGGACGCGGTCGCCACCGGCTCGAGCCTGATGCCGCAGAAGAAGAATCCCGATGTGCTCGAGCTGCTGCGCGGCAAGGCGGGCCGCGTCGCCGGCCGGCTGGCCGGCTTCCTGACCACGCTCAAGGGCCTGCCGGCGGCCTACAACCGCGACTTGCAGGAAGACAAGGAGGCGCTGTTCGACGGGCTCGACACGGCGCGCGGTTCACTGCAGGCGCTGGCGGTCGTGCTGCGCCATCTGCAGCCGCTGCCGGAGCGGGGGCTGGCGGATGACGCCGGCGACATGCTCGCGACCGACCTGGCCGACTACCTGGCGGGCCGCGGCCTGCCGTTCGCCGAGGCGCACACCTGCGCCGGCCGGGCCGTCGCCCTGGCGCGGGAGACCGGGACCCCGCTGGCGAGCCTCCCCCTGGAGACGCTGCGGACGATCAGCCCCCTGGTCGGCGCCGACGTCTTCGACCGGCTCGACGGACCGGCCTCGGTGGCCCGCCGCGCCTGCGCCGGTGGCACCGCTCCGCAGCGCGTCGCCGAGGAACTGGCCCGGGTCAGGGCCTGGGCCGACGCGGCGGCCGGCGATGGGAAGGGACACCCGTGATGCCATCGGCCCCCCTTCCCGGCATCCGGCTCCGCCCCGCCTCCGAGGGCGATCTGCCGCTCATCGAGGACCGGATCCGCTTCTGGGCGCAGCGCAACATCCTGCTGCCGCTCGACGGCCCGGCGCTGCGCACGATGCTGCCCGACTTCAGAGTGCTGGCGCTGGCCGATGACGCCCGCTGCCTGGTCGCCTTCGGCGCGCTGCGACGCTACTCGCCGCACCTCGCCGAGATCCGTTCGCTGGTCGTCAGCGACGGCCACCAGCGGCGCGGCCACGCCCGGAGACTGGTGACGCATCTTCTGGAGGAGGCGCGGCAGGAGGGTCTGCGGCGCGTCTTCGTGCTGACGCGTACTCCCGACCTGTTCGAGCGGCTCGGCTTCAGCCGCGTCGCGCGGCAGAGCCTGCCGGAGAAGGTGTTCGTGGACTGCTCGACCTGCTCGCGGAGGGAGTCGTGCGACGAGATCGCGCTCGTCTGGGACCTGGCGTGAGCGGCGTGCGCAAGGGGGTCCCGACAGAGACGCCGGACCGGCTCCTGGGCCGGCCGCGCCTGCCGGCGGGATTCCGGCTGGCCGGCGCCGCCTGCGGCATCAAGCGCGCCAGCGGGGGGGCCGGCGCGGCGGGCACGGGGGGCGGTCGAGCCGGCGCCGATCCGCGGCTCGACCTGGCGCTGATCGTCTGCGACCGGCGCGCCGCCACGGCCGGCGTATTCACCACCAATCGCTTCGCGGCCGCGCCGATCGACGTGTGCCGCGATCACCTGGCGCGCTCGATCGGCGGCACCCGGGCGGTGGTGATCAACTCCGGCTGCGCCAATGCCGCCACCGGCGACGAGGGAGTCCGGCGCGCCCGCGCGGTCGCCATCGCCACCGCCCGTCTGCTCGGCTGCCATCCGACCGATGTCCTGGTCTCCTCGACCGGGGTCATCGGCCGGCCGCTGCCTCACCGACGGATCGTCGCGTCGCTCCCGACGGCGTTGCGCGCCCTCGGGAGCGACGCCGCCGCCCTCAAGGCCGCGGCACGCGCCATCATGACGACCGACACGCGGCCGAAGATCCGCTCCGCCGAGGTGGCGCTCGGGGGCCGCACCGTGACCGTGACCGGCTTTGCCAAGGGTTCGGGGATGATCCACCCGCGCATGGCGACCATGCTCGCCTACGTTCTGACCGACGCCGCCGTGCATCCTTATTTATTGCGGCGCCTGCTGCGCGAGGCGGTGCGGGACTCGTTCAATGCCATCAGCGTCGACGGCGACCAGTCGACCAACGACACCGTCCTGTTGATGGCCAGCGGCGCCGCCGGCGGGCGGGCGATGCTGCAGATCGGCCGCCGCGAGCAGCCATTCGTCGAGGCGTTACGGGCCGTCTGCCGCGCCCTGGCGCTCGACATCGTCCACGACGGCGAAGGGGCGCGCCGGGTCCTCGAGATCGAGGTCTCCGGCGCCCGCAGCCGCGACGCCGCCGACCGCGTCGCCCGCTCCATCGCCAATTCCCCCCTGGTCAAAACCGCCCTCGCCGGCGGCGATCCCAACTGGGGCCGCATCCTGTCGGCCGCCGGCGCCGCCGGCGTGGCGTTCACCCCGCGGGACGTGTCGCTGGCCATCGGCGGCTGCGCCGTCGTCCGCCATGGCCGTTCGGCCGTCAACGGCGCCGACCTCCGCCCCCTGTTCGCGACCCCGCGCGTCGCCGTCCGCCTGTCGCTGGGCCGCGGTCCGGGGCGCGCCGTCCTGTGGACGTGCGATCTGACCCGTCGCTACATCGGCATCAACGCCAGCTACACAACCTGAACGGGCCGCGGTGCCTCGGGGTCCCCCGGGACAACCGGCACGCGAGGAAACTCCTGCTGCGGCCGGCGTCGTTCGGGGTTATATTCCGGGCAATCGAGAGCGAAGCCGATGGTCTCTCACGGGCGGGAGCCCGGACCGGAGTGCAACCAGGAGGATGACGCGATGCCAAGATACGTGATCGAGCGGGATATCCCGGGGGCAGGGAAGCTGAGCGCGAAGGAGCTGCAGGCGATCTCGCAGAAGTCATGCGGCGTGCTCAAGGAGATGGGCACCCAGATCCAGTGGGTCCACAGCTACGTCACGGACGACAAGGTCTACTGCGTCTACGTGGCGCCGAACGAAGAGACGGTCCGGAAGCACGCGCAGCAGGGAGGCTTCCCGGCCAATCGCATCGCGCGGATCCGGGCGATCATCGACCCGACGACCGCAGAGTGAGCGGCAGGGCGTGACATCAGGGTCGCTCTTCGACGCGGACGTTCCGGACCCGGGCCTGAAGACTGCCAGGCCGATGCTGTCGCGGCCGCAACTCCTCGGCATGCGGGTGCTGGTGGCGCTGTACGTGCTCACGGTGGCGATCCTGTTCGCGACCAACATCCGGCCGGTGGGCAACGCTGTCTTCCGGATCAGCTCGATGCACGCGTGGGCCCGGCTGACCCTCGGCATCCTGGTCTCGGCGATGATCCTGACGTTCTTCCTGCTGCTGGCGCTGTGCCTGCATCACTTCGCACGCGGGCACCTGGGGCCGAAGCCGGCGGCCTGGTGGTTCTGGGTGATCGTGCTCACCAACTTCATCGGTATCGTCGTCTACTACCTCGGGGTCATCGAGCCGGAGCTGCGGGCGTTCCATGCCGCCGAACGCCATGTCTGACGTTCGCGCCCCGGCCGCTCCCCTGCCGCGGAATCGGCTTGCTTTTTCGCCCACTGGCTCCGAAGTTACCCGACGATGAAGACCAAGGTCATCCTGACAATCGCCGCTCTCGGGCTCGCCGGCTACGTCGTGGCCCAGCAGACGCACGGCGGCCTGAGGCGATACGAGCGAATCACCGAGGTGACCGGCTCGGAGATTTACCGGTACGGACAGACCGATCGCAACGCCTCCTACCTCGACCAGCGGGAGTATCTGCTGGTGTTCTTCTCCGCGAGCTGGTGCCCGCATTGCCGCGATTTCACGCCATACCTCCGGGACTTTTACACAAAGCACCAGGACAGAAGCTTCGAGGTCCTGCTGGTCCCGCGGGACCGGCGCGAGGAAGAGATGCAGGGCTACTATCGAGGGTTCTCCATGCCGTGGCCTGCCGTCCCGTTCGATCGCGGCGACGTGATCGACAGGCTGGGCGGCTGGTATGCCGGGCCGGGCGGCATTCCGAACCTGGTCCTGGTGGACCGTCAGGGCCGGGTTCTCTCCTCCAGCTACAGTTTCGGTCAGTATCGCGGCCCCTACGCCGTGCTCGCCGACCTCGAGGCGCGCTGGCGCTGACCCGCCGGACGCGCCCCCCGACCGGGCGATCGTGAACAACGATCTGCCTCTGAGCATCGGCGGCGGCATCGGCCAGTCGCGCACCTGCATGCTCCTCCTGAAGAAAGCCCATCACGGCGAGGTCAGCGTCACGGTCTGGCCGAAGATCCTCAAAGAGATCTGCCGTCGGAAGAACATCCAGGTCCTGGAGTAAGAGCCGCTCCGGTCCGTCGGCCTCATGGCGTTCCTCGCCGGGGCCGCGGCGATTACGCGTCCGCGCCCGACCGCCGAAGAAATTGCCGGCGGGCGCCGGCCCGCCTCTTCCACCCGGGAGCCGGCGCGCACCGGATCGGGCCGCCGGCGCGCCCGCGCGTCACGCAATCGTTGCGGCACAGGGATTGCAGTCCCACTTGAGTGCCGGGGGTGAGCGCTGCAGGAGGCGCGCGGAGGGAGAGGAGGCGTCACGTCATGGCACTCAAGGAAGATGCGCTGAACTATCACCAGAGCGGCCGTCCCGGAAAGATCGAGGTCGTCTCGACGAAGGCGTGCGTGACCCAGCGTGACCTGTCGCTGGCCTACACGCCGGGCGTCGCGCACCCGTGTCTCGAGATCGCCCGGGACCCGGCGCTCGCCTACCGCTATACGTCCAAGGGGAACCTCGTCGCCGTGGTCAGCAACGGCACCGCCGTGCTGGGGCTGGGCCGCATCGGGGCGCTGGCCGGCAAGCCGGTCATGGAGGGCAAGGGCGTCCTGTTCAAGAGGTTCGCGGACATCGACGTCTACGATATCGAAGTCAACTCGACCGACGTCCGGGAGATCATCCGCACCGTGCAGGTCCTCGAGCCGACGTTCGGCGGCATCAACCTCGAGGATATCGCCGCCCCGGACTGCTTCACGATCGAGGAAGAGCTGATCCGGACCATGAACATCCCGGTGTTCCACGACGACCAGCACGGCACCGCGATCATCTCGAGCGCGTCGCTGCTGAACGCGCTGGAGCTGGTCCGCAAGGACGGCACTGACGTCCGCATCGTCATGTCCGGTGCCGGGGCGGCCGGCATCGCCATCGCCAAGCTGCTGCTGGCCCTGGGCATCCGGCGCGAGCAGATCATCATGGTCGACACGGCCGGGGTGGTCTACAAGGGGCGCGAGCGCAACATGAACCCCTATAAGGATCTGTTCGCCACCGACGAGAAATGCCGCACGCTCGCCGAGGCGTTCAAGGGAGCGGATGTCTTCATCGGCGTGTCGGGGGCCAACCTGGTGACCAAGGAGATGGTCGCCTCGATGGCGGCCCGGCCGATCATCCTGGCGATGGCCAACCCCGATCCGGAGATCCCGTACGACGAGGCGAAGGCCGTAAGGTCCGACCTGATCATGGCGACCGGTCGCTCCGACTTTCCGAACCAGGTCAACAACGTCCTCGGCTTCCCGTTCATCTTCCGCGGTGCCCTCGACGTGCAGGCGCGGGTCATCAACACGGAGATGAAGCTGGCGGCGGTTAAAGCCTTGTCCGAACTGGCGAAACAGACGGTGCCGGAGAGCGTCCTGCAGGCGTACGGGGGAGTTCACTTCCACTTCGGGCCGGATTACATCATCCCGAAGCCGTTCGATCCGCGCGTCCTGGTGTGGGAGGCGTCCGCCGTGGCGAAGGCGGCGATGGACACCGGCGTGGCGCGGGTGCCGGTCGATCTCTCCGAATACCGCGAGCGGCTGGAGAGCCGCATGGGTCCGGGGCGCGAGGCGATGCGGTTGATCCGCCACAAGGCGCGCAAGGACCCGCGGACGGTCGTCTTCCCCGAGGGGATGCACCCGAAGATCCTGCGGGCGGTCTCCGAGATCGTCCAGGAGCGGATCGCCCGGCCGATCCTGATCGGCGACGAGCTGGCCATCCGCTCCGTCGCCGCGCAGGAGGATGTGCCGCTCGACGGCGTCACCATCGTCGACCCGGCCCGCTCGCAGGCGCGCGACCGTTACGCGGACGAGCTGTTCCGCCTGCGCCGGCGCCGCGGGATCACCCGCGAGGACGCGCAGCGGATGGTGCTGCACGATCCGAACGTGTTCGGGGCGCTGATGCTTCACTTCGGTGAGGCGGACGGCCTGGTGTCGGGCGTGTCGCAGCATTACAACGACACGATCCGGCCGATGCTGCAGATCGTCCGGCCGCGCGACGGCGTGAAGCGCGTCGTGGCGGTCTTCATGCTGACGTTCCGCAACCGTTCGTTCTTCATCGCCGACGCGGCGGTCAACGTCGAGCCGGACGCCGAGGCGCTGGCCGAGATCGCCATCCTGACGGCCGAGGCGGCGCGCCGCTTCAACATCGAGCCGAAGATCGCCATGCTGTCGTTCTCGAACTTCGGCAGCGTCAACCACCGGCTGGTGACGCTGGTCCAGGAGGCGACCCGGAAGGTGCGCGAGCGGGCGCCCGATCTCGTCGTCGACGGCGAGATGCAGGCCGACACGGCGGTCACCCCCGCCCTGGCGCAGGGCCTGTTCCCCTGGAGCGCCCTGAAGGGGGACGCCAACGTGCTGGTCTTCCCCGATCTGACCTCGGCCAACATCGCCTACAAGCTCCTCTACCGTCTCGGGGGGGCGCAGGCGATCGGACCGATCCTGATCGGCATGAAGCGTCCGGTGCACGTGCTGCATCAGTCGAGCGAGGTGGCCGACGTCATCAACGTCGCCGCCATCGCGGTCGCCGATGCCCAGGAAGAGTCGCGCCGGGCGACGCTGCGGGCGGAGTTCGCCGCCTCTCCCGCGGCGCAGGCCGACGTCGGCTACGTCCCCGAGCTCGTCGGCGCTCCGGCCGGCAAGTCGAGAACTTAGGAGCCTGTCCGAGTATTCGGCCGAGCCGCCGCCGCGGGCGGCCTCAGGGCGACGCGGTTCGCTGTATGATCCCCGCCCGTTGCCTTGGAGCCCTCGATGACCCGATCGTCAGCATCCTGTCTCCGAGCCGGCGCGACCGCCGGGGCGCTCGTCGCCGCCGTCGCCGTCACCGCGGTCCTGGGCGCGTGCCGCAAGGCGCCGCAACCCTCCGTCAACCCGCTTCCGTTCAAGGCGGTGGAGGTGCTGTACCAGGAGACGCGCACGCTGAAGGACCAAATCGACGTCACCCGCGACCGCGGCGCCTCGTCGACGCCCGCCGGCGTCACGCTGGCGGACCTCATCGGGCGGTTCAACACCTCGCGGGCGGGGGTCCTGCGCGGGCTGGCGACCGGCTCCTTCCCGGACTTGACGGAGGAGGACCGGCGCGCCGTCGAGGTGATGAAACGGGCGCTCGAGAAGGACCTGATCGAGGAGAAAGTCGAGAAGGTCGCGCCGGCGGAGGGCGGGAGCATCGAGACGGCCCCCGGTGGAGAGAACGGCGGAACGGCCGCCGACCTCGACTGCGACGGCGACCCGGAGGCGGTGGCGAAAGGACCGGATGGGTACGAGGCGCTGACGAAGCGAATCTACGCCTGCTTCGGGGCCGCCGCCCGCTCGCTGTCGTTCGAGGGCAGGACGATGGATCGGCTGACCGTCTTCGGGCTGCTGCCGCTGACCGACGAGCCGGCCCGGCGCCGCGCACTGTTCATGGCCATGGCGCCGATCTGGACGGCGGTCAATGGCGACAATTCGCCGCGCAGCCCCTATCGCACCCTGGTGCGCCTGAACGCGGCGCGCCTGAAAGACAAGGGCGAAACGCTCGGGGAATCGGTGCGGCAGATCGGCGTCGAGCCGGCGGTGATGGAGGAGTGGCTGACCTCCGTCCTCGAAGCGTGGCGCGACAGCAGGCCCGACGCGCCGATCGAGCCGTGGGACTTCGCCTACGCCGCCGGCCGGGCCAGCCGGGCGCTCCGCCGGGCGATCCCGCTCGAATCGTTGCGACCGATCAACGACCGCTACTATCGCGATCTGGGGGCCGACCCGGTGGCGCTCAGGGTGCAGTACGACCTGGAGCCCCGGGCGGGCAAGGACCCGGTGGCGTTCACCACCTTCGGCCGCCGGCCGCGCCTAGATGACATCCAGGTGAGGCTCGGCGAGCCCTGGGTGTTCGCCTCCTACCAGATCGGCGGGCTCGACAACCTGCTGGAGCTGCTTCACGAGACCGGACACGCCATTCACATCGCCGCCATCCGCACCCGCCCCGCCTTCACCGACTGGCCGGACAGCGACATTTTCACGGAGGGAATCGCTGACATCGCCTCGCTGGAAATGTACGAGCCGGCCTGGCAGAAGAAATATCTGGGAGCCTCGGTGCCGCTCGCGGACGCGATCGCCGCCAAGTACTCCGGCATCGTCATGGACACCGCCTGGGCGCTGTTCGAAGTCCGGCTGAATCGCCAGCCGGAGCGCGACCCGAACGAGGTCTGGACCGAGATCACCAGCGAGTACTTCCGAATCAAGCCGCACCCCGAGCTGGCCTGGTGGGCCGTGCGCGGCCAGCTGATCGACGCCCCCGGGTACATGATGAACTACGCGGCCGGGGCGATCCTGGTCGCCGATCTGCGGGCGCAGGTGAAGAAGATGCGCGGCCGCGGCTACACCGAGGGCGACCCGGACTGGTACAACTGGGTGACCGGCAGCCTCTACCGCTACGGTCTCGAGAGGACCTCCAAGAACGTCATCGAGGGCCTCCTCGGCCGGCCGGTCGCACCGTACGCGCTCCTGGACGACATGGGGCGCGCGGTCCAGCCGTCGAAGCGGGCAGGCATCTAGGCGCGCGCCGGTGAGGGAACGTCCGGACGTCGATGTGACCGCCCTGAAATTCCTGCCGCTGACCCCCGCCCGCTGGGACGATTTCGAGGACCTGTTCGGGGCCAACGGCGCCACCGGAGGGTGCTGGTGTATGTACTGGAAGGTGCGGCGGTCACGCTGGGACGCCACGAAGGGTGCGGGCAACCGACGGGCCATGAAAGCGATCGTCGAGACGGGGCCGCCTCCGGGGCTGCTCGCCTACCACGACCGCCACGCCGTCGGCTGGTGCGCCGTCGCGCCGCGGGAGACCTACCCCGGCCTGGCCCGGTCGCGCATCCTCAAGCCGGTGGATGATCGGCCGGTGTGGTCGGTCTCCTGCGTGTTCGTCCGTCGGGGCTACCGGAAGGCTGGCATCAGCCGGGGATTGCTGCGGGCGGCCGCCGATTACGTGCGCCGGAACGGAGGCCGGATCGTCGAAGGCTACCCGACCGAGCCGCGCCTGAGCCCGCAGGCCGACGCCTTCGTGTTCACCGGTATTGCGTCGGCGTTCCGCGCCGCCGGCTTCAGGGAGGTGGCGCGACGCTCGCCGACCCGGCCGATCATGCGCCTCGAGGTCGGCGGACCGGTCGCCGCCCGCCGGGCGGATGGCGGCGGGCCTACTCGAAGGCGGCGGCGATCGGCGCGCCGCCGGCGGGGTTGAATTTCCTGTCGTCCAGGCCGAACAGTCGGATCACCGTCGCCGCCACGTCCGACTGGGTGACGGCGGCGGCCGGCCCGGCTTCACCCGTGCGGGGCGCGTCGGGTCCGATCACCGCAACCCAGATATCCTGCGCCCCTTCGATCGCCTCATCGTGCTCGATCCAGTCACGCGGGGTGAGGCCGCGCCCGTGGTCGGTGGTGAGGACGATGGTCGTCCGGCCGCGGTAGGCGTCGCTCGCCTGCAACGTCTCCCAGAGCACCCGCAGCCAGCCGTCGACGACGTGCATGTAGTCGAGCACCCGATCGTAGCGGCGGGCGTGCGCCCAGTCGTCGCTCTCGTCGAGGGCGATGTACAACAGGCGCGGGCGATGCATTTTCAGATACTCCAGGGCGATGTTGAAGGTCACCGCGTCGCTGCGGCCGGTTTCCCAACCCGTCATGATCTCATCCTGCAGGTCGCTGACCGCGGTCATGCGCGGCGTGGCGAGGGCCGGCGGGACCGGCTCGTAGCCGGCGTTGATGAAGAACGGCTCGGGGCGGCTGGCGGCGAGGGCGCGCATCTCCGCCCACGAAGCGACCACCGCCACCTGCGTGCGGCTGAGGCCGGCCTGCTCCTGGATGAACTCTAGGAAGGTGCGGTGCGGGTTGCGCTCGAACAGGCTCGCGTCGGTTTCCGGCTGCGGCTGGCCGGTGAGGATCTCGAGATACCCGGGCGTCGAGTAGCGGTGCGGGTTCCTGATCACGACGCTCGAGCCCTTCTCCCGGTTGCCGAGGACGACCCCCTGCGGCGCCAGCGTGCCCCAGAAGAACGGCAGCAGGGCGGCGCGCCGCCCGTCAGGAGTGTCGCGCCAGAAGCGCCGGCGGGCCCGCTCCAGGTCGTAGATGCCGGAGTCCTTCTCCTTCCTGGCGATCGTCCCGTCCATGCCGCCGAACATCTCCTGGATGCGCCAGCCGTCGACGGTGATGAACACGACGTTTCTGGTCTTCAGCGGTCGCGACGCCCCGGGGGTCTCGCACGGTGTCTTCGGGATGACGGAGCCGGGCAGGAGGACTCCCGGCAGCAGCAGGGCGAGAGCGATGAGAGGAGCGCGCCTGGCGCGCGCCGCCGGGCGCACGGTCACTCCGTCGCGGCCCGCGCGATCCGGCCGCGCCGTTTGGCCGGTTCCGAGCCCGCCCGGCGGCCGCGTTTCGCCGGTCCCGTCCCGGCACCGGCCCCGACCCCGCCGCGCTGCAGCTCGGCGATGGTCAGGTCGATCCGCTTCAGCCCTTCGAGAGTGTGCTCGATGTCGTAGCCGTAGCCGACGCGGAGGTACTTGCCGATGCCGAAGTGCGTCCCCGGGGTGATCAGCACCGAGCGCTCCAGGCGCAACCTGTCGAACAGGGCGACCGGGGCGATCGGCAGGTTGTAGCGGATCGTGGCGATGGCGCCGGCGAGCGGCGGTATGCAGGTGAGGATGCCGTCGTGGGTGCCGATCCACTCCATCAGCCGCGGCAGATTGCGCCGGATGATCGTCCGGGTGCGCGCCAGGATCTGCTCGCGGCGCGCCGGCTCCATGGCGATCTGCGCCAGGCGCTCGGACAGCAGGGTCGGCGTCAGCGTCGTGTAGTCATGGTAGCGGCACAGATGGGCGAGCGTCTTCGGCGGCGCCACGATCCAGCCGATGCGCAGCCCCGGCATGCCGAACGCCTTCGACAGCCCGGCGGTGATGATGACCTTGTCGTAGCGGTCCCAGAAGGTCGGGCAGGTGCCGCCCGCCACCTCGGCGCCGCGATACACCTCGTCGGAGACGACCCAGGCGCCGACCCGATCGGCGGCGCGGATGATCTCCTCCATCTCCTCCTCGGTCAGGACGGCGCCGGTCGGGTTGTTGGGATTGGTCACCAGGATGATCTTCGTCTTCCGGGTGACCGCCCGCTTCAGGCCGTCGACGTCCAGCGCCCATCGCGGCGTCCCGTCGCCGCGCCGCTCCACCAGCCGGAACGGGTCGGCGCCGGCCCCGTAGGCGCGCGCCAGGCCCCAGGTCTGCAGATAGTTCGGGATCATCACGGCCGCCCGGTCGCCCTTGTCGAGCAGGCCCCAGAAGGTCGTGTAGTTGGCCTCCGATCCGCCGTTGGTGACCATGACGTCGTCGCGCCTGGCGCCGTGGTAGAAGAGGGCGACCCGCTCGCGCAGCAGATCGGTGCCCATCGACGCCGGGTATTTCAGGCTCAGGCCGCGCAGCCAGGCGACATCCTGGGCGCCGCCCAGCAGGTCGTCGACCCGCAGCGGCTCGACGCCGCTCTCCGACAGGTTGAACTGCACCTCGTTCTCATACAGGCACTGCGTTCTTTCCATGTGAAACAGATCGATGCGCATGGTCTCTCCGCGGCTCGGCCCGGTGGTGCGAGGCCCGCAGAATAGCAGAATTCGCGCGCCGTCGCGGCGCGCCCGCGCCGCGCCGCTGAAGTCGGGGGCCGGGGATGTCCGGCGGCGCGTTATGATCCGCGGCGCCGGAGGCGCCCCGTGTTCGTGGGACATTTCGCCGTCGCATTCGCCGCCAAGCGGGCCGCGCCGAGAACGTCGCTCGGCGTCCTGTTCGCCGCGGCGCAGTGGGCCGACCTGCTGTGGCCGTTCCTGCTCCTGGCCGGGGTCGAGGAGGTGCGCATCGATCCCGGCAACACCGCCTTCACGCCGCTGGCGTTCGTCCGCTACCCGATCTCCCACAGCCTGCTGACCGTCGCCGGCTGGAGCCTGTTGGCGGGCGGCGTCACCTGGTCCTTGACGCGGTACCGGGCCGGGGCGATCACCGTCGGCGCCGCCGTCGCCAGCCACTGGGTCCTGGACGCCGTCTCGCACCGGCCGGACATGCCGCTATCGCCGTTCGGCCCGACGGTCGTCGGCCTCGGGCTGTGGAATTCGGTGCCGGCGACGATCGCCGTCGAGACAGCGATGTTCGTCACCGCCATCTGGCTGTATGCCACCGCCACCCGGCCGCGCGATGCCACCGGCCGGTACGCCCTCTGGTCGCTGGTCGCCTTCCTGTCGCTGACTTACCTGGGCGCGTCGTTCGGCCCCCCGCCGCCGAACGTGCGCGCGCTGGCGTTCACCGGCATCGCCGGGTGGCTCCTGCCGTTCTGGGCGGCGTGGGCCGACCGCCACCGCGCCTGATGCTCCGTCCTTTGTGCTACCCTCCCGGCGTTTCAAAGCGGAGGGCGCGATGACCCGGCTCGCACAGTGGCGCGGACACGATCAAAGGGAAGGCTCACCGGCGAAGCGGCTCGCAACAACATGGCGCGGTGCAAGGACGCCGGCGATCCGGGCGCTCCTGGTTGCCGCGTCGTGGATGGCCGCGGGGGTCGCCGTGGCCGCCCCGCCGGCCGCAACGAACGCTGCGGCGACCGCCGCACAAACCGCGCCGGTCGCCGACGCCGCCCCCGGCCCACAGCCGCGCCTCGGATTCCTGGCGCCGCGCCGCGCCGCCGAAGCGCGCGCCGAGACGGCGTTCCTGGCCGTCCCGGCTCCCGAGCGCGCACGCGCCTGGCTGCACGCCCTCACCGAAGAGCCGCATGTCGCCGGCACACCTCAAGACAAAGACACCGCCGACTACGTCCTGGCGCGCTTCCAGGAATTCGGCCTCAAGGCCGAGCTGGTGCAGTACGAGGTCCTGCTCAACTATCCGAAATCAGTGTCCCTGAAGTTGACGAAACCGGAGGCGGTCAGCCTGTCGCTGCGCGAGGAGGGCCAGGGGCGCGACAAGGACTCGTGGAGCGAGTCCGCCTTCCCCGCCTTTCATGGTTACGGCGCCAGCGGCAAGGCGGCGGGCCAGGTGGTCTACGTCAACTACGGCACGCGCGAGGATTTCGAGCGGCTCGACGCCATGGGGCTGTCGGTCAAGGGACGCATCGCCCTTGTGCGCTACGGCAAAGTGTTCCGCGGCCTCAAGGTCAAGGAGGCCCAGACGCGCGGCGCCCGCGCCGTGATCATCTATTCCGACCCCGCGGACGACGGCTACATGAAGGGGGACATCTATCCCGACGGACCGATGCGCCCGTCGTCGGCGCTGCAGCGCGGCTCGGTGCAGTTCCTGTCGTCCGGCCCCGGCGACCCGACGACCCCGGGGTACGCGTCGAAGAAGGGGGTCAAGCGGGTCGCCTACGAAGAGCTGACTGGGGTGCCGAAGATCCCGTCGCTGCCGCTGTCCTGGGGTGAGGCGACGAAAATCTTGAAGACGCTCGGCGGGCCGCGCGTGCCGGACGACTGGCAGGGCGGCCTGCCGTTCGCCTATCACATCGGTCCGGGCGGCGCCGAGGTCGAGATGGACGTCGTCATGGACTACGCCCTGCGGCCGCTGTGGAACGTCATCGCCACCATCCCGGGCGCCGTCGAGCCGGACCGGGTCGTCGTGCTCGGCAACCACCGCGATGCGTGGACCTACGGCGCGGTAGACCCGAACTCCGGCACCGCCTCGATGCTGGAGACGGCGCGCGGCCTCGGGGCGGCGCTGAAGACAGGTTGGAAGCCGCGCCGGACGATCATGCTGGCCTCCTGGGACGGCGAGGAGTACGGGCTCGTCGGCTCGACCGAGTGGGTCGAGGACCGGCTCGCATGGCTGCAGACGAGCGCCGTCGCCTACGTCAACCTGGACGTCGCGGTCACCGGCGGCGATCTCGACGTCAGCGGCGTGCCGTCGCTCCGCGATCTGCTGATCGAGGTCACCGCCGACCTTCCCGAGCCGCGTCACGGCGGCACCGTCCTCGACGACTGGCGCGGCCGCAGGCAGCGCGACTGGGCGAAGAACGAGCCGGCCTTCCCCGATCCGTCGACACAGCGCTTCGAGCTGCAGCTCGAGGCGCTCGGCTCCGGCTCCGACTACACCGCCTTCCTCGATCACGCCGGCATCGCCAGCGTCGATTTCACCTTCGAGGGGAGCTACGGCGTCTACCACGCCGTCTACGACAACCTGTTTTGGATGGAGCAGTTCGGTGACCCGGAGTTTCTGTACCACACGGCGGCGGCGCGGCTGTACGGCCTGCTGGCGATGCGGCTGGCGTCCGCCGACATCGTGCCGCTGCGCTACGCCGCCTACGGCTCGGCACTGAGCCGCGAGCTCGAGCTGCTGCGCCGCGACGCGGTGCGTGATCGCCGCACCTGGGAGGCGGTGCAGGCGGCGCCCCCCGCCACCGTCGAGCCGGGATCGCAGGCGTCGGTCGAGGCGCGCCGGAAGCCGGCCCTGTCGCCGGATTTCGCGCCGCTGGCCGCCGCCATCGGCGAGCTGGCGACGCAGGGGGCCGACCTCGACCAGGCGCTGGCGCGTCTCGAACAGGAGGGACGCGACCTGCCGGCCGGCGATCTCGCCCGCCTCAACGATGCCATCGTGCGGGTGGAGCGCGCCTTCCTGTCCGCGGCGGGGCTGCCCGGGCGGCCATGGTTCCGGCACACGCTGTACGCCCCGGGCCTGACGACCGGCTATGCCTCGTGGCCGTTCCCCGGCGTCGTCCAGGCGCTGCGCGAGCGCGACGCCGACGCCCTGCAGGCGCAGATGCGCGTCGTAGTCGAGCGGATCAAGGACGGCACCGCGAAGGTCGCGGCCGCCCGGGCGATCGCCGAGGGAATCGCCCGCTGATTCCTCAGGCGCTCATTCGCTGATTCGCCTTGACGCGCCGCTCTCGCATCTTCTATAAGGTATGCCGTTGCGGGGACCTTGTACCCCGCCGGTTGTTTTTCACCTCGACTGACACTTTCAACGTCCGTGGCCGCTGCCTGCCCGGAGAGCCCGGAGAAAGGAGGCGACGAACAGGACGATCTCCGCACGCAGCACCATGTCCCTCGCGCAGTATGCACAGTCATCCAATCACGGAGGAACCTGATGCAGCTGTCAAGAAAGATTCTCCTCTCGAAGGCCCTCGCGCTCGGCGCCCTGCTGGCGCTGGCAGCCTGGGCTCCCGCCGTCGCCGCCGGTCAGGATGATTTCAAGGGCTGGTTCGTGGCGCTGGACCTCGCCAACACGCAGCCGAACAGCCTCGACCAGAACTATGCGGCCGTCACCGATGTGGCGACCGGCTTTAGCGAACGCAAAGTGATGGAAAACGACGCCGACTTCACCTACAGGTTCGGAGTAGGGTACTCATTCGGCAAGAGTCTCGGCAGACTCTCCGTCGCCTACTGGAGCTTCGACAGCGAGGATATGGCAGGTGATACGACATACAACTATGTCTATCCGACGATATTCGGATACGGCTATAACCAGGGCGGCAGCTATGCGAGCTACAACTATCCCGTTACTTACGAAGCGACGTCGAAGGTGAAGGCCACCACGATTGACGTCAACTACGTCCGGCCCATGGCTGTCGGCGAAAAGTTCGCCGTCCGGTGGCTAGTCGGCCTCCGTTCCGCGACCTATGAGGAAGATCAGACGTTCGCTGCCGTCGACTACTATGCGTACACCACGTCCGAAGCGAAGCACATGAAATCAGACGCGTTCGGGGTCCGAGTCGGGGCGGGTGCCAGGTTCGGGTTCAACGAGCACTTCAGCATCGAAGGAAGTATGGTGATCTCGGTCCTGCAGGCAAACACCGATGCCGAGGCGAACCGGACAGCGTGGGACTTCCCCATCAATCCCCCTCCTTTGGAGGATCAGCACAAGACTTCCGACGACAACGTGCGCGGCGAGATCCGCGACATCGATGTCCGCGCAGTCTGGTCGTACCAGATGCTCGATTACTACCTGGGATATTCGGTCTCGACCTGGGATGGCCTGGTGGCCGACCCGCTCAACGGCGGGGCCTGCTGCACGGTCGGTACCGCGACAGGCAGCAGCCGGGATACGATCGCCTTTAACAGCCTGCACGGAGGGGTCGTCTGGCGCTTCGGCAAGGGGAAATGATCCGGGCGTTGTGACGTACTCCCAGGTTCAGAGCAAAGCACCAGATCTGGGGCGGCCCTGCGAGGCCGCCTCTTTTATTCACCCGCCGGCCCGGGAGAGCTGACGCCGGACCTCGACCTGACCGGGCTCGATGGCCAGCGAGCGGCGGAAGGCGTCGCCCGCTTCCTTTCTCAGCCCGAGCTTCAGATAGACCTCGCCGAGACTGTTGTAGACGCGCGGGACGTCCCGCTCCAGCCTCGCGGCGGTCTCGAGGTGCGGTCGGGCCTGCGCGGCGTCGCCGCGGCGCAGCAGGGTTTCGCCGAGGGCGACGTGGGCCCGGAAGTTGTCCGGGTCACGGCGCAGGACCTCCTCGAAGGCGGCAATCGCGGCATCGGCCTCGCGGGTCATCAGCAGCGCCAGCCCCTGACCGAGGCGTGCTTCGATCGAACCCGGCTCGACCTCGACCCACTTCTCGAATGCCGCCTTCGCCTCCCCGGCGCGCCCGGCCTCGAACAGGAGCGTCGCCAGGTTCCCCTGGGCGATCGGCCACCGCGGATCGGCCTTGACGGCGCGCTCGAACTGGGCGATGGCGCCGTCGCGATCCCCGCGCAGCGCCAGCAGCGTCCCCATGCTGTTGCGCAGGATCGGATTCTCGGGCCTGATGGCGAGCGCCTTGTCGTACAGCGCCTTCGCCGCGTCGAGCCGGCCTTTCTCTTGAAGACACAGCCCGAGGTTGTTGCAGGCGCCGATGTATTGCGCGTCGCAGCGCAGCGCCTCGCGGTACGCCTCCATCGCCTTGTCGATCCGGCCGCGATCGCGGTAGATGTTGCCGATGTTGTTGTATTCGATCGGGCTGAGAGGAGCGATCTCGATCACCCGGTGGAATTCGGCGAGCGCCTCGTCGTCGCGACCGCGCTTGCGGAGCAGCTCGCCCAGCTTGGAGTGCGCCGGCGTGAAAGTCGGATCGATCGCCAGAATGCGGCGGTAGAGCCGCTCCGCTTCATCCCACGACTCGCGTTTCACCGCCACCCCGCCCAGGAGCAAGAGGGCCTGCTTGTTGTCCGGCTCCTGCGCCAGAGCCTGCCCCGCGAGCGCCTGCGCCTTGTCGAGATCCCCCTTGGTCAGCCAGGCGCGGGCCAGATTGGTCCGGGCCATGGCGCCCCCATCGCCCGACGCCAGGGCCTGCTCGAACTGGGCGATGGCGCCGTCGACGTCCCCCTCGTCGAGCGCGATGACGCCGCGGTTGTTCTTCGCGGTGGAGCGCTCCTCGCCGATGTAACCGAGGTTGCGCAGCTTCTCGAGGAGCTCGGCGTCGCCCGCGGCCTGGGCGATCGCCTCCTCCCCCGGCCGGCGCACGCCGCCGTAGGAGTCGACCCAGGCAACGGCGTGCCGCCGATTGAAGTCCGGCGTCAACATGTCGGTCAATGGCTGACCGTCCATGTCGCGCGCGGCCGGCAGCCCGAACAGCGCCAGCACGGTCGGGGTGACATCGAGGATCGACGCCGAGCCGAGCTCGAAACCGGTACGGATGTCCGGGCCGGCAGCGAGCAGGACGCCGACCGGGGTGTGCCAGTCGGCGGCGTTCCCCCGGCCGATGCGCGAATCGGTGTCGTGCGGTCGGTTGGCGTCCGACTTGAAGCCGTGGTCGGAGACCAGCAGGAGCGTGGCCTCCGGTCCGGCGGCGGCGACGATGTCGCCGATGTACCGGTCCTGCCGCTCGTAGTATCGGTCGACGAGGAGGCCGAACAGCTCCATGTCGCGGCGGTCGACCCCGGGGAGGAGGGGCGGCCGGTAGCGCATGAACAGGTGCGATGCCTCGTCGGGTCCCTGGTAGTAGAACATCGCGAGGCCGCCGCCGGCTCCGGCACCGAGCATCCGCAGGGCGATCCGATGGTAGGTCTCCCCCGCCGCCAGCACGCTCTTGAAGTCGTCGACCATGCCGCGCTCCTCCTCCGTGAGAGTCGCGGGGAACTTTCCACCGCCGAGGAACGGCGCCACCTCGGCGTCGGTCACCTCGTCCGGGGCGCGGATGAGGGGCCGGATCTGCTCGAACAGTTCCGGCGGGAACGTCTTGCCGCGCGTCTTCGCCGGATCGGCGCTCTTCCAGTCGTCGTGCCTCTCCTTCTCGAACAGCTGGAACGCGACCCGGTCGGTGACGATCTGTCCCTGCACCGTCTCGGCCGGCCAGGTGGCCCACCAGGCGACCACCCCCACGTCGAGCCCCTGCCGGCTGACTAGCGACCAGAGCGCCGGCACCTGGCGCATCCGGCTGGTGACCGGGACCATGTCGCCGGTGGCGGGGTCGTTGACGACGAAGTCGACGATGCCGTGGCGCGACGGCTTGACGCCGGTGGCGATGCTGGTCCAGATCACCGGCGACAGGATCGGCCTGATCGTCTTGAGGTTGGCGCGCGTGCCGCGGGCGACCAGGTGCGCCAGGTTCGGCATCCGTCCCCGTCGCATGAGCGGATCGATGATCCGCCAGTCGAAGGAGTCGACCCCGATGACCACCACCCGGCGACGCAGCGGCTCCCCGGGCGCGCGCAGGATCATCTCCGATCCCTGGCCCGGTGCCGCCACCGGCGCGATCCGCAGCGCGTCGATCCGCAGCCCGGCCGGGAGGATCTCCTGCCCGAGCGCCGCGCGCAGGGCGCGCAGCAGCTCCGGGTCGCGATTGCGCACCAGGTCGTAGTCGACCGTCGCCAGGGTCTCGGTGACCTTGCGGACGAGGAGCCCGCTCAGCCAGTCGTTCTCGTAGCGCGGCCCGCGGGCACGGTGCAGATCGAGCACGCGGTCGGCGGGGATGTCGTACGACAGCTCGGCCTCGACCTCGAGACGCGCGCCTTCCCTGCTGACCGCGGCGGAGGCACCGCTCAGATCGGCCCGCAGCGTGCGCGCCGCCGACGGGTATTTCGAGATGCGCGTCAGGAACGGCGGTGCGACCCGCCATCCGGGCGGCACGACGCGCGGCGCCAGTGGCAGGACGGGGGAATCGAGGACATACGTGACGCCGGCCGCGGCCAGGTGCCGCAGCGACCCCGCCGCGTACATGAGGGCCAGACCGAGGCCTGTCGCGACGAGCAGCAGCCGCAGGGGCCTCGCGCGACGCGCGGGACGCCTGCCGGAGGAAGCCGAATCGGGGCCGCGGAGCATGGCGCGAATTGTGCCATACTCCCCGGCCCATGAACGACCGCTACGCCGCCACTTCGTTCTGGCTGGAGACCTGCGGCGATGATCTCACGCCGCGCCCGGCGCTGGACGGTTCGACCGACGCCGATGTCGCCATTCTCGGGGCCGGCTTCACCGGTCTGTGGACCGCCTACTACCTCCTCAAGCGCCATCCGACTCTGCGCGTCCTGATCTTGGAACAGGAGATCGCCGGCTTCGGCGCCTCCGGGCGCAACGGCGGCTGGTGCTCGTCGAAGCTGAACGTGCCGATTGACTCGGTGGCGCGGAAGTACGGCAGGGAGCGGGCGCAGGCCCTGCAGCGGGCCCTGTACGACACCGTCGACGAGGTCGGCCGTGTCTGCGCCGCCGAGAAGATCGACGCCGACTTCGTCAAGAGCGGCGCGCTGTTCGTGGTCCGCTTCCCCTATCAGCAGGCGGCCCTCGAGGAGCTGGCGACGATGTACGAGGGGTTCGGCTTCGGCGACCATTACCAGGTGCTGAGCGCCGAGGCGCTGTCGCGGCTGATCCGGGTGCGGGGCTCCCTGGGCGGCTTCCAAAGCTTTGACTACGCCCACCTGCATCCCGGCAAGCTGGTGCGCGGCCTGGCCCGCGCCGTCGAGCGGCTCGGCGGCCGCATCTTCGAGCGCACGGCGGTGACGTCGTTCGACCCGGGCCGCCCGGCCCGCGTGCGGACCGACCGCGGCGAGGTGCGCGCCGGCACCGTCGTGCTCGCCGGCGAGGCGTACCTGACCCGCCTGCGCCCGCTGCACCGCGCCCTGCTGCCGGTGTACTCGCTGATCGTCCTGACCGAGCCGCTGAGCGCCTCGCAGTGGGACGAGATCGGCTGGCGCCGGCGCGAGTGCCTGGCCTCGTTCCGCCTGTCGATCGACTACCTGGGGCGAACGCCCGACGGCCGCGTGCTGTTCGGGGGGCGGGGCGCGCCGTACCGCTTCGGCTCGTCGATCGACGATGCCAACGACCGCGACGAGGCGACCCACTCGATGCTCCGTCGCCTGACGCGCGACTGGTTCCCGGTCCTCAAAGATACCCGCTTCACGCACGCCTGGGGCGGGCCGCTCGGCATGCCACG
>JAGYID010000073.1 GCA_018606725.1 Acidobacteriota bacterium
TGTGGCCGCCCGCTACCTCGAGCGTCTCGAGGTGGATCGCTTCGGCCTCGACCGCCTCGATCGCCGCATCCTGATGACCATCCACGAAAAGTTCGACGACGGCCCCGTCGGCCTGAACACCATCGCCGCGGCCCTCGGCGAGGAGCGGGACACGATCGAGGAAATCTACGAACCCTACCTGATGCAGATCGGATTTCTCGACCGCACCTCGCGCGGCCGCCGCGTCACCCCGAGAGCCCTGGAGCACCTGCACGAAAGCCGCAAGCGGGGAGGCCAGGGGCGGCTCTGGGACTGATCGCGAAGCCCTGCCGCCCCCAGGACCATCCGTAGTCGTTCGAGGGGACTCGATCGTCCCGCGACGGCCACATCACCCGCCCGGCCCGGCCTGACCCTGGTCTGCGCGACCCAAAAACAACGGGGCCCCGGGGGAGTTCCCCGGGGCCCCGGTGAAACGACTCCCAGACCGTCCTTACGGGCAGAGGCTCGCGGACGGGACGTTCCGGACCACCTTCCGCGGGTCGCCATTGGCCGGACAACCCGACTGGCCGGCGGGCAGGTTCGACAGGCTGGCGTTGAGGCAGGTGGCGCCTCCCGTGCAGCCACCGTCACTGGAACAGAAGACGGTCGGCGCGTTGCTGCACACTCCCGGATTGGCGCAACCCATCGCGTTCAGGCTGGAGCCGTTGCCGGCGTTGCCGACGACCACGTACCAGGTTCCCGCTGCTGTCCCGCCCGTGCCGAGCACCGGGTCGGCGTCCTGCACCTGGGTCAACGCTCCCGAGGTGCCGTTGTTGCCGCCGCTGGGCACGGCAACGCCGGCCACATTGGTCAGGAAACAGCCGGTGGTGTTGAGCTGCCAGAAGCCGCTGATGAGCGAACCTCGGCTCACCCCGGTGCCGATGGCACCGCGGTAAACGTCGGCCGGCGCGGTTCCGGGCGTCCACCAGCGCAGGGTGGTGGTGCGGGCGGTCCGGTCGTAGGTGACGCCGTTGGTCGTGTTGACCGGCGACGCCTTGACTCCGAAGATCGCATCACCACCGTCGCCGCTGTAGACCGGCACGTCGAGCGACACCGCGGTGGACGTCGTGCAGGCGAACTCCGAGCTGCAGCGCACCTTGACGGTGTAAGTCGAGGTCCGATCCGGAGTGTCCTGGTAGAACGCCTGCGCCGACCAGTCCTGAACAATGACGCCGTCCTTGGTGAACTGGAACTGCGGGGCGCCGTTCACGCAACCGCCGGGAATCGTCGAGTCGACCGCCGAAATCCGGATGGTCTGGCCATTCGCCGCCACCCGGGTCAGGCCGTCGAGCACGTTGCCCTGCAGATCCTGCGCCTTGATCGCCGCCACGATGCCGTGATCGGTGCCGGGCGTCAACGGGTTGCAGGAGACCGGGCAGGTCCCCGTGGCCGCCGGCTTGTTGTCGACCGCCGGCACGATCTGCTGCTCGATGGTGCCGACGATCCTGACGTCGTCGATCCACCAGCCGTCCTCGTGCACCGACAGGTCCCAGCCGCCGCCGACCTCGGCATACGAGGAGGACGCGTTGTCGAAGATCCAGGAGTTGCCGATCCAGCGGATCTGGACCCTCTGGCCGATGTAGTTGGCGAGGTTGAACTTGGTCTCCACCCACACCCCGATGCCCGACTTGTCGACGTCGCCGGGGCCAGGGCACTGGTAGGTGTCGGCCCTCGAAGTGCCGGTCGAGGCGCCGCAGTGCGACCACATGCCGAGCGGGAAGCACATCGTCTCGTGGACCGGCGGGGTGCGCGGCGCCGGCGGGGCGGTGCCGGTGTCGGTCGGCGTGAAGATGCAGTAGTAGGGATCGAAGGAGCTCCAGGCGATCGCCTTGTGGTCGTAAACGTTCTGGTACGGCACCAGCTTGTCCCAGAAGCCCCAGGCGTCGACGGCCGGATCGGGGTTGGTGTCGATCCGGATCTGCACGTCGCCGCAGTCGGCGCACTGGCCCTGGTTGCGCCCGCCGCCGACCTGGTTGTCATCCTCGAGGGCGGCGATGTGCCAGAAGCCCATCTGGAGATCATTCCCGTCGCGCGGCTGGATGGTCAGGTTGACCGGCGCCGAGACCAGGGCCTGCAGGGCGCGGAAGTGCGTTGTATCGAACAACGGATCGGTCAGGTCGAAGTGCGCCCCCATGTGCATGGAGTTGTCGCCGTTGTGCGCCTTGTTGTCCCGGAGCGGCGTCAGGTAGGAGCAAGTGGCCCCGACGCAGGTGCTCTCGACGTTCGGGCAGTTGGTGGCCCCGTTCGGGCAGTGCACGTGCCAGTCCATCGGGTAGTCGGGGTCGAGGATGCAGGCGGTGTTTCCGGACGCCAGGTCGGAGTATCCGCCGCAGGCGACCCCCGCCAGCGTCAGATCGCTGGTCGCGGAGGCGCTGCCCCTCTGGTAGAAACCGGGGGCGCCGCCCCACGCGGTCTGGCTGGTGCGACGCAGGAACATGTCGTTGATGGTGTACAGCCCATCACCGTTCTTGTCCGTGTCGAACCCTTCCTGGGTGATGCCGGTGCGGTTGACGCCGTCGTCGCCGAGCGTGTAGATCGGCGTCGCCGTGCTCGGGATGTTCAGATCGGCCAGCAGGTTGAAGCACACCGGAGTGGACACGCCGGAGGTCTCGTTGGCGTTGACGGTCACGCACAGGTCGATCCGCGCCGGGTCGCCGGCCGAGACGGTGTTCAGCGTGTTGCTCGCCTTGAACCGGAAGCCGCTCACCGCAGGGCTGAAGATGCCGAGATCGACCGTGGCGCCGTTCGGCACGCTGGCCACCTGGACGCCCGGCTGGATGATGCAGGCCACGTCGGGGTCGGTGCTGGTCAGGTAGAACGTGGCATTGGTCAGCGATGGTCCGTCGTTGCGGACCTTGATGGCCAGGTCGCCCGTTTCACCGGTGTCAGGGAAGATGTCACCGTCGCCGTCGGTGTCGTGGTACAGCCACGAGACGATGGTCAGCTTGGCCAGCGGCAGGATGCGGCAGGCAACGGAGCCGCTGAAGGTCACCAGATCGTCCGGAGTGCCGTCGAAATTGTCGTCCTGGGTGCCGCTCGGATCGCAGGCATCGCCGATCCCGTCGCGGTCGGAGTCGAGCTGCCGCTTGGTGCGCGGGATGATCGGCGCGTTGTAGGCGGCGGCGCAGTTGTCGAGCTCGTCCTCGACGCCGTCGGCGTCGCCGTCGTCGTTGACCGCCGAGCAGGTCGAGCCGGTGTGGCGCGCGGCGGTCTGGCAGGTGCCGCCGACGCCGCAGGCCGCGCCGAGCGTGGGGCAGGCCGCGCCGGTCGTGCTGCAGACCAGCGCCAGGGTGGTGTTGGCGCAGTCGCCGTCGCAAGCGTCGCCCAGGCTGTCACGATCGACGTTCTCCTGAAGCGGATTGGCGACCAGGGCGCAGTTGTCACGCGAGTCGCTGAAGCCGTCGTCATCCGTGTCGGTGTTGGCGGGACAGGCGGAGGCGTTCTGGGCCGGGTTGTAGATGTCGGGGCAGTTGTCGAGGGAATTCTCGGCTCCGTCGCCATCGACATCGTCAAACTCGCAGGCATCGCCCAGGCCGTCGGCGTCCGCATCATCCTGGCCCGGGTTGCTCACCAGGGGGCAGTTGTCGCAGGCGTCGCCCGTGCCGTCGCCGTCGGTGTCCTCCTGGAGGTTGTTGTAGGTGAACGGGCAGTTGTCCGTCGCGAACGCCAGGCCATCGCCGTCGGCGTTGCTGAACAGGTCCTCGCCGACCTGGCCGTCACCGTCGCCGTCGCACAGCGGATCGATGTAGTAGACGATGAACTGGGTGTCGGTCCCCGGGATGGTGAAGACGTTGTTGCTGGTGTCGGTCTGGGTGGCGAAGGTCACCGTGCCACGGTACAGGCCGTTCGAGCCGGGCACTAGGGTCAGCGTGTAGTTCTTGTTGGGTTTCGGCGTCAGCACCGAGAAGCGCTGCGTCGAGAACGGCACCGAGTCGGTTTCGGTGACCACCTGGACCTGGATGGTCGCTGTGCCGGCCTTCGGGTCGACGACGGTAATCTCGATCGCCTCGTCGCAGTCGTACAGGGTGGTGCGGTCGACCGCGATGGTGGCGCACTGCTGGCCGGAGGGACTCCCCGGCTGGTTGAAGCGCTGGCAGGCGGGCAGCCGGCCGTCGCCGAACTGGGACTCGTCCTTCGGGTGCCACTCATCCCACTCGAAGACCACGTCATCGACCGCGAAGCCGAAGTCGCCGATGGCGGTGGTGTTCTCGATGCTGAAGAAGCCGATGCCGATCTGCCAGCGATTGCTGGCCTTGCCCGGGGTGAAGAACATGAAATTCTCGGGCGCCGAGGGGCCCTGTGACATCTCGCTGGTGTAGCCGCCTTCGTAGTGGACCAGATCGCCTTCGAAGTTGCGCACCGGTCCGGCGACGTCGTCGACCACCAGATGGCAGGTGCCGCCGCCGGCGCAGTCGGCGCTGACCTGGCACGCCGAGCCGGGCTCGGTGCCGCCATCGCACACGCCGGGGACCGGCGCGTTCGGCAGCGGGTACGGCTCGTAGTCGGCCAGCGCCTCGGGGATCGGCGATGAGGAATCGAGGTTGCTGTTCTGGGTGAAGGCGCGGAACCCGAGCTCATCGCCGGTGAAGCTCTTCTGTCCCAGCGATCCGTCCAGGTCGATCGTCGGTCCGAAGGTGCGCTGGAACGGGTTGCTGCTCGTCGGGTCGATGCCGGCAGCCGTCCCGGCGCCGAAGTACTGGCCAGCGAAACGGAACAGGCCGTACGGCCATCCGCCGTAGCGGCGCAGGTAGTACAAGTCGGCGCGCTGGCTCATCAGCGAGTTGATGTTGTCGTTGTCGATGTCGTTGTCGATGTTGATGCCGCCGCCCGCGTAGGCGTCGTTGGTCTGCATGTTGAAGTTGATGCCGATGCGCTGAAACTCGGTGGTGTATGGGAAGCCGCGCGTGTCCGTCGACTGGTGCACCTTGGCGAGGATCGGCGAGTGCAGGACGTCGAAGTACAGCTCGGCGCGCGCCGCGGTGGCACCGTCGTTCGGCACGGCGTGGTCCTCGCAGACCTGGGCCGCGGTGCCCGGCGTGGTCGGATCGCCGTCGCCGGTGTGCCAGACGCCGTACTTGCCCAGGCCGCCGGAGGTCTGGAAGCCGCACAGTCCGGAGGTCTTGTACTCCCACACCGAAGAGGAGTTGATGTTCTTGGGGGTGCTCGAAGGGTGCCGCAGGGGATAGAAAGCGCCGCTGTTCTGGTCGAAGGTCCATGGCAGCACATCGCCCGCGGCTGGGCCGGTGGACGAGGCCAGGATGCCGCGATCGAGGCGGTTGTTGAAGTTGCTGTCCTCACCGGCGTCGAGCAGGTTGTTGTTGTTCAGATCCTCGCCGAGGGTGTTGGTGACCAGGCCGCTGACCCGGTCGGCCTCATACAGCGTGGAGAAGTGGATCTCCTCGTTCGGCAGAGTGATGAACCGGAACGGATCGATCGTGTCCGGCGGGTCGACCACCAGGTTGCGGTTGAAGTCGCGCACCTGGGGAACGCTGCCGGAGCCGGCCGGGAAGTCGGTCGAGTAGTGCAGGGTCTCGCGGTCGCTGTTGATCGGATGGATGAACGCGTAGCTCTGCCGGGACAGCAATTGACTGCGGTTCAGCGAGTTGAGCGTCAGCGTCATCGTGACCCTGCGGTTGTTGATGTCTGTCGGGATGCCGGCCGGATCGACGAAGACATGGAACACCACGCCGTTGGCCTGGCCGCCGGGCAGCCGCCCGAAATTGCGGGGTGAATCGAGGACCCGGATGGCGGCGGCGCCCGGGCCCGACGGGGTCAGGGTGGCCGTCACGTCGTTGTAGTCGTCGGTGCGGGAGCGGTTCAGCAGGGCGACGGCGTAGGTCACCGTCTCGCCGGCGTCGAACGAGTCGTCGTTGTCGCAACCGAGCGACAGGGCGAACTGATCCGCGTAGGCATTGTTGTCGGCGGTCAGGAAGGCGCCGTTGATCAGATCGGGGGTGCAATCGACCTTGGCCCGCGCCGAAACTGCCGGCTGGCCGGCCGGCGCATAGGTCGCGGCGATCTGCTGGTTGGTGTCGGCCTCCAGGATGCCGTTGTTCGGGATGGGCCGGGTGGTGACGCGCACCGGGACTCGGGCCGAGCGGCTGGTGCCGGTCGAGGCAGCCGAGAAGGTGATGCCGGTCTCGGTGTCGACCGTCACGCCGTTGGCATTGAGGACCGAGAAGGTCGTCGATGCCTGCGCGCGGGCCGGACCGGCGCCCGAGGTGGTGTCGACGACCATCGCCACGGCTTCGTCGGAGCAGCCGTAGCGGAACTTCTCGAAAGTCACATCGCTCACCGGGAACGACTGCGGGCCGCGAGCCGGCGGCGCCTCGGCCAGGAACACCGGGCCGGAGACCACCAGCGCGTACGCCTGGCCGGGCAGGTCGAGGAGGAGGTTGGGGTTGGTGTCCTCGCCTGCATCGAGCCGGCGGTTGCCGTTGGCATCCTCGTTCAACCCGGCGGGGCCGGTGAGGGTGATCGAGCCCGGGGTGGAACCGCCGGTGCCGACTTTGACGGTGATCCTGTGGGTGCCGGCGTAGATCGTCTTGCCGGTGATGTCGAAGTGCGACGTCAGATGGATCGCTTCCTGCGGGTTGCGCTTCTCGTGGACCGTCGTCCCCCCGGCAGGCCCGCCCCTCGGCTTCGACCAGACGTCGGTGATCGGGTTGTTGCGGCCGCCGTCGTAGACATTACCGTCAAAGAACTGGTTGTCGACGCTGGCGGTCGCGCCGCAGACCGCGCCGGTGGGGGAGATATCGCCGCTCTCGAGACAGTTGTCGGGTCCCGGGCCTTCGAGCAGCAGGTCGAGATCGTTCACCAGCGGGCCACCCGAGCCGGCCGCCGACGGAACATCCGGCCAGGCGAGACCGATGCGCAGCTCCTGATTGCGGAGTTCGACGGCGCTGTTGGCGCGGATGATGGTCTGGCTCGACATGACCCGGAACTTGTGCGACACGGAGGTGAGGCTGTTGCTGATCAGCGGCTCGCCGGTGGCCAGGTCGTCCCACACCAGCAGGCCGGAGGTCGCCGCCTCCTTGGCGTTGATGAACGGCACGACCGTCCAGCCGGTGGTCTCGAAGTTATGCGGCCAATTGGCCAGCGGCAGGACCTGGGTCAGGACGACGCGGCCGTATCCCTGCTCGCTGTTGCCCATGACGCCGACGGCGGCCCCCGGCACCGGCTCCCCGAGATCCATGGAGCGGGTGCGGCGCAGGTTCTTCTCGTTGTCGTCCTGTCCGGTGGTGCCGAGCTGGTTGCCGAAATTGGCCGAGGCGATCAGGGCCGCCTTCACGACGGCGCCGGAGAGACTAGGGATCCTGTTGGCCGTGACCCGGTCGGCGGTCGGATAGAAGCCCTGGGCGAAATAGTCACGGATGATCGCACCGGCGCCGGCGATGAAGCCGGAGGCGTACGAAGTCCCGTAGTTCGACTCCTCGTGCTGCGGATCGACCGGGCCGGCGTTGTCGTTGTCGCGGCTGCGCCACGCGGCGACGCCATTGGTCTGGTTGCCGCCGATGTCGGTCCCCGGACCGTCGACGATCGGCGCCATGCGCAACGACTGGGGCGTCGCGGGACCCCTCGACGAGATCGGGTCGTGGATGTTCTCGCAGTCGAAGTTGCTGCCGAAATTGGTGGCGCAGTCCAGGCGATGCGAACCGACCGACACGATGTTCTTGGCGGTGGCCGGCGGCTGGACCTGAATCCTCTTGGTGCCGGCGGTGGGGTCGTCCCCGCTGGTGCCGTTGAACAGATCGGGGATGACGGTGCGGAAGTTCTGCACCCTGTTGTCGGTCGCGGTCGCGCCGCTGTTGCCGGTCGGCACGAAGATCATGAAATCGCGGTTGTTGTACAGGAAGACGTCGAGATCGGCCGCCTGCTGCGGGTAGGTGCCGTTGCTGACCGGGAACAGGTTGTTCTGGAAGTTGTCCGGCGCGCCGAACGGCAGGACCGCGAGGTGCGCCATCGTGGCGCCGCCGACGAAGCCGGAACAGATGCCGGTGCCCCCCGACAACGGGCAAATCACCTGGTTCATCCGGTCGAGGAGCCGCTGCGGATCGACCTCGCCGCCACGGTCGATGAACGAATTAATCGTGCAGTGCGACTCGTCGGCGACGTCCTGCAGCAGGATGCGCGACCCGCGCGCCACGCCGTCGAGGGGCAGGTTGCGGGGCTCGCCCGAGCCACCGAAGTTGCCGCCGAGGGGGGAGCGGGTGAGGGTGAAGCCGATCTGGGTGCCATTGGCGGCGATGGTGCTGGACACCACGTTGCCGTGCGTGTGCGAGCCGCTCAGTACGGCGTCGCAGGTCCGCCGGGCGATGTCGCCGATTCCCTGGATGGTGTGCACCTTGCGGTGCGTCGGACCGACGGTCCCGGGGTCGCTGGCGCTCTCGGCGAAACTGGGCGTGTCGAGCGAGATGCCGTTGTCGGTCACCGCCACGATCTGCGGCGGCACGGTGTCGGTGCCGTCGTTCAGGCGCCGGCCGTCGGCGTTGGTATCGAGGCCGCCGCCGTCCACGCCGGCATCGTCGAAGGGCCGGCTTTCCATGCTGTCTTCCCAGGAACCGGTCTGCACGAGGGACGGACCCTCGGCGTCCAGGTTCTTGAACTCCAGGCTCTCCTGGATCCACTGCACCTTGGGCAATCGCGCGATGTCGGCGATCGCCGTGTGATGCACCATCGCCAGGACACCGAGGCCATCCGCGCCATAGGCGACGGCGTCCTTCACGTTCTTGAGCCCTTTGATCTGATCGAGCAGGCCGGTCGTCCCGGGCACGGCGTAGATCTCGAGCTTCAGGAAGGGGTCCGTGGCGCGGCGCGCCTCCAGCGTCGGACGCACTCCGGTGTCGAGGGAGATCTTGTTGGCCGGGTGCACCGGCAGGCTGAACGCGACGTGCGGGTTGGCGGCGAGATCGTTGATCCGCTGTGCGTCGACATAGGCCTTCACGACCGAGTTCGGCAGGTAGTCGACGATGCGCGCGCCGGAGCTGCGCAATGACGCCTGCGCCTCGTCGGCCGATCTCCCCTTGAGGTCGACGACGAGGAAATTCAGCCCCTCCGCGAGTTGACCGCGGTCGCGCCCGATCGACTTCATCTCGCTCGGGTTCAGCAGGAGGCGAGCCGGGATATCGCGATAAGCGGCCGCCGCATCCTTGCGGCTGACATGGCCCAGGTTGGTCAGGATGGCGTCGCTGGCGTTGCCGGGCAGCAGCCTTTCCTCGCGCGGGCCGCCGAACGGGGCGAACTCAGGCGGGCGGACATGGGCCGCCGGCAGGGCCGTTCCCTCGAGGCGGCGGGCATCCGCCAGGTCGAGGGCCAGAAGGCCCTGTGAGCCGGCCAGATCTCCGGGAATCTGCACGGGCCTGGAGGCCCAGAGCAGGATGGCCGGGCTGGCGAGCAGCAGACACAGGCCGAAAGCGACCAAGACGCGGGTACACCGGGCTCCCGATACGGAGAGTGCGTTCATTCTGCGCCTCCTCGGTGGTGGGCAGAGACTGCGGTTGGAACTGGATCGAACGTGATGGCGCTGGTCTTGTGACAAGTCAAGTTGATGCCGGAGCGATGGAGCGGGTGATCGGTCGGATTAAGGCGGGGTGAGATAATAACCATCCCTCCGCGAAGGGCGAAGGTAGCAATCCGGAGCAGTGATCTCCCCGGGACCGCCACCATGACTCTCAATTTTTATGGTCCAGCAGTCGGCGCAAACCAAAACAGACTGAGCGTAACGGGCCCCCATATACGGTCAATGGGATTCTGTGTCAAGGAAAAGTTACGGCTGGATGACGCATCCGTATGCAGGGCGGTCCGGCGTCCGTTTCGTTGACAGTCGAGGCGGCATCAACCTAGAATCCGTACGCCCCGCCCGTCGGTGAGCGGGTGACCCCCGGGAGACCCCAGGAGCCGGATGACCGAGACCCGGAGCATGGCGCGAGGAGAGGTCCTGTCGGAGGGCGGGCTCAAGGATTGCCTGCAGGCAGGGGCCCTCCGGCGCGCCACCGGGCGCGTCCTGCCGGTCCTCGGCTTCGCCGTGCTGACCTGGGCCGGAGCCAGAATCAGCGTACCGCTCCCCTGGACGCCGGTCCCCGCCACCCTGCAGACGCTCGCGGTGCTGCTCGCCGGCGCCTGCCTCGGCGCGCGCGCCGGTGCCGCCAGCCAGATCGCCTACGTGTCGCTGGGACTCTCGGGCCTGCCGGTGTTCGCGTTGCCGGGCGGCGGGCCGCCTTATTTCCTGTCGCCCACCGGCGGTTACCTGGCCGGGTTCGTCGCCGGCGCTTACGTCAGCGGGCGGTTGCAGACAGCGACCAGGAGATGGGGCCTGGGCGGGTTGGCGGCATCGCTGCTGGCGGGAGCGATCGCCATCCACGCCTGCGGCCTGCCGTGGCTGGCGTTCCATCTCGGCGGTGACCTCTCGACCGCGGCCCGCGCCGGCCTCTGGCCGTTCCTGCCGTTCGATCTCGCCAAGGTTGTCATCGCAACCGGCATCGCGGCGCTCTACCGGCGCGCCGCCCAGGGTGGAGCCGCGTGGAAGAACGTCTCGAGGTCCTGAAGGGGATCCTGGAGGAGGTCGGCCCCTGTCTGGTGGCGTTCTCCGGGGGCGTCGACAGCACGTTGCTGCTCAGGGTGGCCCACGACGTCCTGGGTGACGGCGTCGTCGCCGTCACCGCCGTGTCCGCCTCGCTGCCGGCCGCCGAGCGGGACGAGGCGGCGGCGCTGGCGCGCGCCATCGGCGCCCGTCATCTGCTGATCGACAGTCACGAGCTGGACGATCCACGCTACGCCCGCAATGACGCCGGCCGCTGCTATTTCTGCAAGCAGGAGCTGTTCGCGATCATGAGCCGGCTGGCCGAGGCGGCGGGCGGGCGGCTCATTCTTTACGGCGCCATCCCCGACGATCTGGGGGACGATCGCCCGGGTATGCGGGCGGCCGCCGAGGCGCGGGCCCGGGCGCCGCTCCTCGAGGCCGGCCTGACGAAGCAGATGATCCGCGCCCTGTCGAAGGACTTCGGGCTGCCGACCTGGGACAAGCCGGCGATGGCCTGCCTGGCATCCCGGCTGCAGCGCTTCACGCCGGTGACCGCCGATGCCCTGGCCCGCGTCGAGCGCGCCGAGCAGCAGGTGCGGGCCCTGGGCTATCGTCAAGTAAGGGTGCGCGTGCAGGCCGACGCCTCGGCGCGCGTCGAGATCGACCGCGTTGATCTGACGCGGGCGCTCGCGCCGGAGGAGCGCCGCCGCCTGACCGAGGCGGTGCGTTCGGCCGGCTTCATCCGCGTCGCCATCGACCCTGCCGGCTACCGGCCCGGCGGAGGCAGCCAGCCGGCGGCGCCGCCGCGATCCGCCTGAAGTGACCATCCCCTCCCGGGATGCTCCGGAGCGGCTGTCGGGGTCGGAGTCGGCCGACCGGCGACTCCTCCTCAGCTTCATGGAGATCGCTTCGGCCACCGCGGGTGCGGAGGATTTCGACTCGCTGCTGGAGACCCTGTCCAAGGCGCTCGGCCGGTTGTTCCCGGTCGATGGCGCCGCCCTCGGGCTCCTCGAGGAGGACAGCGTGGTGGTCCGGCAGGTGGCGTCAGGCGGCGAGCGGCGCGAGCCGGAACGGCTGCCGGCCTCCCGTTCGCACCTGCTCGGATGGGTCATCGGCACCACCCGGCCGCTGTGGCGGAACGACATCCGCACCGAGCTGCGCTTCGTCGAGGGCGTGGCGCCGGACGGCATGCGCAGCGACATGGTGATTCCGCTGCGGGCGCGGGGGCAGATCATGGGCGCCTTCCGCGTCTCCTGCCGCCGTTCGCACGCCTTCGATCCGGACGACTTCGCGGTCCTGCAGCGCTGCGCCGACCTGACCGCAGTGGCGGTCGAGACGCAGCGCCTGCTGCTGGCGACCAAACGCCTGGCGGAGCTCGATGGAGTGACCGGGGTCTACAACCACCGGCACTTTCTGACCCTCCTCGCCCAGGAGATCGAGCGGGCCCGGCGCGTCGGCCGGCCGCTGTCATTGCTGATGATCGACATCGACAATTTCAAGCGTTTCAACGACACCTACGGACACCAGACCGGCGACGAAGTGCTGCGGCACGTCGCCCAGGCCACGGGGCGCGCCCTGCGGCGGTCGGACGCGGTGGCGCGTTACGGTGGCGAGGAGTTCGCCGCGGTCCTTCAAGATGCGCCGCCCCAGGATGCCTCGGCGGTCGGCGAGAAGATCCGCGCCGAGATCGAAAAGTCCATCCTCGAGCTGCCCGGCGTCGGCCGGCCGTTGCATATCACGGTGAGCGTCGGGGTGGCGACCTTCCCCGATGACGCGCACAACCCGGCGGACCTGGTGGCGATCGCCGACCGGGGACTGTATCAGGCGAAGCACACCGGCAGGAACCGCGTCTGCCACTTCTTCTTCGACGCGCCCGTCTCCTGACGCCGTCCCCGCCGCGGGGCCGCTCCGGGCCCGGGCCGCGGGCGTCAACGCGCTGCGGAGGAACGCCAGGCGCTCTCGAGCCGCTCGGCCGCGACGCACAACGCCCCGAGGACGATGAACAGGGAAGCGGCCGGGAAGGCGATCGGCCACCACGCCGCGCCGGAGCCCGGCAGCGCTTCCGCCAGGATGGCCCCCCACGACGGCGTCGGCGGCTCGACACCCAGCCCGGCGAAGCTCAGGCCCGACTCCAGGATGATCGCCTGCGCCACGCCGAACACCGCCACGACCGACAGCGGCGCGGCCAAAAGCGGCAGCAGGTGACGCAGGAACAACCTCGGCCCCGCCGCCCCGGTGGCGCGGGCGGCGACCCAGAGATCGCCGCCCCGGCGCTTCAGCGTCTCGCCGCGCACCAGCCGGGCGCTTCCGGTCCAGCGGCTCAGGACGATGCCGGCGACGAGCGGCGGCAGCCCGGGGCGCCCCCACGCCGCCACGAACGCCAGCGCCAGGATGAAGGCCGGGAAGCACGACAGCACGTCGGTGAGCCGGACGATCGCCAGATCGACGCCGCCGCCGCGCAGCCCGGCGATCGCTCCGAGCGCGCAGCCGACGAGCAGGGCCAGCGCGCCGGCCCCGAAGCCGACCAGCAGCGAGACCCTCGCGCCGTGCACGCAGCGGGCGAGCAGATCGCGGCCGAGTGCGTCGGTGCCGAAGGGGTGCCGCCGATCCGGCGGGCGCAGCGATTCGTCGAGGCGGACGCCGCGATCGGAGAACGGCACCGGGGCGCGCAGCACGACGCGGGCCTCCGCCGGCGGCGACGTCCAATCGATGCCGCGTGCCCGGTCGGCGTCGAACAGCGGCCCGACCAGGGGCAACCCGGCGAAGGCCGGCAGGACCAGCCTGCCGCCGATGACGGCGACGAGGGGCCGCTCGGTGGCAAGGACCGGGGCCAGCAGGCCGGCCAGGAAGAGCCCGGCGATGATGGCGGCCGGCAGCAGATACCCAGGACGGGATTCAGACGACATCGGCGGGTGTCTCGATGAGGGTCGCGCGCAACCGCGGTTCGGCGACGGCGTACAGGAGATCGACCGCCACCTGGGCCGCCAGGACCAGCGTTCCGGACAGAAGCGTCAGCCCGAGCAGCACCGGCGTATCGCGCCCCTCGATCGCCGCCAGATAGAGCCTGCCGACGCCGGGCCAGGAAAAGATCTGTTCCACCAGGACGCTGCCCCCGGCCAGCCCGGGTATCACCGCGTTCAGGAGCGTGAGCAGCGGGACGGCGGTATTGGCGGCGAGGTGCAGGAGCGCGCGCCGGCGCGACAGGCCGCGCGCCCGGGCGGCCGCCAGGAAGCCCTGACCGAGCGCTTCGCGGAACGCAGCGCGCGCGTAGCGGGCGACGTAGGCCCAGCCGGAGAGCGCCAGGCATGCCGCCGGCAGCACCAGGTGTCGAAGGCGGTCGGCGAGGGCGGCGAGTCCGGCAAGCGTCTCGGGCCCGGAGACGCCGTGCAGCGGCAGCAATCGCAGCCGGATGGCGAAGATCTGTTGCAGGACGAGAGCCGCGGCGAACGACGGCACGGTATACAGGGCGAGCAGCGTCCACCGGCCGAGTCGATCGGTCATCGACGCGGGGCGGACGGCCCCCAGCAAGCCGAACGGCAGGGCCAGCCCGTAGATGGCCATGACGGCGCACAGGTTGAGGACCAGCGTGAACGGCAACGCCTCGCCGATCACCTCCGCCACCGGCCGTCCGTCGCGCCGCGAGCGTCCCAGATCGCCGCGCAGCACCCCGAGCCCCCAGTCGGCATAACGCGCCACCGGGCCGGGCTCGGGGCCGAGCGCATCGCGGGCGCGGGCCATCGCCTCGGCGGAGGGGGCCGCCGCCCCGGGCGACCAGGAGAGCAGCGGGTCCGACGGGAGCAGGCCGAGGATGAGGAACGCGATGACGCTGATGCCGAAGAGAGTCGGCAGGGCCGACAACGCGCGCCGGATAAGGAACGCGGTCACGAGCCCCCCGCTTCGGCCCAGGCGCCGGCCAGACCGGGGTAGGGATCGAGCAGGCCGCGCGGCGAAGGATCGAGCCCTCCGATCCGGCGGGACAGGGCGCCCAGGATGATCGGGTGGAACAACGGCGCATATGGCGCCTGCTGCCGCAGCCGCCGATCGATTGCCGCGTACAGAGTGCGCCGCGCCGCAGGGTCGGGCGCGGCGCGGGCGGCATCGAGCCAGGCGTCGATCTGCTGATCGCGGAAGGCCGCGTAGTTCTGCCCCCCGTCGATCTGCGACGAGTGCAGCAGGCCGTAGACCGTGTCG
>JAGYID010000172.1 GCA_018606725.1 Acidobacteriota bacterium
GCCTGGTCATCGCGGGCGCCGGCGCCGTAATGCACCAGCACGGCCGCTCCCGGGCGGAGGCCGGCCCGCTCGAACATCTCCGCCGGCGCCGCGTCGGCGCCGGGCTTGCCGAGGAAGCGCAGGCAGTAACCGCGGAACGCCCCGAAGAAGGTCAGCCGCCCGCCGGGGGCCAGCATCTGCACCAGGCGCCCGAAGGCGTCCCGGCCGCTGAACGACACGACGGCGTCGGCCAGCAGGCCATCGTTGGCATCGCGCAGGGCATCGAGGAGAGGCGCGCCCGCCTCGTGCCACGATTCCCAGGCGCGCGGCTCGTCCGGCACCGGCGACCACAGCTCCTTGACCCGCGGGTCGAGGCGGTTCAGGAACGCCGCCGCCCCGGCCTCGATCGCCTGCCGGCCGCGCGCCGCGTCGCTGACCAGGCCGGTGATGCGCGCCTGGAGCCTGCGGCCGACCTCGACCGCCAGGGCGCCGGTGCCGCCGGTCGCCCCCTCGATCAGCAGGCGCGTGCCGGGCCGGATCGCCAGCTTCAGGGTCAGGGCGCGGTAGACGGTGACCAGGTTCAGCATGAACGACGCCGCCTGCTCGAGGGTCAGCCCCTTCGGCAGCGGCAGCAGCTGGGTCGCCTGCAGCCGGTCGAACGGCCGCAGCGTGCCGCCCGGCGTCTCGAACCCCTGGATCTCGAAGCCGGCGTGCATGGCGTCCTCGGACACCCTGGGATCCAGGACCCGATGCGTCGCAGGGAAATTGACCGCCAGCTGGCCCGGCGTGAACAGCCCCTGCCGCTCGACCTCGACGCCGCAGGCGACGACCCGGCACACGGCGCCGCTGCCGAGGACGTGATACGGCTGGCGGTGCCAGTCGAACGGCGACGCCGGATCGGCCATGAGCGCGTGCAGGACGTTGTGGGTCGAGCCGGCGTAGAGGTTCTGGACGATCACCTCGTGCGGCTCCGGATCGCGCGGCGCCGGCTCGATCACCTTGACCAGCGCCGTCTGCGGCTCGCCGTGGGCGGGCCGGCCGTCGGCGTCGCGCGTCATCGCCCAGGCTTCCTGCGCCGGCGGCAGCGGATCGATGCCGGGCCGGAAATCGGTGCGACCGAGGCGGTAGATGTCGTCGGCGGCGGCGGCGTACGGCCGGTAGCGCCGTTGGTCGGCGGCCTCCGGACCGGTGGCGTCCGCGGCCGCGGCGGCGAGGGCCGCCGCCCCCCCCCTTGAACCGACGGCGCCGGCGGCGGGTGCTATGCCGTCCTCGATCTCGCGACGGCGGGCCACCGCGCGCAGCACCTCGACCAGCGCCTCCATCCGGTCGACGGTCGCCACGCTTCCCAGCCGCAGGGTCCGCCCCTGCCGGAGCAGCGGCGGGAACAGCGCGTTGAGCGTCTCGCGATCGGCGGCGAGCAGACCGCGCTGGGTCGCCTCATCGCGCAGCGCGCGCAGGATGCCGGCGAGCGTGTCGCGGTCGAGGGCGGCGGCGTATTTCAGGAAGCGGCGCAGGATCTTGCCGCTCTTCGTTATCGGCAGCGCCGGCACATAGAAGATGAAGTCGGTGGTCGGCGCGACGTGGCTGCCCTTCACCTCGGCCACCGCCTCGCGCAGCTGGTTGTCGAGCAGCCCGGAGGCGGCCGCGCCCTGCCGCAGCATGACGAACAGCACCGGATTGTCGCCGCGCACCTCGGCCGGGATGCCGATCGCCGCGACGTTGGCGACGGCGGCATGGCCGCGCACCGCGCCTTCGATTTCCTGCGTGCCGACCCGGTGACCGCTGACGTTGAGCACTTCATCGTCGCGGCCGAGGAAGGTCAGCGTCCCGTCGTCGTTGGCGACCGCCGCGTCGCCGGTGTTGTGCCAGCCCGGCACGTCGGCGTGATAGATGTCGCGGTAGCGCCGGTCGCTGCGCCAGGCGGCGCCCGCCCGCAGCGCGGCGTCGTCCGCCGCCTGCGGCCCGCCGTCGCCCACCGCCCCATCCCCGGGGCGGGCCCAGGTGCCGCGGGCGATCCCCGGGTTATGACGCACGAAGACGGTCCCCTTCTCGTGCCGGGCCGCCGGCCGCGGCGGCAGGCGATTCCCCTCCTCGTCGTGAATCACGAAGATGGCGAGGTCGGCCCACGGCAGCGGCCGGGCCGCGGCGTCCGGCGTCTGCGGGAAGGCGGTCGGGGCGCAGCCGGTCTCCGGCCCGGAGTCTTCGGTGCGCCAGTAGCAGTTCTGCATCGGCCCGATGTGCGTCTCCCACCAGGCCTGCACGGCGGCGTCGAGCGGCTCGGCGCACGAGCACGAGGTGTAGCGGCGCGGGTCGGGCCCGTCCGTGCCGGCGCGCAGGCTCGACAGGTCGTGCGAGCGGATGTACTCGGGATCGTCCCCCATGGCGGCGCGGATGCCGGTGACGCCGGTCTTCAGGAAGTTGACGCGGTAGCGCTCGATGGCCGCCCACAGGCGGTCCTCGACCGGCACGAAGCCGACCAGGACGCTGGTCATGCCGTACACCAGCGGTCCCCAGCAGACGTACGACTGCCCGGTGATCCAGCCGGGGTCCGCGACCGTCAGGATGCGCTGGTCGGGCGACAGGCCGAACACCGTCCGCAGCAGGAACGGCAAGCGGGCCAGGTAGCCGCCGTGCGTGTGCACCAGCCCCTTCGGCTTGCCGGTCGAGCCGGAGGTGAACATGACGAACAGCGCGTCCTCGGCCGCCATCTCCTCGGGCTCGGAGGAAAACGCCTGCCCCGCCGCCAGAAACTCGTCCCAGGCGAGGTCGCGCCCCTCGAGCAAGCCGGCATCGTCGCGGCTGCCGAGCCGCTGCAGCACGACGACCCGGTCGACGCCGCCGCGGAGCGCGTCGATGCGCGCCGCGCAGCGCCGGAGGCCATCGCGGTCGGCGGGGTCGAGCGCCATCTCCTCGGCGCTCAGGTCGGCGATCTGCCGTTCCGCCTCGCGGTCGAGGTGCGCCGCGGCCCGCTCGATCCGGTCGACGAACGGCGTCGTTGCGTCACCGAGCAGGATGCCGTCCAGGCTCCGCGGCGCAGGCGCGCCGGCGGCGCCACCAGTCGCGGCCGGCGGCCCCGATTCGGCGGCAGCGCCGCCTTCGGCTCCGGCGTCGCTGGCCGCGCCGCCTTGGGCCCCGCGGCGGGCGCCGCCGGCGCGGACCTCGGCCAGCGCGCGCGCCAGCAGGGCGCGCAGCTTGGTCTTCTCGACGGTCACCTTGTCGGCGAGGATCTCCCGCGCCAGGGCGATGGCGTCCCCGCCCCCGGACAGCTCCGCCGCCGCGGCGGCGAGCGCCGCGCCGACCGGCACGAAGTCGCGCAGCGCCGGGTCGACGAAGTCGCGCTTGTACTGGATGACTTCGCCCTTGCGGAAGGCGCCGTCCACGGTGATCAGGACGCGCGCCCCCATCATGTGCAGCCGGTCGCTCAGCTCCTCGCGCGCGAACCCGGCGAACACCGGGTGGTAGACCGCCCCGACGCGGGCGCAGGCCAGCTGCACGACGTAGGTCTCGATGATGTTCGGCATGTAGAGGACGAGGCTGTCACCGCGCCCGATCCCGAGCGCGCGCAGCGCCGCGGCGCAGCGCCGCACCTCGCCGAGCAATTCAGCGTAGGTCATGACCCGCTGCTCGAGCGGCCGTCGGTCGCCGTCGATGCGGTCCCCTTCCCAGAGGAAGGCGGTCCGCGCGCCGCGGCCGCGCGCCACCCAGCGATCGACCGCCTCGGCGCTGGCGTTCAGCGTGCCGTCGGCGAACCACTCGACGCGCGGCAAGGCCGCCGGGTCGTAGCCGCGCTGCGGCGGCCGGATCCAGTCGAGCTCGGTCCTGGCGATCTCCAGCCAGAACGGGTTGCGCGCCAGCCGCGCCGCGTGGCGCAGCAGCGACCAGCCGGCCCGCTCGGTCATCAGGGCGCGGTGCACGCCGAGCGGCTCGCGCGCCGACGGGAAGTCGGGCTCGCGGCGGTCGCGGAAGGCGCCCACCCCCTCGGCGAAATCGGGATGGCGGAACAGCGCCGAGGCGAACAGGAACTCGGTCGACAGCGCCAGGGCCCGCGGCTCGGCGCCCGCCCCGGCCTGCAGCTCGGGTGTCTCGATCGCCGCGTCCGACAGCGCCGCGCGCAGATCGCCGCGCCACGCGTCATCGCGGCCCGCCGACTCGTAGTCGAGGTGCAGCAGCAGGTCGGCGGCCCAGATCGACACCGGGCTGCGGCGGCGCAGGGTGGCGAGCGTCGCCGCCGCCCAGTCGCGCTCGGCGTCGCCGACGCCGGCGCTGTCGGCCTCGCCAATGGCGGCGCTCCCCTCGCCGGCGGCGGCCCGCTCCAGCGAGCGCCGCACGTCGGGCGGCGTCGCCGCCGCGAAGTGGCGGCGGGCCCACGCCCATTCCGACGGCTCCGAGCGTCCCGGCTCCTTGGTCCAGCGCCCCTGGAACGCCGGCACGCCGCCGGCGACGCGGGCGTGCAGGAAGGCGATCTCCGCCGAGCCGTTCAGCCGCGGCCCCGACTCGCCGCGCGCCGCCCGGCCGAGGGAGGCGACCAGCGTCTCAATCTGCTGCGGCTCGATCAGGGCGTCGGCGAACCCCCAGCGCACCGCCGTGGCGCCGTCGAACGACTCCGCGGTCCAGGCGAAGTAGCGCGCCAGCGGCAGCCCCAGACGCCGCTTCAGCTCCCACGTGGCGCCGACGTCCGGCAGGAAGCCGATGCGCGACTCCGGCATCGCGAAGCGGGCGCGCGTCGTCGCCACCAGGTAGCCGCCGAAGGCGAGCCCGAGACCGCGGACTGAAGGGTCGCGCTCGATGCGGTCGAGCTCGGCGTGCAGCGCCTCGATCATCTCGATCGTCAGCGCGTTGCGGGCCGCCGGGCGGGACAGGGTCAGGGTGGCGACCCCCTTCTCGACCCGGCGGGTCAGCGCGGCATCCGGCATCGGGTCCCGCATCTTGCCCGGCACCTGGCCCGGCGTCTCCTTGGCTGTCATCTCCTGCTTCTCGAGCACGACGCTCCTCTTCTAAGAACACGGGGTGCAAAGGGGTGCGCGGGACAGGCCCGCGCACCGACGGCACGACTGCCGACCTGGCTCCGGGACTAACGCGGGACTCAAAACCCCGCGACGACGCCGACTCTCTGAACTGGGGTGAAGAAGGGAGGGGTGTCTGTACCCGGGACCGGGTTCAGACTACGTAAC